>CAJXZP010000005.1 GCA_913062955.1 uncultured Flavobacteriales bacterium | reverse complement strand
AGATATAATCTTGTAAATGTTCAGAATAAGGATGCATGGTTCGAAATTTAAAGACCCTTATTTCATTGCCATTTTCGCCAATTCGTGGCATTCTATAAAGCGGCCCATAGCTTGATTTTACTGATACCGAGACATCACGTACTTTTTTCACAACAAAGTATAATTTGCCATCAATATCATCAGTGACATCTAAATCTTCAGATTTCCCAGAGGTGCAAACCCAACGAAATGGGCCAAATCCATAATCAAAACACATAGGCCCCATAATATCTTCCACATAAGAAGAATATTTGAAACGGATTCCGTCTTCAGCCATTACATCGGCTCCAGCTCTAGAAGATTCCAATAAAAATGCATTTCCATAATCAAAGAAATAGGTTCCTTTTGCGGTGTGTTTATTAATGGCGGTTACTTGTCGTCTTAAGGACTCGTGTACTTTTTCTTTAAATAAATCAGGGTTAGAAGCCATCATTTCGTTGGACGTCTCCACCGTTAATCCCGCTGGATAATAACCTCCAGCCCATGGATTGTGTAAGGAAGTTTGATCCGATCCTAGATCAATATAAACTCCTTCGGCATCAAATTTTTCCCAAACGTCAACAATGTTCCCATCGTATGCAATAGATACTGTTTCTTTGGCTTCTTTTGCTTTGGTGACTCGAGTAACTAACTGATCTAAGTCGGAAATTACTTCATCCACCCATCCCTGTTCGTGACGTTTGTAAGTGGCTACTTTATTTACTTCAGCGGTTACTGAAACTAAACCTGCAATGTTACCTGCTTTAGGTTGTGCGCCACTCATTCCTCCTAAACCAGATGTCACAAATAGTTTACCTGCGGTTCCATTAGATGAGTTGCTGAGCGATGTCGAAGTATCAATTTTTCGACATCCATTAAGCAAAGTAATGGTGGTTCCATGTACAATTCCTTGGGGGCCAATGTACATGTATGAACCCGCAGTCATTTGACCGTATTGAGAAACCCCTAAAGCGTTAAACTTTTCCCAATCGTCTTGCTTCGAATAATTTGGAATGACCATACCATTGGTCACCACTACCCGAGGGGCATTTTTATGCGATGGATATAAACCCATTGGATGCCCGGAGTAAATAGCCAATGTTTGTTCATCGGTCATTTCACTCAAGTACTTCATCGTAAGTAAATATTGTGCCCAGTTTTGAAATACGGCTCCATTACCTCCATAGGTAATTAGTTCGTGTGGGTGTTGTGCTATACGATTATCCAAATTGTTTTGGATCATCAACATAATAGCTGCAGCTTGTTCACATTTAGCCGGATATTCAGAAATGGGACGGGCATAAAACTCGTAATCTGGGCGGAATCTGTGCATATAGATTCTTCCGTGATCTTTTAATTCTTTCGCAAATTCTTTGGCTAAAACTCCATGTTGTTCTTCCGGGAAATAACGTAAGGCGTTTCTGACAGCTAGTTCCTTTTCGGCCTTGCTCAAAATGTCTTTTCGTTTTGGCGCATGACTCACACTTTGATCTAAAGGTTTTAGTGCGGGAAGTGGAACAGGTATCCCTGCTTTGATGAGGTCTTTGAAATTACTCATATATTAGCTTTTTCTCTTTTTATTGAATCCATAAGGGCAGTGCTTGCATCCATTTTTACAGCAATTGCCACGTTTTAAGTGGTATGCTTCTGTAAAAACTTTATACCCTTCTTCGGAGTAATAAAAGTCTTCTGGTTCTAAATTGGAATTGTTAAACAATGAACTGCCTTTCATGGCGGCCAAAGATAATACTAAAGGTCAATAAACAAGGGTAAGAATTGGAGCAAACTAATTGGGAATAGAAGGGCTATTTTGTAATTATTTGTTGAATGATTTTGGTCGCCTTTTCCATATCATCACTATCAATATATAATTCACGACTATCTGGTGGGCCACCTCCAAAGCCTGCGGAAACTCCCGCTTGAAACCCGTTTTTTACCAAGGATGAAATACCATTGATGTATAATTCTGCTTTCATTCTAGCAATGGTGATTTCTGTATCGGTATGTATTTTTATAAGGCTTGACATGCATGTTATGTTAGGTACTAGGTTTAAATTACACGAAAAGTGTGGCAATTGTGTAGAACAAATGTAGGGAATAAGATGGAATAAGAATGGAGTTAATCATTTAAACTCCATTCTGTTGTATTCGTGCATTTTATTTCACCATTAATAAAAAGTAATTTTTCTTTCCTCTTTGAAGTAAAATGTATTTATCGCTAATTAAATGAGTTTCGTCAAAAATGAAATCCTCGTTTACTTTTTCCTTGTTGATCGATATCGCATTTTCCTTTACCGATCTGCGGGCATCTCCTTTTGATTTTAAAAAGCCAGATTCAGCTAAAACATCCACAATTCCCATTCCCTTATAATCGGATATAGTTCCTTGAGGTACTCCTTCAAATATACTTAAGAAGTCCTCTTCGTTTAGTTTCTTTAAACTGTCGGAAGTAGATTTTCCAAATAAAATATTAGATGCTTCTATGGCTGTATTTAAATCCTCTTCCGAATGAATGGTTTGGGTGATTTCTTGCCCTAGTCGTTTTTGAAGCAAACGCATATGTGGCGCTTCTTTATGTTGCGCAATTAGTTCTGTAATGGTTTGCTCATCCAATAGCGTGAAAATTTTAATGAAATTCTCGGCATCTTCATCACCCGCATTTAACCAGTATTGGTAAAATTTATAAGGAGAAGTTCTTTTGGAATCTAACCAGATGTTTCCGCCTTCGGATTTTCCAAATTTGGTGCCGTCTGCTTTCTTTACTAATGGAGCGGTTAATGCAAAACCAGAACCTTGAGATTTTCTACGGATCAATTCCGTTCCCGTCACAATATTTCCCCACTGATCGGAACCACCCATTTGAATTTTACAATTCTTTTCGGTGTATAAATGGTAAAAATCGTAGCCTTGAATTAATTGGTATGTAAATTCAGTAAATGACATTCCTTCCCCCGCCAAACGGTTTTTTACAGAGTCTTTACTCATCATGTAATTAACCGTGATATGTTTTCCGGTATCTCGAATAAAATCCAAGAAGTTCATGTCTTTAAACCAATCGTAATTATTAACCACTTCTGCGGAATTCTCCCCACAATCAAAATCTAGGAATTTTTCTAATTGCTTTTTTTGAGCATTTAAATTGTGATTCATCACCTCTAAATCCAAAAGGTTCCGTTCAGAATTTTTACCCGATGGATCGCCAATCATACCCGTGGCACCACCTACTAAAGCTAAGGGACGATGTCCGGCTCTTTGCAAATGAACCAATAACATGATAGGAACCAAGTTTCCAATATGTAAAGAATCGGCCGTAGGGTCAAAGCCTACATACCCCGAAACCATTTCTTTGTTTAATAATTCTTCGGTTCCAGGCATAATGTCGTGAATTAATCCACGCCAAGTAAGTTCTTTTATTAAATCCATGTTGTCTTTGATTTATGGCTCACAAAGATAGTTGTCGTATTGTTTTTTTGAATGAATTGTGATGAAAACTTGTGGCTGATTTTAGTTTGATTTACTTTGACATCCAATTTTGAAATATGAAGTTTTGGAGTAAGTTTTTGGCCATAATTATGTTAGGCTTTGTGGTGTTTGGTCTGTATTCGTTTGTCAAGAAAAAAGAGAAGTTCACCTATGTGGAAATTTCTACGGTTTACGGAGATATGAAATTCAAACTCTATAATGAAACGCCTTTACATAAAGAGAATTTTATTAAGCTGACCCATGAAAAGTTTTTTGATTCCTTGTTATTTCATAGAGTCATAAAAAACTTTATGATTCAAGGGGGAGATCCTAGTTCAAAGGGGGCAAAAGAAGGCGCTCAATTGGGTAATGGTGGACCCGGTTATCAAATTGATGCGGAGTTTATTCCTACTTTGATTCATAAAAAAGGAGTGCTTGCAGCTGCGCGTGAAGGAGATCGTCAAAACCCATTGAAAAAAAGTTCAGGGAGTCAGTTTTACATTGTGCAAGGACAAGTATTTGATTCGGCTAAGGTGATGTCTATCCAGGAAAATAGAATAAATGGTATCCGCCAACTGGAAATTAAGAAATGTTTAAATGACCCTAAAAACGAAGCGATGTTATCGGCTTATAACGAAGCCATGAAATTTAGGGATGAAGCTGCGGGTAAATTAATTCTAGATTCGGCTGAGGTATTGATTACTCCCATTTTGGAAAAGTATAAATATACGAGGGAACAGATGCACGTATATGGTACCCTTGGTGGCACACCCCATTTGGACTTTGCATATACCGTATTTGGCGAAATGATTGAGGGCTTTGATGTGCTAGACTCTATAGCATTGGTGCAAACGGATAGGAATAACCGCCCAATGCAAGATATGATGATGCAAGTTAGAATAGTGAAAAAGTAAATTAAGCGTTTAAGCCAATACGTTCTTTTTCGGTTTGAAATGAAATGGTCAATTCGCGCTCTAATTTCTCCATTTCTAAAATTGACTTCTCAATAAATTTTTGATGGGCTTCCGATTTTGGATGGAAAGGCCGGTGATTGGAAGCTTGGATGAGTTTCTCCACTTTTTGAATGGATTTTAGGGTTTGGGTAGAGAAAAATACGGAGCCAAATTTTTCCCATACATACGAAATAGCTTGCATAGAAGGGTGTACTAAATCGTTTGCGAAAAAACGGTAATCTCGCAAGTCATCCATGATAAGTTCATAGGCATTGAAGTAAGTAATGTGGTTATTTGTGCTCCTTAATTGATGAATCACTTCAAACAGCCGACCTTTACTCAATTGATTCTCAAAGGCCCCATCACTTAAATGTCGGACAGGGGATACACTACACACAATTTGAATCCTAGGGTTGATTTTTTGAATAGCTTTAATTGCCTTAGAAAGCGCATCTACCATAGACGTAACTTCTAGGATGCTTTTATCGAAGTTTCTTGCGGGTACTTTATGGCAATTACTGACCCATTCACCTGTTTCTTTGATAGAGTAGGCCCATGCGGTTCCTAGGGTAATAAATAAATGACTAGCCATTTGAAACTGTTTGAATGCCTGTTGAATAGAAGTATTCATGGCACTGCAACACTCTTGTGGATCAGCATATGAATAATCACTATGGTGTTGGTAGCTAAACCAACGTTCGTTTTTAAATTGTAAATCGTCTGGGCTATACGTTTTTATTTCGGTGATTTCTTTTAACTGTCTCGCTAAAGAAATTGGATTATATACAATTCCATACGGGTTTCCGGAAACATTCAATTTGACAGATTCCATTTTGTTATGGATGTTTTCCGAAAAACAAGAACCCATAAAAATGGTGTGATCGGAGTATGAAATACCCTGGTTTTGGGAATTTGGAATAATCTCCGTTCTAAATTTCATTATTTGTTTTTGTTAATTATACCTCTGGAAACAGCCATTATTAAAAGTAGGATACCAAAGGCTAAAGAAACCCGTCCCAAAATATCTCCATACTTGGTGTAAAAGGTAAGTTCAGAATTGGCATTGATAGAAGCCGAAATTACATCTGGAACCCACCATCCTGTTGCATCTGAGGTAATGCCTCTTTGATTGATAAAACAAGAAATACCTGTATTTGCCGAGCGAGCAATACTTCGTCTATGTGCAATAGCTAGCAGTTGAGCGTACAGGGCATGTTGCTTGTATCCTGGAGTGTCACCCCACCAACCATCATTGGTAATTATGAAAATGAGTTCGGCTCCATTATTTACAAATTCACCTACATACTCACCATATACCGATTCATAGCAAATAATTGGGGCTATTTTAGTTCCTTTTTTAGAGGTGTAAACCGTACGTTCTGTCTGAGTACCTTGAGATCCTACCGTTCCTCCTAAATCAAAAACTTGATCCTGAATAGGACGAAGTAATTGTGGAAATGGAATTTTCTCCACTCCAGGAACTAGTTTGGATTTATGATAAAATAAGGGGGCTTCATTTTTGGTGAACGAAATGGCGGTATTACATGCGTCATACATAACACCATTTGGAGCGGTTCTAGCCGTGCTTGAAATCGTTTCGTTGGGTCCAAAAACATAAAAAGTGCTGGCCCCAATAATTACTTGGGTATTCGGAAATTTCTGACAGAACGAATACAGGTATTGAAACTCCTCGGTTTCTTCAAAAAGGTCTTCATTAAAACCATTTGGGATGGCTGTTTCTGGAAAAATAACAAACTCGGTATGGAATGTTGTTTTTTTCTCCGCTAAATGAAACATGCGTTTTACTTGCTCTGGGGAAGATAGACTTCCAAATTTCTCCGTGTATGGATCAATATTGGGTTGGACCGAAACCACTGAAACGGGATTTATTTTTTCTTCATAGTTCATCCATATAATGGCGGAAAGCATGATCGGAAAAATAATGAGTAAGGCCCATTTTATTCCAAAAATCAATCCCGGCATATGGTAAATTTTGGAATGGTATGCTTTCGATTTCTCTAGCCATTGAACCAAAAATAAATTACTGGTCAGGATCCATAAGGAACCGCCAAATACACCTGTGTATTCATACCATTGAATTATGAATGGGGTATTTGCTAATCCATTACCTAGGGTTAACCAGGTCCATGAAAGATCCCAGTCCATATGAAAATACTCCCAAGCAATCCAAAAGAATATCAAGGCAAAATCACCCCTAAAGTTCCCTAGTTTTATTCGAGTATAATGTGCCAATTGGAAAGCAATTGCTAAAAACAAGCTATTCAAAACAAAAGCTCCTATGCTCCCTTCGGGCGAAGCATTCCATACCCACCAAGTAGAAATGATATTAAAAGTCAATAAACTTAGAAATACATAGGGAAACAATCGGGTCTTTGTTCCGTCCAGTTTTTCTATAGCTACCGCTCTTTCAAGTAGAAAAAGTGGGACTAAAGCAAAAAAGAGAAGGGGAGTTGCCGATCCTACGGAGGGCCATCCAGCAGATAGTAAAATTCCAGAACTTAGGGCAAGGCCAATTTTTTTAGAAATATTCATTTTCATATTCATTGGGTTCAAAGATAATCGGTCGGTTTGCTTTTAGGGAATTTTTAGTTCCTTATCTTTCCTTACTAAATACAATGGAATGTTTGCAGTGATTTACACTTTTACCGTAAAGGAAAACCGGAATAAAGATTTTATTAAAGGATGGAAAGGCCTAACCCAATTGATTTATGAATATGAAGGAAGTTTGGGCTCCAGGTTACATATGAAATCAAAAAATGAATATGTAGCCTATGCCCAATGGCCGGATAAATCTACTTGGGAAAATGCAGGAGGACATTTACCTGAAATGGCAAATTCGAGTAGCCGCTTGATGAAAGAAAGTTGTGAGAAAATCGAAACCTTATATGAACTAGAGGTATTGGAAGATTTAACGCAGTCTAGGTCGTTTTAATCCTATTTTTTAGGGTTAGCGACATCTATTCGTAGTGAAAATACATTGGAGTATAAGGAGCTGTTGGTTTGATCAATCGCTGTTAAGGCGTAATCAAGAACCACATTTCCTAATCCAAAAAGATCATCTAAACGGATACCTACCCCAAAATTGGGTTGGATTAACCATTCGTCATCTCCACCAGAAACAGCGGGTTGCTTTTGAATGTTTCCAACGCCTCCACGTACATAAAGAAAGTCGTTATAACCGAGTTCTAAACCCATGTGTGGATCAATACTAATGGCATCTCCGCTAATAAGTGTAGGTCTTCTCCCATCGAAATACATGTCGAAATTTATCTCCGGTAAAATAGAGAATTGGTCCTGGATAACGAATTTTTTGGAAACTCCTAGCAGTAACTTCGGTAAGGTGATTTCGGTACCGTTTTTTGGGATTTCATTATTGGTTGCGTTAAATACATCCTTGGTGGCTTGATCTAAAGTGTAACTCCATGCATTTACGGTAGTGGTTACATCTCGTGCCATAGCGGCAAATTTCCAATCGTTTTTTGAGTAAGCAGCCGATGCATCTAAACCAAAGCCATAAGCACTCGCAAAATCACCAATTTGCCGGTAAATAATTTTGAAGTTTCCACCTACGCTTAAGCCATCAATTTTTGTTTTTCTAGCGTATGAAATCAAAAAAGCATAATCGGCAGTCGAAAAGGTGGTGATTCTATCATAGTTGAAATTCCCGCTAGGGTCTTTGAAATTTATGGTGTTGAGGATATTGTCTACCCCAAAACGGATCATGGAAAGTCCAACGACTCCATTGTCAACCGGAATGGCAATAGCTCCATAATCATAATTTGAAATACCCGCAAAATAGCTGGCGTGCATCATCCCTACTTGAAATTTATCTTCAATATTTACTAAGTTAGCAGGGTTCCAATAACCAGACGTTACATCTTCCGAGGAGGATACAATACTGTTTGACATACCCAAGCCCCGGGCACCCACACCAATATTTAAAAATTCGTTGGAATATTTTACTTGGGCATGGGCAAAATGGCCCAATCCGAAAAGGGAAATCAAAACCAATTTGGTTTTGAGTAAAGTAATAAATACAGAAGTGGTATTTCGCATCATTAAAACAAATGTAGCCCAATAACCATATTTGTGGTAGAAAATTGTCTGATCAATAAAAAAAATCTAAATTGTTTTTCGAATGAAAAAAAAGCGAGGCTAAATATGAGGGGAATAAGTAAGTCGAATATGCGGTTTCAGAAACTGGCGCTCCTTTTGGGAGTGGTCTTGTTTGGGCTGAAATTCACGGCTTATGCGCTTACCAACTCCATTGCGATACTCACGGATGCATTGGAAGGGTTGGTCAATATAATGGGCGCTGCCTTTGGTGTATTTAGCTTGTATTACGCCACTTTACCCAAAGACAAGAACCACCCTTATGGTCATGGTAAAATTGAATTTATTTCCTCTGGATTTGAAGGAGGGTTGATTTTGGTGGCTGGATTGGCCATGATTGTCAAGGCGTTTTATTCCTTTTTCTATCCCCAGGATTTAACGATTAATGCCCTAGGAATGGGCTTGGTTTTTATGGCTGGAGCCGTAAATTCCGTAATGGGGTGGTCTATGGTTAAACAAGGTGAAAAAGTAAACTCGGTGCAGTTACAGGCCGGAGGAAAACATTTGTTAAGTGATGGGTATTCTACCGCGGGCTTGCTGGTTGGGTTGACCATAGTTTGGTTAACCGGAATGCCTATACTGGATAATGTATTAGCGATAATTTTGGGTGGTTTGATTTCCGTAACGGGTGTAAAGATTATTCGGAAATCAATTGCAGGAGTGATGGATGAAGCAGACCCGCAACAATTGGAAAAAGTGGCAGCCGTTCTGCAGTCTAAAAGAAGAAAGACTTGGGTAGATATTCATAATTTTAAAATAGTACGGTATGGCGCCAAGTTACATTTGGATGCGCATTTAACTTTGCCCTGGTATCTTTCTTTGAAAGAATCGCACGAGGAAGTGAATAAACTGGAAGCTGTACTCGATGAGGTTTTTGATCATACGGTAGAGGCTTCCATCCATACCGAGCCTTGTTTAGAAAGTTCCTGTCCTATTTGTATATTGGATAATTGCGTGGAACGGAAGTTTCCCTTTGTAAAAAAAATACCATGGGATGGAGACCATATATATGCAAATGAACATCATCAAATAAGTTCGTAGTAAATAGGGGGGGATTGTGTTTGTTATTGGGTTATATTTGACTTTCAATAAAATCAAATTATTTAGGCTCTATTAGTATGTGAACCCTTGTTTGGGCTATAACAAAGGCGCTCTATTGATAGGGAGGCTTTTTCTATTAGAATCTTGAAAACTAGACTATGAATAAATTTCTCATCCTTGGAGCCATGGTTTTTGGACTCTGTTCGTGTTATTATGACAATCAAGAGGACTTGTATCCCTTTGACAACTCGGATTGCGAAACAACCAATCTTACTTATGATGACCAAATAAAGGTATTGATAAATTTAAATTGCTCAAATAGAGGATGTCATTATTCAGGCGTGCAAGCCCCTGCTTTAACTAATTACCAAGAAGTGAAAGATAACTTGGAAAGTATCCAGAAACAGGCACTGGTTGAACGAACGATGCCTCCAAATGGACCACTGGCTACCTGTGAGCACAATCAATTAACACAGTGGATAGCCGATGGTGCTCCAGAAAATTAAAGAATTATGGTAAAGAAGATAATACTAGGGTTATTAATAGTGGGTATGGCAGGAGCGTTCTATGTCTATTTCCAATATAATAAAGCCCATAGAGATATTGTGGGTGAAAAGGCAAGTATGGAGATCACTGCGGTAGATTTGTTTGATGCATACGTCACGGATGAAGCAGGGGCTAATGCAAAGTATTTAGACAAAGTCATAGCCGTATCTGGTTCCATTTTGGAATTGGACCTAAAGAATCAAATGGTCTTTTTAGTAACAAATGATGACTTTGGTACGGTGAATGCCTCATTTGATGAAGGGGTGAATTTATCTGGGTTGGTGATTGGAAACGAAATTGCCATAAAAGGTCATTGCACCGGTGGTGACGATTTAGGGGTAGTTATTACCCATTGTAGTATATTAAAATAAGAAGAATGAAAAAGATAGGACTAGTAGTAGGATTGATGGTTTTGTGTACGGGGTTACACGCACAGAAATATTTTACACGAACCGGGGAGATCTCCTTCTTTTCCTCAACTGCGATGGAGGATATTGAAGCGCATAACAAAACAGTGACCGCAGTGTTTGATTCCAAAACAGGAGCCATTCAATTTTCGGTAACTATGAAAGCTTTTCATTTTGAAAAGGCATTAATGGAGGAGCATTTTAACGAAAATTACGTAGAAAGTGACACCTATCCAAAGTCTTCATTTAAAGGCCAAATAGTGGATGTGTCCAAAATTGATATGAAAAAGAATGGCGTGTATTCTTCTTTGATTAAAGGAAAGCTAACCATTCACGGGGTAACCAAGGAAATTACGATTCAAGCACAGTTTACCGTTAAAGATGGGACGGTAATTGGAGAAACAAAAATCAAAGTGAATCCTGAGGATTATAAAATAGAAATACCAGGGGTCGTAAGAGAAAAGATTGCCAAGGAGTTGGAGGTGACTATGGTGATGAATTTTGAAGAAAAGAAATAAAGATAATCGGTAAAACTTATTATGATTAAAAAGTTACTTGTATTTGGATCGGTATTGGTGTTTGCTCTGGGAGCTAGTGCCCAAGATGATTTGGATTTATTAGAGGATTTGGGCGATGACCCAAATGAAATTTCTTATGCCACTGCGAGTTATAAATCTTCTCGGATTATTAATTCGGTGTCCTTAGAAAATACCGCTGAGGGCGTGTTAGACTTAAGGATTTCTCACCGTTTTGGGTCAATGAATTCAGGGGTAGATGAGTTTTTTGGACTTGATAATGCCGTTACTCGGATAGGGTTTGATTACGGGGTTAGGCCTTGGTTGATGGTTGGCATTGGAAGAAGTACCTACGAAAAAGCATACGATGGTTTTTTTAAGGTGAAGGTTTTACGTCAAAGTACAGGGGCTAAAAAGATGCCCGTATCCTTGCAATTATTCTCTTCGGTAATGATTAATTCTTTGAAAGCAACGAATCCTGCGGAGGATTTATTTTCTTCAAGAATGGGCTATACCTTTCAATTGTTACTGGGTAGAAAGATGAATAAAGGAACCACCATTCAAGTTATGCCGACTTTGATACATCGTAATTTTGTGAAAACCAAAGCAGAAAAGAATGATGTCTTTGCCATTGGAATAGGCGGGAGACAAAAATTTTCTAGAAGAGCGGCAATTACCTATGAGTTTTATTATGTGCCGGATAATCAAATAGCTTCTGAATATATAAATTATTCTTTCTCTGTTGGGGTCGATATTGAAACAGGAGGGCATGTATTCCAATTGTTCTTAACCAATTCACAAGGAATGAACGAGCAACAATTCATTACGCAAAATACAGGTGACTGGGCTAATGGAGATATTCGTATTGGGTTCAATATAAGTAGAGTCTTTACCGTAAAGAAACCCAAACAGTAAACTAAATGAAAATGCATAAAAAAAGGCGATTCCATGGAATCGCCTTTTTTGTATATCCTCGTTTGATTTACATCATCCCTGGCATACCACCGCCCATTGGAGGCATAGCTGGAGCGCCACCTTCTTCTTCCTCGTCTGCTAATACACACTCAGTCGTTAGAAGCATTCCTGCAATTGAAGCCGCATTTTCTAATGCAATACGAGTTACTTTAGTCGGGTCAATTATTCCTGCAGACATCATGTTTTCATAAACATCTGTACGGGCATTGTAACCAAAGTCACCTGTACCTTCAGATACCTTTTGAGCTACTACAGCTCCTTCGCCTCCTGCATTGATAACAATTTGACGTAATGGCTCTTCTAAAGAACGTCTTACAATAGCCACACCTGTGGATTGATCATCGTTTTCTGTTTGAACAGAATTGATCGCATCAATAGCTCTAACCAATGCAACTCCACCACCAGCAACAATACCTTCCTCAACGGCTGCTCTAGTAGCAGAAAGGGCATCATCTACACGGTCTTTCTTTTCTTTCATTTCTACTTCAGTAGCTGCACCAATGTATAGTACGGCAACACCTCCAGCTAATTTAGCTAAACGTTCCTGTAGTTTCTCTTTATCGTAATCAGAAGTAGTCGATTCAATTTGAGCTTTGATTTGGTTCACTCTTCCTTGAATAGCTTCTTCTCCACCTGCACCATTTACAATGGTCGTGTTGTCTTTATCAATGGTAATAGTAGAAGCCGTACCTAGATCTTCTAGTGTGGCATCTTCTAACTTTCTACCTTGTTCTTCCGAAATTAGATTCCCACCCGTTAAAATAGCGATGTCTTCTAACATTGCTTTTCTACGGTCTCCAAAACCTGGTGCTTTAACGGCAGCAATCTTAAGGTTACCTCTTAATCTGTTTACCACTAAAGTAGCTAAAGCTTCCCCATCTACATCTTCTGCAATGATCATTAACCCTTTTCCTGTTTGAGCAGTCTTTTCCAAAATAGGTAAAAGATCTTTCATCGTTGAAATCTTTTTGTCAAAGATCAAGATGTAAGGGTTCTCCATTTCGGTTAACATCTTCTCCGCGTTAGTCACAAAATAAGGAGATAAATAACCTCTGTCAAACTGCATACCTTCTACTACTTCTACCGTAGTATCCGTACCTTTTGCTTCTTCAACAGTGATTACACCTTCTTTTTTTACCTTAGCCATTGCTTTGGCAATTAGGCTTCCAATTTCTTTGTCATTGTTCGCGGATACTGTCGCTATCTGCTCAATTTTAGAATTGTCATCTCCAACCTCGATAGATTGAGATTTTAGGTTTGAAATGACCACTTTCACAGCGGCATCAATACCTCTTTTCAAATCCATTGGGTTAGCACCTGCAGCTACATTCTTTAAGCCTGTGGCAACCATGCTTTGAGCTAATACCGTTGCTGTTGTCGTTCCATCTCCAGCTAAATCAGCCGTTTTTGAAGCTACTTCTTTTACCATTTGAGCACCCATATTTTCAATAGAATCTTTCAATTCTATTTCCTTCGCTACGGAAACACCATCTTTAGTAACGTGAGGAGCTCCAAATTTACGATCAATGATCACGTTTCTACCTTTTGGGCCTAGAGTTACTTTTACTGCATTTGCTAGTTTATCCACACCACTTTTTAGTCGGTCTCTAGCTTCTATATCAAACAAAATTTGCTTTGCCATTTTTCTAATTTTTTGAGATTAAACGATTGCGAAAATTTCAGATTCCTTCATGATCAGGTAATCCCCTCCATCCACAGAAAGTTCTGTTCCTGAATATTTTCCGTAGAGTACGGTGTCACCAACTTTTACAGTCATTGGCTCATCTTTTAATCCACCACCAACAGCAACAACAGTTCCTTTTTGAGGTTTCTCTTTTGCTGTATCTGGAATAATAATACCGCTTGCAGTCTTTTCTTCTGCTGCTGCAGCCTCCACCACAACTCTATCAGCTAGAGGTTGAATGTTTAATTTCGACATTGTTATATTTTTAAGTTAGTTATACTATTATTTGAACCATCTGCAGTTGTCATTATTTGTGCCAAGCGATGATTGCACTCAAATTGGCAGAAAAGCATTTTTTAGGGCAAAAAAAATGTCAGCCTGTGTGACAAGCTGACATTTAATATAATGTTTTGAATTCTTATTGAGCGGGAACCGGAGCAGGAGCTGATGCACCTTGTTCGTCTTCTACTAATTCTTGAAATTCAGTAGGTGCCTCTTCCGATATGGTTGATGGACCCGTCATGGATGATGAAAGGATACATAAAGCAAATAAAGCAATGACTAACGTCCAAGTAGATTTGTCTAAAAATTCATTTGTTCTTTGAACTCCTCCAAATTGATTTGCACCACTAAAACCGGAAGCTAAACCTCCCCCTTTTGGGTTTTGAACTAATACAACTAATCCAAGTAATAAACCAACGATAATAATTAATACGGTAATAAAGCTCATGCTATTTTATTTTAATTCTTTTTCTAATTTCTCAATTCGGGCGGCAAAGTAAGTCTTTTTTTCCGGATATTTCAATAACAATTTTTTATATGCACTTAAAGCTTTCTGAATATTTCCTTGGGTGTAGTAAATATTAGCTAAAGTTTCGGTAACAAAATCACCATCATCCACGATACTTAGTCGGGCCAAGTTAGATGGGGTATATTCAATATCGTCATTTTTAGGAGAGATAATTTTCACGTCTTTTTGTAAAAAAGAGTCAATAATACTCCGGGCATCTGGTTTTTTTGATGTCCCTTTTTTGCCTTTCCAATCTTTTAATCTATCCTGGTCCAATATAGTTAGCCATTCGGAGAACTTATGAGGGTCATGGGTAGGATCGGGTTCTTTGGAATCGTCCGAAGGAATAATATTTCTGGATTGTTCAATTTCTTGGGAAAGAACGTGCTCAATGGTTTGGCCAATTATTTGTCTTTCTAGGAGGTCTAGTTCCTTCAAGTTTTCCGTCCCAAGATTTTTTAGATCGATGGGTTTGGAGAAACTTGATTCTGGTTTTGAAGTCGTTTCCATAATAACGGCTTCTTTAAAAGAAGAAAATTTGACTTCTGGTTCTTCTGGAGTTTTAAGCGGCTTTTTGATCGAATTAGTTTCATTCTTAATTACGGGAACCGCCTTTTCATTGTTTGGCTGGGCCTCCAAAGCGGACGTTTCCTTTCCTTTTTCTTGCGGGATAGATTCAAGAATGGGGGCCGACTCTAGAATAGAATTTTGGATTTCCTTTTGGTATAAGAACTCATACATGGCTTTACGGTTGGGAATCGAAACAGCCGTTTTTTTGATCTCCTTCTTTAGCAACAAATGTTGCGAAAGCTGCATTTTTTTTGTGAGTAATAAGCGTGCATGATTAAAAAATGGATAGACCGCAATAATACCCTGAAGTTCTTTCATTTCTACCTCCTGGAGTAAGGACGGGGTATTTAATAATGCTATGATTCTCTCGGTATTCATTTACCAACTTCCAATGGATGCTTGAATAATATCTTGAGCCAATTGATCTGTAATGTCTTCAAAAAGGGCATCTTGAACCGAACTTAAACTAGCAGAAGAGGGGTAATCGGTAAACCGTGTAAAGTTCTTTTCAAAATTTTGAGTGGGATCTAATCGATTGACGAATTTCATTTTAACCGTAACGGTTAAACGGTTTTGAGATGTGGTTTCATCACCCGTTGTGGCAATCGGTGCAGATACATACCTTTCAATAAACCCAGATAATTGTAAATCTCCTTCTAATTTTACTAAATCTAAATTTGTCTGACGTAGAAAATTGTCTTTCAAATCTTCCGTAAACCGTTGCGCATAAGTAGGAGGTGTTAAAGGGGCAACGTTAGTGACGGTTTGGATGGACAATGTTTTGGCTTCCCCTACCGAGGTTCCCGTAAAACTATAACTCGCTGTACACGAATATAACGCTACAGATATGACCGTTAAAAGGATGAAATTTCTCATTAGCTTAATTCGTATTCTTTAATTTTTCTATACAATGTTCTTTCAGATATGCCTAAATCTTGTGCCGCATATTTTCGTTTTCCTCGATGTTTCTCCAACGCTTTTTTTATCAATTCTTTTTCCTTTTCTTCTAAAGATAGCGATTCTTCCTCTACTTCTTCATGCGGTTGAAATTGATTGCTTTGATACCCAGGATACTGCATTTGTGTGGTCGGAAAGTTGGAATTTCCTAATGTAAGCTCCCTTCCCGTCTCTGTAAAATTCTCTTCGGTCTTGGGAGTTTCCAAATTGGTAACACTATTTCCTTGGGCCATGGATTTCACCGCGCTTTTTAACATCTCTATTTCCGCACGCATATCAAAGAGTGCCTTTACCAATACCTCTCGGTTGGGTAGGCTATCGGAGGGTTCCTGATTAAAAAGAACAGGTAAATGGTTTTCGGAGTAATTGGGAAGATACCTTAATAATAACTCGGCATCTAAATTTCTGTTTTGTTCTAATATGGAAATTTGCTCCGTAATATTCTTTAATTGGCGCACATTTCCTGGCCAATAGTATTTACTTAATACTTGTTTCGCATCCTCATTTAGTCGAATCACAGGCATGCGGTATTTCTCGGCAAAATCTGTCGAAAATTTCCGGAATAACAAGTTAATGTCTTGACCCCGATCTCTTAAAGGAGGCATAGTAATGGGCACGGTATTTAATCTATAATATAGATCTTCTCTAAATCGTCCCTTTTTGATGGCTTCTTCAATGTTTATATTAGTGGCAGCCACAATACGAACTTCGGTTTTCAATACTTTGGAAGACCCAACTTTAATGAATTCTCCGGATTCCAGTATGCGAAGTAATTTGGCCTGAGTTGCTTTTGGCAATTCACCAATTTCATCTAAAAATATGGTTCCTCCATGGGCTTCCTCAAAATAACCTTTACGCTCCGCATGTGCTCCAGTAAAGGATCCTTTTACATGTCCAAATAGTTCAGAGTCAATGGTTCCTTCAGGAATTGCACCACAATTAACGGCCACATAATTATTATGCTTGTTCTGGCCAAAGGCATGAATAATTTGTGGGATATTTTCCTTGCCAACACCACTTTCACCAGTAATCAAAACACTAAGTGCAGTAGGCGCAACTCGAATGGCTGTGTCTATGGCGCGGTTTAGTTGCTCATTGTTGCCAATGATTCCAAACCTTTGTTTTGCTGATTGTATATCCATCAAGTTCTTAATTTACCAATTCTCCTTGTAATGTAGCGGAAGAACAACCTGTGATTTTTACATGCACGTAATCTCCTGGTTTATGATTTCCTTTTTCAAAAATCACCACGGCATTTTGTGTGGTTCTACCAAATAGGTGTTCTCGAGAACGTTTAGATAATCCTTCTACCAATACTTCAAAAGTTTTCCCTACATGGTTTTTGTTCCGTTTTAATGAACTTTCTTGCTGTATTGCGATTACTTCTTGAAGTCTGCGTGCTTTATCTTCTTCTGTAACATCATCCTCAAACTTACGTTCTGCTAATGTTCTAGGTCTTTCAGAATATTTAAACATGAAGGCGAAATCGTAGTCAACTTCTTTCATTAACGAAAGAGTATCTTGATGGTTGGCTTCTGTTTCACTACAAAACCCGGTAATAATGTCGGTGGAAATTGCACAGTCAGGCATGATTCTATTGATGGCGGCAATTCGATTTAGATACCACTCTCTTGAATATCCCCGGTTCATCTTTTCTAAAATATCCGTATTTCCGGATTGAACGGGTAAATGAATGTATTTACAGATGTTTTCGTGTCTGGCCATGACTTCCAATACTTCATCCGTCATATCTTTTGGGTGGGAGGTAGAGAAACGAATTCGTAGCTCTGGAGAAACTTGAGCTACCATTTCCATAAGCCCTGCAAAATTTACTGTAGGTAGTGACTCGTCTTTAATTACCCCTTTACTAGACATATTCCAACGGAACGAATCTACATTTTGTCCCAAAAGAGTAACTTCTCTAAACCCTTGCGCAAATAATTCATGCGCTTCTTTTACAATGGTCTCTGGATTCCGACTTCTTTCACGTCCTCGAGTGAAAGGAACGACACAAAAAGAACACATATTATCACACCCTCTCATAATGGAGATGAAGGCGGTAACCCCGTTTGAGCTTAATCGTATCGGACTAATCTCTGCGTACGTTTCTTCCCTAGATAATAAAACGTTTACCGCTTTACGTCCCTCAGAAGCTTCTTCAATAAGTGAAGGTAAACTTCTATAGGCATCTGGGCCCACAACGATATCTACAAGTTTCTCTTTTTCTAAAAGAGTTTCCCGCATACGTTCCGCCATACATCCTAAAACACCAATGATCAACCCCGGATTTTGTTTCTTGGTCTTTTTGAAATGTCCCAAACGGTTCATTACGCGAGTTTCGGCATTTTCACGAATCGAACACGTATTTACAAGAATCAAATCTGCATCTGTTTCTTTGTCGGTAGTTTCATAACCTTCTTTGGTAAGAATAGAGGCAACAATTTCACTATCGGAAAAGTTCATTTGACAACCATAGTTTTCAATGTACATTTTCTTTTTGGGATGGCTGTTTTCGTTTTTCATCATGGTAGCTTCCCCTTGACGAGATTCATCAATTACCTTATTTTGACCTAATAAATCTTCCATTATAATATTGACTGTTTTGTGGTCTGCAAAACTAACTAAAACCAATAATGTGCCATAGTGGCAGGAAAAATATAATATGAATTTTTAACACGTTGTTAATCAGTGTGAAACGGGTGTTTTTTCAAAAGGCTGTTTGTTTATCTCGTTTTTAATTTGTTTAATTTGCAGCCTATCCCATGAAGAGATAGAGCATTTAAACTACCGTATATATGGATTTGGTAATTGTGGAGTCGCCTGCTAAGGCAAAAACCATCGAAGGATTTTTAGGTAAAGGATTTACCGTAAAATCGAGTTATGGACATGTTCGTGATTTAACGAAAAAGGGTGTGGCTATTGAAATAGATAACAATTTTGAACCCAATTATGATGTGCTTCCAGATAAGAAAAAGGTAGTCACAGAATTAAAGAGTCTCGCTAAGAAAGCAGACATGGTTTGGTTAGCAACGGATGAGGATCGCGAGGGAGAAGCTATATCATGGCACCTGAGCGAGGTTTTAGGATTGAAACCAGAAAACACTAAGAGAATTGTATTTCATGAAATTACAAAAAAGGCTATAAAAAATGCCATTGAAAACCCGAGAACCATAGATATTGATTTAGTAAAAGCACAGCAAGCTCGTAGGGTTTTAGATCGCTTGGTTGGTTTTGAGCTTTCGCCCGTGTTATGGAGAAAAGTAAAACCTTCTTTATCCGCAGGTAGGGTGCAATCGGTTACGGTTCGGTTAATCGTTGAAAGAGAAAGAGCTATTCGTGACTTTAATAAAGAAACCTTCTATAGAGTATCTGCTCAATTTAAATTGCAGGATGGATCGGTGGTCAAAGCGGCTATTTCGGAGAAGTTTAAAACTGTAGAGGAAGCGAATGCGTTTTTAGAAAAATGTAAGGATGCTACATTTACCATTGAAAGCGTGGTGAGTAAGCCATCCAAAAAAACTCCTGCGCCACCATTTACCACTTCGTCTCTACAACAGGAAGCAGCTCGGAAATTGGGCTTTTCAGTAAATCAAACCATGGTGGTTGCCCAACATTTATATGAGGCCGGTAAGATTACCTATATGAGAACGGATTCGTTTAATTTATCAGATACTGCGGTAGATGGTTCTAAATTAGCGATCACAGATAAGTATGGAGCTAATTACTCTAACCCAAGAAAATTCGCCACAAAATCGAAAGGAGCACAAGAGGCTCACGAGGCCATTCGTCCAACCTACTTAGATAAAGATTCTGTAGGTGGAGATAGGAACGAAGAGCGTTTATACTCTTTGATTTGGAAAAGAACCATTGCATCGCAAATGGCGGATGCGCAATTGGAAAAAACTACAGTGAAAATTGCCGTTAGTTTAGCGGATAAGTTGTTTGTAGCCCAAGGTGAGGTGATTAAGTTTGATGGATTCTTGAAATTGTATCAAATATCTGAAGATGAGGACTCAGAATCTTCTTCGGATTCAGGAATGCTACCTGCCATGAGTGTAGGGGAAAACCTTTCTTTAATTACAGGGCAAGGGGTACAACGTTTTACCCTGCATCCTCCAAGATATTCGGAAGCTAGTTTAGTTAAAAAATTAGAGGAATTGGGAATTGGTAGACCATCTACCTATGCCCCTACTATTTCAACGATTCAAAAACGGGGTTATGTAGAGAAAAAATCAACGGAAGGGGAGATTAGAGAATATAATTTCCTAGAAGTAACTCCGGAAGGAATTACGAAAGAAGTGAAAACGGAAACTACGGGAAAAGAGAAGAATAAACTATTCCCTACCGATATAGGAGAGGTGGTAAATGATTTCTTAATTGAAAATTTTGATACCGTATTGAGCTTCAATTTTACGGCTGATGTAGAGCGTGAGTTTGATGAAATTGCGGATGGTAAGGTATCCTGGAATAAAATGATTGAAGGGTTTTATTCTGATTTCCATAAAAAAGTAGAATATACTCTTGAACATAGTGAACGTGCCACCGGAGAACGTTTGTTAGGAGAAGATCCTGAGACCGGTAAGCCTGTTTATGCGCGTATTGGGCGTTTTGGTCCAATGATTCAAATTGGTCATGTAGACGATGAGGAAAAACCAAAGTTCACATCTCTTATTCCCCCATTAAAAATTTCGAGTGTAACCTTTGACGAAGCTATGAGCTTGTTTAAGCTACCCCGAATGTTAGGAGAGTATGAAGGGAAAAATTTATATGCGGCTATTGGTCGATTTGGTCCGTACCTTCGCTTGAGTAGCATGTTTGTGAGTATTAAGGAAGCGGATGGAGATGATCCATATACCATTACATACGATAGAGCAGCGGTATTAATTAAAGAGAAGATTGAAGCGGATAAAAAGGCTTTATTAAAAACCTTTGAGGAAGATGAAACTCTTCGTATTATAGAAGGTAGATATGGTCCTTATATTAAATTAGAAAAAGCAAATTATAAAATTTTACCTAAGGGTACGGATCCTTTGAGTTTATCGTATGAAGATTGTTTAGAAATGATTGCTAAACAACCTAAAAAGACGAAAAAAGCAGCCGCTAAAAAAACAACCACCAAAAAGGCAGCGGCTAAAAAACCTGCGGCTAAGAAAAAACCAGTAGCTAAAAAGACCACCGCAAAAAAGACTACGGCTAAGAAAGCCACCGTAAAAAAAACAGTCACTAAAAAGGCGTAAAAGCGAGTCGTAAAAATGGATATATCAATTTATTTTTCTCCGATACCAAAACAGGAACACAATTTTTTTGCCGATCAAATTGGGGGCGGAATTACTTCTTTTGAGGAGGGTTCCGATTTTCCCGATTGGACAGATGCTGAGTTGGTACTGGTTGGCGTAAATGAGGAGCGTGGATCTCTTCATAACAAAGGTTGTGGAGATGGACCAAACCATATTCGTAAGCAATTAAAGCAATTGTTCTTTGCAGGTTTACCTTCTATTGTGGACTTGGGTAATATTTTACCAGGGGAGAACCTTACAGATACGTATTTCGCATTATCTTCAACGGTAGATGCTTTGATTAAGGCTGGGAAAACGGTGGTAGTAATGGGGGGGAGTCAGGATTTGACCATTCCATTATACCAAGGGTATGAGAAAACCGAACAATTGGTTAATCTGACGAGTATTGATTCCCGGTTTGATATTGGTGAAATGTCAGATGAACCTATTAATTCTGAAAATTATTTGAGTCAGATTCTTTTACATCAACCTAGTTTTCTTTTTAATTATTCAAATATTGGCTATCAAACCTATTTCGGAGCTCCTAATATTTTAGGGTTAATGGATAAGCTGTTCTTTGATAAGATTCGTTTAGGTGAAGTGAGAGCCGATATTCGTAAGACAGAACCAATCTTACGGAACTCGGATATTTTAAGTTTTGACGTTTCAGCCATTCAATCGGCCGATATGGGAGCCTGTAATAGGTCGACCCCAAATGGTTTATTACCCGATGAGACTTGTCAATTAACCAGATATGCTGGATTAAGCGAAAAGGTATCTTGTTTTGGTGTATTTGAATACAACCCTAGTTTGGATAATCAGGGAAGATCTGCGCTTCTGGTAGCGCAAATGATTTGGTATTTTATAGAGGGTTTTGTTCATCGTAAAAATGAAGTTCCATCCCCAAGTGATCGTAACTATCTGAAATATAGAGTTCCCGTAACTGGCGCAGATGAGGATGTTATTTTTTATAAAAGCCTGAGAACAGACCGATGGTGGATGTTAGTTCCCTACCCGGACTCTAAGTCCAGTAGATTTAGAAGATTAAATATTGTTCCATGTTCTTATTCTGAGTACCAGGTGGCTGGACAGGACGAACTACCTGATCTGTGGGTGAAAACCTATCGGAAATTCTTGTAGTTGAGTAAGTAATTAAACAAGTCGCGTTGATAATTTATGTAGAAAAAATAAATAATTTTTGCAGTGAAGATTATTTATATACTTTAGCGACTGTATTTTGAGCATCAATTTGAATTAAATATATATTACCGTAGTATGAAGAAATTACTTGTGTTTATGGGGTTTGTAGGGAGTTTAGGCTTGTTGCAAGCACAACAAGATCCGCAATTTACTGTTGGTCAGTATCAAGGTTTAGCGTATCAAAACCCTGCATTAGTAGGTAGTCATGATGCTATTTGTGCTACAATGATAGGTAGATTGCAGTGGGTAGGTTTTGGTGGTGGTGAGCCTTCAACCTTTGTTTTTTCTGCAGAATCTCCTTTCAGACTCTTTAATAAAGACCATGGTGTGGGTCTGACAATCATGTCAGATCAACTGGGCCAGGAAACAACGATGGTAGCTAAGCTTCAATATGCTTACAAGCTATATAGTGTAGGTCCTGGGACTTTGAGTTTTGGTCTTGGTTTAGGGTATATTTCCAAAACACTGGGTAATGAATGGGTATCTTCAGATCCACGTGAACAAGATGTTTTTATTCCTGAAAATGGTGCGTCAGAAGGAGGGCTTGATTTGGACTTTGGTTTATACTACAAAATTGATGACAAATTAAGTGTTGGATTGTCTTCAACTCACCTTACTGGTTCAAAGTTTAATACCATTCTAGGTGAAAAAACTTTATCAGGTACTTCAAAGCAATTCAACTACCAAATTGATAGAACATATTACTTAAATGTTTTGTACGAACAACCGATTTCTTCAAATGGAATGTGGGTATTAAAACCAGGGTTATTTGTGAAATCTGATATTGCATCTACCACTTTTGCACTGGGTGCTTTAGCGGAATATAACCAGCAGTTTTGGGGAGGTATTGATTACCGAGTTCAAGACGCAATTTCATTAATGCTTGGCGCAAATTTCCAAATGAATGGAATAAATGCCGCAGGCGGTTTGTTAAAGGTAGGTTACTCGTATGATTTTACAACTTCTCAAATTGGAAAATATAGTTCTGGTTCACACGAGTTATTTGTAAGATATTGCTTCTCGATTACCCCTGAAATTAAAGAAGAAGAACACCATACCGTTCGGTTTTTATAGTAAGATTACAATATTACTAGAAAGAAGACGTTTATCCACTTAGATTTTGACGATTACTAAACATAATATCATGAATAGATTATTATTAATTTTAACAATAGCGACCTTCATGGCCTCTTGTGCATCAGGTGATGGTGGACAACTTACGGGAGTCCAGAATAGACCAGCTTGGTTTGATATAGATCCCTATGGGATGGCCTATGTTCCAATGGGAAGTTTTGTTATGGGAGAGAACGATCAAGATGTGCCGTATGCAAATGTGGCCATTTCTCGTACAGTTTCTGTCGCTGCATTTTATGTAGATGATTCTGAAATTACCAATAATGAATATAGACAGTTTGTGTACTGGGTGAAAGATTCAATTGCACGTACTTACTTGCTCGAATATGAAGAAACGGAATTCGGTATTGTGACAGATCAATATGGAAACGATTTGGATGAGCCTAAAATTCGTTGGGATTATGAAATCCCTTGGGAGGGTGGTCGAGATGGAAATGAAGATATTTTGGATGCTTTAGATCCCATGTTTTATTCAGAAAGTGATCGTTATTATGGGAAAAAACATATTGATGTTACCAAATTAAGATTTCAATACAGCTGGATTGATTATAAAGCTGCTGCGAAAAAAGGAAGACAACGTCATTATTCTCAAGATGATTATCAGTATTCAAGAGCCGACTTTATTAGAGATGATGAGGTGGATGTTTATCCAGATACTTTAGCATGGATTGCGGATTTTTCATATTCATATAATGAGCCAATGGCGCAAATGTATTTTTGGCATCCTGCATATGACAATTACCCGGTAGTTGGGGTAACTTGGAAACAAGCAAAAGCTTTTAGTCATTGGAGAACTCGTTATTTTAACGATGCTCTGGATATGGCTGGATTGCCATTGGTACAAGATTTTAGATTACCTACGGAATCTGAATGGGAATATGCGGCACGTGGTGGACTAAGTGTAAGTCAATACCCATGGGGTGGACCGTATATTAGAAATGATGCCGGTTGTTTCCTGGCCAATTTTAAGCCGTTAAGAGGAAACTATGTGGATGACGGAGGTTTCCAAACCGTTGATGTTTATTCCTATTCACCAAATGATTATGGATTATTCTGTATGTCAGGTAATGTTTCGGAATGGACCAATAACGCATTTATGGAATCCGCTTATGAGTTTGGACATGATATGAATGCAGATTACCAATATGATGCTGCGGATGATGATCAGCCAGTATATAAAAGAAAAGTAATTAGAGGTGGTTCTTGGAAAGATGTGGGCTATTACCTAGGAGTAGGTGTCCGTTCATATGAGTATCAAGATACTGCAAAATGTTACATTGGTTTCAGAAATGTAATGTCTTACCTAGGTAGAGCTAAGGGAGACGCACTATAAAAGTAAATTATCCATTAAAATTAAATAATAACACACAAAAATCTTTAGATTATGAGCAAGGAAATAACAGGATTTAAACCGGGAAGTAAAAGTTGGAAAAACTTTATGAAATATGTTTATGGTTGGGGTGCAGCCATTGTAATTATTGGTGCACTTTTTAAACTACAACATTATCCGGGTGCAGGTCCCATGTTGGTACTAGGTTTAGGTACCGAAGCAATTATTTTCTTCCTTTCTGCATTTGATCCGATGCATGAGGATCCAGATTGGTCTTTAGTATACCCAGAGTTAGCCGAAGATTATACTGGAGAACCTAGAGGAGTTCAAGGCGGTGGTGGAAGTGGAAACTCTTCTTCACAAGATCTTGATTTAATGCTGGAAGAGGCAAAGATTGGTTCAGATCTAATCGAAAGTTTGGGTTCTGGAATGAGAAATCTTGCCGATACAGCGAATAATATGAATAATCTAGGGGATGCTGCTACGGCAACTAGCACATTTGTAACAAGTGTTGAAGGTGCAGCTAAAAATGTATCTGAATTATCTGATTCATACCATCATGCGGCTGAAGCTTTAACAGGATTATCTGTTTCTAATGAAGATGGAGCTACTTATGCGGAGAACTTGAAGAAAGTTTCGGATAACTTATCTTCTTTAAATTCAGTGTATGAAATGCAATTGGAGCAAACAAATAACTCCAATAAAGTTTCTTCTGAAATGTTTAATAACATGCAACTTTTGGTTGAAAATTTAAGTGATTCTGTTGAAGATACGAAACGATACAAAGAGAATATCTCGGAGTTATCCAATAACTTGGAATCGTTGAATACGGTATACGGAAACATGTTATCAGCTATGAACGTTAATCGTTCGTAATAGTTTAATTTATTTATTAAAAGTTTAAAGAAACTAAACTATGGCTGGAGGTAAACAAAGCCCAAGGGATAAGATGATTGGTATGATGTACCTAGTTCTTCTTGCTCTTTTGGCAATGAATGTTACAAAATCGGTACTGAATTCCTTTGTGGTAATTAACGGTGCGATGAAGAAAACCAATATTGCGTTTTCTCAAAAGAATGATGCAACAATGGCGGAGTTTTCTGTTCAAAATGGATTAAATGAAACCAAGGTATTGCCATTCTTCAATAAAGCAAAAAATGTGCATCAAGCATCTAAGGAATTAGATAGCTATTTAGAAAACTTAAAAAAGCATATCATGGCCAAAGTGGAAGGTTATGATCCTGCAACTTTGGAAGGGAATACAGATTGGATGACCTTAGATACTGTTCAAGCATTGGGTGATATTGATGCTGGTCAAGCTATTTTATTAGGTCCTGATGAGGTAAACCCTAAAGATGGGGAATGGACAATGATCGAAATGAAACGAAAAATCTCGGAATGGGAGGACATTTTGTTAAACCAATTTCCTGCAAATGAAAGAGCATCTTTGGATGGAATTCATTTTGTATACGAAGATGGAGTTAACCATGATGGAGATTCTGAACCTTGGCATATTGCACATTTTTATCACGCACCTATTGCCGCTGTTATTACGGATATAACCATGTTTCAAAATCAAGTGAAGAATTCAGAGTCCATGGCTCTTGGTTTATTGATGGACAATATTACCACTGCTACTTATGATTTTGATAAAGTAGAGGTGAAGGTTATTCCTAAGTCTAGTTATATTGTTTTGGGAGATTCGTTTAAAGCCGAATTGATTGTGGCTGCATATAGTACCACTCAAAACCCACAAGTTGTGGTTGGAGCGGGTCTAGATACTGCCGGTAAAGCAAGTAAGGACTGGACCGTATCCAATCCGTTTGATACGGCAAGAGTAAAAATTAAAGATGGAATTGCAACCTATGGTTTCAAACCAACAAGCGAAGGTGAACAAAAGTGGGGTGGAATTATTAGAGTTCCTAAAGCGGGTACCGATGAATTTGATTTATACCCTTTTGAAAGTACCTTTATTGCAGCCAAGGCTTCCGCAGTGGTGTCTCCAGTTAAAATGAATGTTTTTTATAGAGGTGCCAAAAATGATGTGGAAGTATCCGCAGCAGGTTTCTCTGCAAGTAAAATTGACATTCAAGTGACCAATGCAACAAAAACAGGTTCTAACGGGAAGTACATTGTTAAGCCCGGGCAAGGTAGAGAATGTATGATTTCTGTATATGTTACTCGAGAAGATGGTTCTAAAATGAAAATTGGTGAACCTCGAAAATTTAGAGTAGAACCAATTCCACCAGCAACTCCAAAATTTGCGACCATTGCTGGTTCAGGAAGTACAACCAAAGCGCAGGTTTTGGCTTCGGGTAGAGTTACCGCTAAGTTGGAGAACTTTTTACTAAATGATGAATCATTAAAAGTAAAGGTGACTGCTTTTACCATGAAGGTTCCAGTAAAAGGAAAATATATTTCGTTTCCGGCAAAGTCTAGTAAGGTGACTAAACAAATGAAAGTGGCTCTTAAAAACTTACGTAAAGGAGATGTGGTTATCTTGGATGGTATTAAAACCAGTACAGGTGGTCAACCTGCTAAAGGGATTAAAGGTAATATTATTGTTACAATAAGATAAAATTATGAAACTACTTAGGTTTACATTAATGTGTGCATGTGTTTTCATGTTTACAAATTTGAAAGCGCAGGTTTTGGACCCTTCTCAGGAGTCTCCATTAGATGGGGTATATTCAAAATCTATTGATACACCCCATAAACGTCCAATTCCATATGTTCAGCTTAGAGAAGCGGATATAATGTGGTTACAACGGGTATGGCGTGAGGTGGATATGCGTGAAAAGGTAAACCAAAGTTTTTATTTTCCTTTGAAACCAACCCAGGGTCGAAAAAACTTCATGAAAGTTATTATGGACGGGATTCAACAAGAAAGAATCACCGCTTATTCTCCTTATGATTCGGCTACGGGGCAATTTGATGATGGGTTTAAATTACCCTTTACTTCAGATGAAGCGTTTAGAACCTTAGCGTATGTTACTCAAATTACTACGTATAACCAGTATGATGAGGAGATTCTTAAGGATACCTTGAATGAAATAGGTCTTGAAGAGATTACTCGTTTTAGAATTAAAGAAGAAGTGTTTTTCGATAAACAACGATCGGTTATGGAGACTCGGATCTTAGGTATTGCACCGATGATTCCAGACAAAACTATTGATGATGGAAGTGTACGTGAGGCCTTTTGGATCTATTTTCCGGAAGCTCGTTTCGTTTTTGCAGAAGCAGAGGTTTATAATCCGCATAACGATGTCGATCGATTGACCTTCGAAGAGTTATTTTGGAAGAGAAAATTTAGTAGTAGAATTACTAAGGAGAGTAATGTGTACGATCGTGCAATTGAACAATATCGAGTTCCTTTGGATGCTTTGTTAGAAGCAGAAAAAATTGAGGAAGAGATATTCAATCGCGAACACGACATGTGGAGTTTCTAAAGTGTTGAAATATTTAAAAAGGGGATAAATTAGTTTATCCCCTTTTTTTTGTCCAATAATTTCCATATCCGAGCGTTTATTTGGTATGTTTCCCAAAACGTTAGTACTTAAATATCTTCTGGCACTTTGTGTAAATATGGGGGGCATTTTTCCAACTATTGTTTTTTCGCAAGTGATGGAACCCATGCATTTTTCTGACTTGTACCCCAAGCAATATGTGGACAAGAAACCCATTCCCTATACTGATTTGCGAGAGGCCAATGTTATGTGGTTACAACGAGTTTGGAGGGTGGTGGACATGAGGGAAAAGGTAAATCTTGGCTTTTACTTTCCTATTGTCCCTGCTCAAGGGAGAATTAGTTTTATGAGTGTGGTATTGAACGCACTCCGAATGCAACAAATTCATGCGTATTCTGCCTTTGACTCCTCCAGTAATGGGTCTGGACAATGGGATGATTCATTTACCCTTTTACTCACGCCTAAGGAGGTTAATTTTGCTTTAAGTAATACGCAGTTTGTGGAGACTGAAAATGAATTTGGTGAGACTGTTATAACCGAAGTGACTACAGGTATTGGATTGGAAGAAATTTTCCGTTTCAAGATTAAGGAAGAGGTTTTTTTTGATAATGAACGTGGGGTAATGGAAACTCGAATTTTGGGGATAGCTCCTTTAATTCCAGATTTAAACTCTGGGAATGAAGGGGGATATAAAGAAGCTTTTTGGATTTATTTTCCGGAGGCTCGCAAAGTTTTTGCGAAAATGTTGTCGTATAATTTGCATAATGATGTTATGGCTCTAACTTATGATGAGTTATTCACTAAGAGAAAATTTCACAGTTATATTGTTAAAGTCAGTAATGTGTATGAGCGTAGTTTGGATCGTTATAATTCTCCCATGGATGCGTTATTGAAAGCAGAGGATATTGAAAATTATATTCTTAACCAAGAACTGGACCTATGGCATTATTAGCTAAAAAAAAGGCCGGAATATATTTCCAGCCTTTTTTTACGAGTTATTTTTTGATGTAACCTTCAAATTTATTGTGTTCCGTTTTTCTAAGTTCTTCTGCGGATAACGATTTAAAATATTCATATGTTATTCGTAAACCTTCTGCACGATCCACCTTTGGAGACCATCCTAGTAATTCTTTTGCCCGAGTAATATCCGGTTGACGCTGCATCGGATCATCCTGGGGTAAATCCTTATAAATTACCTTTTGATTCGTTCCAGTAAGCTTGATGATCTCTTCTGCAAATTGTGAAATGGTTATCTCTGATGGGTTTCCAACGTTTACAGGATCATGTGTATTTGCATGAAGTAACTTATAGATACCATCAATTAAATCATCCACGTAGCAAAAGGATCGGGTTTGGCTACCATCACCAAAAATGGTTAAATCTTCCCCTCTTAATGCTTGGCCAATAAATGCGGGAAGAACACGACCGTCATTAAGGCGCATTCTAGGACCGTAGGTATTGAAAATTCGAATGATTCGAGTATCTACATTATGGTAGGTGTGGTAGGCCATTGTAGCGGCTTCCATGTACCTTTTTGCTTCATCATACACTCCTCTTGGTCCAATCGGATTTACGTGACCGTAATAAGACTCTACTTGTGGGTGAACTTTTGGATCTCCATATACTTCGGAGGTGGAAGCAATCAATATCCTCGCATTTTTTGATTTGGCTAAACCTAAAAGATTATGGGTACCATAGGAACCGACCTTTAAGGTCTGAATCGGAATTTTTAAATAATCTATTGGGGATGCTGGAGATGCAAAATGCAGAATATAATCCAACTCCCCTGGAATATGTACAAATTTGGATACATCATGGTGAATAAACTCAAAATGTTGTTCATTGTACAAATGCTCAATATTCTTTAAATCGCCTGTTATTAAGTTATCCATGCCAATTACGCGAAGTCCTTCTTTAAGGAATCTGTCACATAAATGGGAACCTAAAAATCCTGCTGCACCGGTAATTAAAACTGTTTTCATGGTGTGTTTTATTTTGTAACCTCTTTTCTTCCAATTGAATTGTAATGGAAACCTAATTTTTCCATTTGGTGTAGATCGTATAAATTACGACCGTCAAAAATCACCTTTTCTTTTAAAAGACTTTCCACTTTAGCGAAATCTGGATTTCTGAATATTTGCCACTCCGTAAATATCAATAATGCATCCGCTCCTTCTAGGGCCGAATATTCATTTTCTGTGTATGAAATTTTATCTCCCATTAGCGTTTTCACATTGTCCATAGCTTCAGGATCGTAGGCCACAATTTCGGCTCCAGCTTCTACCAGTTCATTAATTATATATAACGAGGAAGCTTCTCTAATATCATCTGTATCTGGTTTGAACGCTAAACCCCAAACCGCAAACTTCTTACCCTTTACATTTCCGGAATAGTAATCTTTAATTTTAGGTACAATTACTGTTTTTTGAGTTTGGTTAACATTCATCACCGCACTCAAAATTTTGAAATCATAATCTACCTCCGAAGAAGATTTCGCTAAGGCTTGAACATCTTTCGGGAAACAACTTCCGCCATATCCTATACCCGGAAATAAGAATCGATTGCCAATTCGTGTGTCGGTACCAATTCCTCTTCTAACATCGTCTACATTAGCACCCACAAGCTCACATAGGTTTGCGATTTCATTCATAAATGAGATCTTGGTAGCTAAAAATGAATTTGCGGCATATTTGGTAAGCTCAGCTGACTTTTCATCCATAAAGATAACAGGATTACCTTGTCTTACAAATGGCGCATACATTTGATCCAAAATAGCATTTGCTTTATCCGATGAAGAACCAATAACTATTCGATCTGGTTTCATAAAATCATCTACGGCAAATCCTTCTCTTAAAAATTCTGGGTTAGATACGACATCAAACGTTGGTTTACCTTCTGTATCCTTAGCAAATCGTTCGTTCAGGCTTTTATTTAATGCAGCGGTAACTTTATCAGCTGTTCCAACCGGCACAGTGCTTTTATCAATTATCACCTTATAATCCATTATGATTTTCCCTAAATCATTGGCCACTCCAAGAATATAGGAAAGATCTGCACTTCCGTCTTCTCCTGGAGGGGTTGGTAATGCTAAAAATATAATCGTGGAATCCTTAATTGCTTCTTCTAGGTTGGTCGTAAAGGATAATCGTCCTTGCTTAATGTTTCTTTGAAAAAGTACATCTAGATGCGGTTCGTAAATGGGAACAATCCCCGCTTTCATTTTGTTTACTTTTTCAACATCTATATCAACGCAAATTACATTTGCGCCACTTTCTGCTAAACACGTACCTGTAACTAGGCCCACGTATCCTGTTCCAACAACAGTAATATTCATATCTCTATATTTGGTGTTCTTTAATATTTTGGTAAGAGTTTTCTTGAAATCTTACCTTACAAATTTAGGTCAGTCTTGGATATTAAAAAAGAACAAAAATGGAATTATTTATGTTAAATAGTGTGAGGAGTTTGTTTTATTATTCGGAATTGGGGGAAGCCATATGTTATATTAATATATTCGCCCCATGAACAAAATTTCAGGAGTTATTTTGCTGACCTTTTTCTGTGGATTGGTGAACATATCCATGGCTCAAGTAAGTATAAAAGATTCGGCAGTTTTTGCGCCTATTATTGATTTTTCGTATAGTTATAAGATGCCCGGAAATGATCTCGCAAAGCGGTTTGGAAATCATTCGGAAGTAGGGGTATCATTCCTTATTAAGGATCGGAAAAACTTCCTTTATGGGATAGAATGGAATTACTTGTTTGGTGGGGTGGTAAATGAACTAGATTTCGCAGATCAATTTCGGGATGCCAATGGTGGGATTTTGGCGAATAACGGATTGTATTCTGAAATCTATTTCGTGGAAAGAGGGTTTAATATGTCTGCCCGATTTGGGAAAATTTTCAACCTTTTAGCCGTTAATCCTAATTCTGGAATAATGCTTATCGTAGGTGCTGGGATTTTACAACATAGAATTAAGATTGAAGATAAGTTTCAAGAAGTGCCCCTTCTTTCAGGGGATGGTTATTACCAGGGATATGACCGTTTAACGAATGGTTTGTTATTGACTCAGTTTTTAGGGTATAGGTTATTAAGTAGTCGTAGGATGGTAAATGTGTTTGGTGGGATTGAATTCTCACAAGGATTTACCCAAAATCAACGTGCCTATAATTTTGATACAGGGATTCATGATGATACCAAACGGTTGGATTCTTCTTGGGGACTAAAATTAGGTTTCTCTTTGCCCTTATATAAACCGGCTCCAAAAGAGTATTATTACAGGTAATGAAGTTTTTTTATAAAGCCGCTGTACGTTCCTATGCTGGTGTATTGAAAGGTTTGAGTCCTTTTAATGTAAAAGCCGCTAAATGGGTTTCGGGAAGAGTTGGATTAGCCAATCAGTTAAAGGATGTGGATAAAAGTGCGAAATGGATTTGGTTTCATTGTGCTTCACTAGGAGAATTTGAACAAGGAAAACCGGTAATGGAACGGTTTATGGTTCAAAATGAAGATTGGTCTTTGTTGGTTACATTTTTTTCACCTTCGGGTTTTGAAGTACGAAAAAATTATGCATTGGCTAAAAAGGTGATGTATTTACCATTAGAAAATAAGGGTAATATTACCCTTTTTATGAATCGATTTAATCCGAAAATTGCGGTTTTTGTAAAATATGAATTCTGGTATGACTATATGGAGCGTTTGTTTTTAATGAAAACTCCTTTGATTTTTATTTCGTCCACCTTTCGGGAGAAGCAGGTGTTTTTTAAATGGTATGGAAAATGGTTTTTGAAACGAATTGGTCAAGTGGATCATTTTTTTGTGCAAGACCTTTATTCGAAGAACTTATTAATTGAAAATAATGTTACTCAAGTTGATTTAGCAGGCGATACGCGGTTCGATAGGGTGTATGATACGTTACTTGCTTCCGAGTCTTTTGAGTTATTGGAGAGCTTTAAACAAGGAAAAAAAATTCTGATTTTTGGAAGCGCTTGGTCCAAGGAAACCGATTTCGCCATTCAAATTATAAATTCACTTCCTTCGGGTTGGAAGGTTATTTATGCGCCACATGAAATTAATTCGGAAAGGATCACGAGTTTCCAAAATGCAATTTCACATTCAAGTGGTCTGTTTACGGAGATGCAATCCCAAGATGTGGTCGAAACCTCTGTTTTAATTTTGAATACGGTAGGCCACTTGGCTAGGTGTTATAAATATGCCGATTTGGCCATCGTTGGTGGAGGATTTACGGATGGTATCCATAATATTTTGGAACCCTTAGTTTTTGGGATTCCGGTAGCATTTGGACCTATTCACAAGAAGTTTTGGGAAGCGGATGCGGCTATTGAGTCTGAGGTGGGATTTGAAATTTCTGATTCGGAAACGGCTGTGAAATTTTTCAATAGATTCTCTTCTTCCAATGAATTGTTATCGGAAACTTCAAAAAAATGTACAGAGTTTATTAAGGATAGGGTGGGTGCAACAAAAATAATAGGGGATTACTTAAACAAATTGATCCATTAAATAGTTTACTTCTTTCCTTTCTTTCCTTTGGAGCTTCCTTTATAATTTCGTTTACGGAAATTATTTTTCTTACTCCATTTTTTAGTTTTATAGTTAGGCTTCTTGTATTGCTGGTTGGAGTACCCTCTTTTCTTGAGCTTTTTATTTTGTTCAACTCGTGCATTATACACTCTCGTGGAAGAGTAGTACACAGGTTTTCGGCAAGAGCTTGCAAAAACTGTCATTGCAAGAATTGCAATAATAAATACGGATTTTAAAAGTCCTTTGCTGCGGAACATTATTTTCTGGTAATTGAGGATATATGCTTAATAACGCTAATCTTATCTAGATAGTTTGTAGGTGTAAAAGTAATTTTTTTTCAAAGGATTTCAATTAGTTTTTTTAGAACTTATTTAATTAAAGTGTTAATATGTTTAATTGGGTTACCAAAGGTAATGGTAGCAGTCACTCCAAAATATTAGGCATAAAAAAAGCCTCTAAAACGTTCGTTTTAGAGGCCTAGTACCCGGGGCGGGACTTGAACCCGCACGAGCACAAAGCTCATTGGATTTTAAGTCCAACGTGTCTACCAATTCCACCACCTGGGCATTCAATAAACTCAATTATTGATAACAGAGCGAAAGACGAGATTCGAACTCGCGACCCCGACCTTGGCAAGGTCGTGCTCTACCAGCTGAGCTACTTTCGCATCAAAATATTTCAAGTTTTCCTTCGGATCGTTTCGCAAGTTTAAGCTGCGTTTCCTATCGGGCAACAAAAGTACTCTTTAATTTCGTTTCTCAAAGTGTTTTTAGAAAAAAATTAATTTTTTATTAGCTTGCCTTTTATTTCATTTAATTTCATCAACGCCTCGATGGGAGTTAATGTATTGATATCTGTGTCGATAATGATATTTTTAAGATCGAGCAAAGCAGGGTCATCCAATTGAAAAAAACTGAGTTGAAGATTTTCATCATTGGATATTTCCGCTATGGCTCGAGTCGTTTCTTCATTGGTGTGGCTTTTTTCTAGACGTTTAAGAACATCATTTGCTTTTCTAATTACCTGATCAGGCATTCCTGCCATTTTTGCTACATGGATTCCGAAGCTATGGTTACTACCCCCAGGTTCTAATTTTCTAATAAATATGATTTTGTTATTTAATTCTTTTATGGATACATTGAAATTATGGATGCGATGGAAGGCCTTTGACATTTCATTTAATTCATGATAATGAGTCGCAAATAATGTTTTTGGCCGTTTACCAGAATTATGAATAAATTCAGCTATTGCCCACGCAATTGAAATGCCATCATACGTACTTGTTCCTCTTCCAATCTCGTCTAATAAAATCAAACTTCTTTCCGATAGATTGTTTAGGATACTAGCCGTTTCATTCATTTCTACCATGAAGGTGGACTCTCCCATGGATATATTGTCGGAGGCTCCAACACGTGTGAATATTTTATCGACTAATCCGATTTTCGCAGACGTTGCTGGTACGAAACTGCCAATTTGTGCTAATAATACGATTAGGGCAGACTGCCGTAGTAAAGCTGATTTTCCAGACATATTCGGTCCAGTAATCATCATTACCTGATGTTCATCATTATTTAATAATAAATTATTCGGCACATAAGTTTCTCCTACTGGAAGTAATTGCTCGATTACCGGATGCCGTCCATCTACAATATCAAGTTCTAATGAATTATTGATTTCAGGTTGACAATAATTATTGCTTCGTGCCAATACCGATAGTGAAATTAGACAATCCAATTTGGCGACTAATCTTGCATTCGTTTGGATAGGTTCTATAAAGTTAGAAAGCTCGTTTAATAGTTCTGAAAATAAACGGAGTTCAATGGCGAGTATTTTGTCTTCAGCACCCAGGATTTTTGTTTCATATTCCTTTAATTCTTCCGTAATGTATCTTTCTGCATTTACCAATGTTTGCTTTCGGTTCCATTGTGGAGGAACTTTATCTTTATAGGTGTTTCTCACTTCAAAATAGTATCCGAATACATTATTGAAACCAATTTTTAGGGAAGAAATTCCAGAGGCCTTACTTTCTCGCTCTTGAAGTTGTTGCAGGTACTGCTTGGAATTATTGAGTAACAATCTTAATTCGTCCAACTCTGGGGAAACCCCGTCACGAATTGTATTTCCCTTATTGATTTGGATGGGGGCTTCCTCATGCAATTGAGTTTCCAATCGGTCTAGAATAGGGTTACATGGATTTAATAAGGATGCAAAGACGTTTAACTGGGCGCACTTGTTATCCTTTGTGGCCTTTATGATGGGTTGTATAGCTATTAAACTTCGTTTTAAGGTATTTACTTCACGTGGATTTATGCGTTGAAGGGCAACCTTAGAAATTAAACGCTCTAAATCTCCAATTTGTTTGACGGCTCCATCCATTTCATCCGCTAGTTCTGGATGGTTGACAAAATGCTTCACCACCAATTGACGTTCTAGTATGGGTGCCTCATGTTTTAAGGGGAGTGCTAACCATCGGTTCATTAAACGTGAGCCCATTGGACTACAGCCATTATCCAAAATGTTTATGAGTGTCTTGGCGTTTTCATTGGGTGAAAAGAACAGTTCGAGGTTCCTTATCGTAAATCGATCTAACCATACATGATTTTCTTTTTCGATTCTTGAAATGGTATTGATATGACTGACTTGGTGATGTTGGGTGTCTTTTAAATAATGCAAACAGGCTCCTGAAGCAATAATTCCGAGATCTAAGTCTTGAACTCCATAGCCTTTAAGCGTTTTAGACTTGAAGTGTTTTAATAAAATTTCTTCCGCATACTCTTCGGTGAAAATCCATTCGTCTAAATAATAAATATATTGTCCTGTTCCAAAGTGCTCGGTGTAAAGCGTCTTTTTTTGACGCTCGACCAAAATTTCGGTTGGAGAAAAACTGAGCAATAATTTATCTACATAATCGTAACTACCTTGTGTGGTCAAAAACTCGCCCGTAGAAATATCTAGAAAAGAGACCCCGGCTTCATTCTTGGTTAAATAGACCGAAGCTAAATAATTGTTCTTGCTATGATCGAATGTGTTTTCTCGGGTAGAAAGACCAGGTGTGACCAATTCCGTTATCCCTCGTTTAACAATATTCTTGGTACCTTTGGAGATGCTCGAATCTTCGAGTTGATCACAAAGTGCCACCCGTTGTCCAGCTCGTACCAATTTTGGGAGGTAGGTATCTAAGGAATGATGCGGGAAACCCGCCAATTCGATTGTTGCTGCAACACCATTTTTTCGTTTGGTCAGTACAATTCCCAGGATTTTTGAAGCAAGGATGGCATCGCTACCAAAAGTTTCGTAAAAATCGCCTACCCGAAACAATAGGATGGCATCCGGGTATTTAGCTTTAAAGCTATTATATTGCCTCATTAAAGGCGTTTCCTTTTCGTTTTCTTTGGTTTTCTTTGCAGCCATTATTTATTGCCTTGCGTTGTAAATTGAGGCTTCAAAATAAAAATATGATTGCTTACAGTGATTTCCAAAACACAACCAATTCCTAATAGTTATGAACAGAAAGTTAAAAACTAAAGACCTGAATAGATTAAATGTGGAGGAGTTTCACGAATTAGACAAATTCCCCATAGTGGTGGTCTTGGATAGTATTCGTAGTTTACATAATGTGGGTTCAATTTTTAGAACGAGCGATGCTTTAAAAATTGAAAAAGTGGTTCTCTGTGGTTTAACGGCTTGTCCTCCGCATAAAGAAATTCACAAAACAGCCCTAGGTGCTACGGAAACGGTTAAATGGGAGTATCATGCGGATGTTTTGATTGCCGTTAAGAATTTAAAGAAAGAGGGTTTTGCAATAATTTCTGCAGAGCAAGCGGAAAAAACCGTTATGTTACAAGATCTGCATAAAAAAAGCCATTCGAAAATGGCCTTTGTTTTTGGAAACGAAGTTTTTGGTGTAAACCAAGAGGTCATTTCCGCCTCTGATTTTGTATTGGAAATACCTCAGTTTGGAACCAAACACTCTTTTAACGTAGCCGTTAGTGCAGGCGTTATATTATGGGAGGCTGTTAAAGCAAAGCTTTAGTTAACACATTCCCATCCATTATCCTCATGTACTTTTATGGCGCTTTGATACGCATTTCCATTGCTACATACCTCCGTGGTCATTTTGCCTTGGTCTGGATCATTAATTGTACAGGTAGCACATTTTTCACAGCTAGAAGTAATTCCTATAAGAGCGATAGCAGATGCTAGTATTATCGTTTTTTTCATTTTGAATGTGTTTAAGTCACAAATATATATAAACCCTAAACTGTATGAAATAGAACATGAAAGAAAAGTGGGGTACAAAAAAAAGCCGAGAATAAAATTCTCGGCTTTTTAATTTTTTAGTTATGCGAACTACAGGCTAGATAAATCAGCTTTGATAAATTCAACATCTTTTACAGCTTTTGCTTTAAGAGAATTGTCTTTGTTTACCGCTAACTTTAAGTTTTTCATCATTAAATCGTTATTGTTAGTTCTTGCACCAACAATAGCTTTTAAATAATATGCCTCTGCAGAAGTAGCATCTTCGCTAGCATCAATAGTCGCTAATGCAGCTTGAGCATCACCATTTAAGATTTGTGCTAAAGCTAGGTTTAAAGTTTTGTAAGACCCCATGTTACTAACAGCAGCAGAATAATCACCCGATTGAATAGCTAATATCCCCATGTTGTAAGTAACTTCCGTACCTGCTCCGTTGGCTTTGGTATAAGCCGCTTTTGCTGCAGGTCTGTCTCCTTTTAAATGCGCAATTACACCTAAGTTATTCATGACAACTGGTGTTGCTTGGATATCCTTTGCTTTGTTGAAGTTGGCCTCAGCGTCACCTAATTTGTTTTGTAACAAATAAATGAAACCCATGTTATTAAATGTTCTCCAATCGGTAGCGTACAATTGCGAAGCTTTGGTATAAATTCCTAATTTTTCATTTAAATCATTGGTTAAAGTAGCAGCGTATAAAACTTCTTCTACACTTAATAAAGAAGCATCCGAAGCGTAAGTAGCTACAATTTGAGCATCCGAACGACCAACTCTTTCCATGGATAAAACAATTTGAGATCGTCTTAATGGAGGAAGAACTTTATTTTTCACCTCTACATAAGTTTCGGAAAGGTTTTTGATTTCAGCTTCTCTTTTCGCAGGATCAGAATACATTTCAAGTACACGGATGATTAATTGCTTGTCTTCAATATCTGAAGCTTGCATTTTTTGTTTGAAACCATCCCAATCTTCCCCTTTTCCAGTTAAAGTATAAAAAGCTTCGTCTTTAGATCCGGCTACTTTATATCTGTTCAACTGTCTTTTGATAACTGAAGTCGCAGATTTAGCACGGTTATCCGCTAAACTTTCGTTCTTAGTTAACTCACCATCTGGAGATGCATAAGATTCAACTACTAAATTTTTAAATACAATGCTGGTATCTTGTGCGTTAGTTTTGATGGAAGCCAACATTGATTTAATCGCTTCTTTGTTTAATTCAGAACCTCTTACTTGAGAGGATTGAATCGTATAAAGAATTTCAGCAGATTCATTGAAAGGTACCACTCTTTGGTAGTTGTCTTTACCAATCACCGGCTTTTGATCACTTTGAACCAATTTAGGCGTAATGTTTGTTCCTTCTGCGATATCAAAAGAACCAATGGATTTGGTTTTAGTTTTGAACATCCCTTCTAGGTTTGCTTTTAAAACACCACGTTCCATTTTGTCATCGTATGCATACGTATACTCAAAAGAGAATGAACCACCTTCTTCAAATTTTATTTTTTTGCCTTCTTGGTCTGAATCCTCACCCACCAAAATAAATGGATCTAAAGATTTAACGACTTGACCGTCTGCTTCAAATACTGGAGTAACTTTAATTGCCGCTTTTTTAGCTAAGTATTTAGTAGGTATTTTGCCTGAAATCACAACGGTTACAGAATCTCCGTGCATTTCTAAAGGGTTTGGAGCTGCTTGATAGGTAGCTGATTCCGCATTTTTTTCCATTTTGTTTAATGGATTACACGCTACAAAAGTAGTAGCTAGAGCAATCATTGCAACAGAAATGTTTTTAAAAATTGATAGTTTCATTTTTATATAATTTGTTCGTTTTGATAATATCGTGTGCAAAACTAGGGTAATATCCGTTATAACCAAATGGAATAGTTAGTATTACAAGTATAATTTCACTTGGGATTTGGCTAAAAGAAGACGTTCATTCACTAGAAAGTCAATTATTTTATGGATAACACCATCAAAGTCTGTTCTAAGTTCTGCGGCTTGTACTTTGAATACAGGGTAGTTAATTGTTTTGGAACGAAGTAATTTCTGGTATTGCTCATGTATATGTGTTAAATATTCTAAAGTGACATGGGTTTCCAACTTCCGACCTCTTCCAATAACATGTTGTAGGGCTTCCTCTGGGGTTTGCTCAATAAAAATAAGGGCGTTAGGATTTGGAACTTGTTTTCTGACTGTTTTAAAAACGCGTTGAAAGAGCAATAGTTCCTTTCCTTGGAGATTGGTCTGCGCAAATAAATTGGTCTTATCAATCAAATAATCAGAAATAATAAGGTCATTGTTTTCAAATAATTGGGGTGATAACTGTTCCATTCGTTCCATGAGGAAAAAAGTTTCCACTGGAAATTTGTTTTCTTCCTTGTTTTCATACAACCCCTTTAGAAATGGATTGTTTAAAAACGTTTCTAAAACGAGGGTCACCTCCAATGTGGATGCTAGCTTCTTAGCTAGGGTGGTTTTTCCGGCTCCCAGATTACCTTCTATACAGATATACTTATTGGTCATAGTTTCGTAACAATACTTTTATCGGTACATTCATTCAGTAACTGTTCATTGGTTTTGTTTAGAACAGGATGAATGAAATTTGCCGCAATTTCGGTTATGGGTTTCATGGTGAAATTTCGATGATGCATGGCGTAATGCGGGATAATTAAGTTTTCCTCTTTTATTATTTCCTCATTGTAATACAAAATATCGATATCAATTAATCGAGACTCAAAAGTTTTGGAATGTGCATTTCGTTTGCGGCCCATCTCATTCTCTATCTTTTGAGTTTCAAATAATACTTCCAAGGGTAATTGGTCGGTATGAAGTTTCAGTACTTGATTGAGAAAGTTGTTTTTTGATTCAAATCCCCAGGCGGGGCTGCTATATAACTCGCTTTTTTTTTCAATGATCCCCACTTGCTTTTGTAGGAATTGGCAGGCGATCTCAAAAGAGCTTTGTACATCTCCTAAATTACCCCCTAGTAAAAGAAAAACTGTATTCATAATTGATTATTCGTGGTGCAAATTTAAGGGTATAAAGAATGTCTGTTTGTCTTTTTTGGAATTAAATGGGTGGTTCTTGAATAATTTCCTGCTGGCAATTATCGTTTGGATTCCGTTAATCACGTATTTGTTGCCATTAGTGTATTTGTTTATCAATTGTTAAATTGAGGACTTAATTTTGAATTAAATTAAATGTCCTATGAGAAGATTTTTTAAATATGTTTTTGCATCCATGTTGGGTATGGTCCTGGCTGGGGGTATACTAATGCTTATGTTTTTTGCGGGTATCGCCAGTTTAATTAGTACTGCGAAAAGTGATTTTTCAGCTGATAAGAAGGAGACTGTAGTTAAAAGTAATTCTATTTATCACTTAAAGTTCAATCAATCTATTGCAGAAAGAGCTGGAGATAATCCGTTTGAGAATATTGATTTGGGCCCCTTTTCCGATGTTTCGAAAATGAGTTTAAGAAATATTGTTCAGTCTATCGAATATGCAACTACGGATGAAAATATGGAAGGGATTTACATGGAGATAGGTGGTTTTTCGGGTGGCTTATCTCAATTAGAAGAAGTACGTAATGCGTTGGTTGATTTTAAAAAATCGGGTAAATGGATTGTTTCCTATAGCGAAGGGTATTCGCAGTCGGCTTATTATTTGGCTTCTGTTTCGGATAAAATTTACATGTTCCCGGAGGGTGATATTTTCTTTAAAGGATTAGCCACCAATATTATGTACATGAAAGGCATGTTGGAAAAGCTGGATATTGAAATGCAAGCGATCAAAGGGCCTGGAAATATTTATAAAAGTGCCGTGGAACCTTTTACTGCAGATGAAATGAGTGATGCCAATCGCACACAAATTAAAGCTTATTTAGGCTCCATTTGGGGGCATTGGCTGGAAGGTATTTCCAAAGAACGCGGTATTTCTGTAGAGAAGTTGAATAGGTATGCAGATGAATTAAGCATGAAGAATGCGGAAATGACCGTAAGTCTTGGATTGGTAGATGCGTTAAAATACCAAGATCAAGTGATAGCGGATTTAATGAGTCGCGTGGAAGTGGGATCTGAAAAAGAGTTGCATTTAGTCGCCTTTTCTAAATATAAAAAGAAAAAGTTAGCGACTAAAAAGGAAGGGGCAACTCGTAGTGAGACGAAGAAAATTGCCGTGATTTATGCCAATGGAGAAATCAGATCAGGTAAAAACTCGGATGGTGTGATGGGGTCAGAGTCCATTGCCAAATCCATTAAAAAGGCGCGCATGGATACCAATGTGAAAGCGATTGTATTACGAGTGAATTCCCCTGGAGGAAGTGCTTTAGCTTCGGATGTAATGTGGCGGGAAACGGTATTGGCAAAAGCAGAAAAACCCTTGATTGTTTCCATGGGAGATTTGGCCGCTTCTGGTGGGTATTTTATTGCATGTAATGCCGATAAAATTTATGCCAATGAAACCACAATAACGGGTTCAATTGGTGTGTTTGGGATGATGCCGGTTACGGAAAAATTCTTTAAAAATAAATTAGGAATTGTGTTTCAAAGTGAGCAAACCAATGCGCATTCAAAATTTCCCGATGGAATTGCTCGTTTAGACGAGGCGGAATACAATGTGATAAACGAATCAATTATTGGTATTTATGAAGATTTCCTTAAAAAGGTGTCCGATGGTCGTGGGTTAACTACCGAACAAGTGGATGAAGTGGCTAGAGGTCGAGTATGGACAGGGTTAGATGCCCTGGAAATTGGTTTGGTGGATGAAATTGGAGGCTTAGACGATGCCATTGCCTATGCAGCCGAAGTGACGAATTTAGAGGGGTATAGATTGTATGAGTTACCGGAAGTAAAAGATCCTTTTGAGGAGTTTCTTACAAATTTCCAAATGAATATGTCCATGAATTTCATGAAGCAAAACTTTGGTGCGAGTTATAAATATTTGGAAGTAATTAACCAGGTAGAAAGCATGAGAGGTGTTCAAGCTAGAATTCCTTATACGATTGAAATCTATTAATATTACTTACGTTTTTATTGAAGAAGCCATTTAGTAATAAATGGCTTTTTTTATGGGGTAATAAGTAATCGGGTATAGTAGGTTTTATTTTCGAAATATACCCGGGTTACATACATTCCGGAGGGTAAATGTCGCAAACTAATGGTGGTTTTGGGTGGAATAGTTGAATCCATTACCATTTGACCTTGCAGATTGATTATTTGGAGATGAAAGACTTTATGTGGTCCGTAAACGGTAATGTGATCGTTGGTAGGGTTCGGGTAAATTGAAATGGGGGATATGGTTGTATTTATAATGGATTGGGTCGTGGAAGATATTTCCAGCGTTTTTGGACTTACTCGTTGGCCTTCGTCCATACCACCGACCAAGATTAGTTGGCTTCCAGAGTTGGCGATTCCTCTGTAGTCCATATTAATTTCAAGGTGATGGGTGGTGTCCCACTTGTCCATTAGGGGGGAGTAACTTAAAATTCTATGATTAGGTTCCACCGGAATGGAACCTTGATAACCTATTCCATCGTAATTATAGGTGTGGTTGGATCCACCTATCCATAGGAGTTCGCTGTTAAATGTTGTGGACGCCATTCTATATCCTACAATATCCCTATGGATCGTGTCAATAGTCCAGGTAATATCGGTTGGGTTATTTGGATTAATAAACCCTTTTCGAAGCTCCCTTTGTATTGGGAAATTGGAGGCATATCGAGCTCCTCCAAAATAGTAAAGGGTATCTTCTAGTATGGAGCCTGATGCACCAAATGATTTATATAGATTGTTATTGGGTACAGGGGTGCCAATTAACCAGGTGTCTAATTGTGGGGAGTAAATTTGAACATTTGGAATATTGGTGTTTTGGCTCCAGCCGGTAATAATATAGATTAAACTGTCTTTGTAAATGGTTTGAACGTGATCATCGGTTGCTTTAGGTAAAGGAGCGCCATCTATTAAAAAGGTGTCGCCCGCTACATCAAATCGATGAACCGAAGGATGTGAAATTTCATTGCCATTTGCTAGAACCTGATAGCCTCCTATGATGTAAATGATGTTATTTATGCAACTCGCACCTGCGGCAATTTTTGTTGCTGGGGATGGAAGGTCGGGCAAGGTAGTCCAAGTATTGGTGTTCACGTTAAGCTTATAGGAGCGATTGTGGATGCCTAAATACGATTTTGTGGTATCCATACCTCCAAATGAGTAAACAAACGGTTGGCCACCCATGGTTACCCCACACACGGCATTATTGGAAACGGGTTCCGGAATAGGAGATAATAAACGCGTATTAAATTGAGAATATGAAGCAAGGGTTGCAAGGAGTGCAAATAGTGTAGAAATGCAGTTTTTCATAGTTCCAAACTAAAACAATTTTAGAAAAGTATTGGCAAAAAAAAAGCCACTTTAAAAAGTGGCTTTTATAATTTTGAATCGAGGGTTACGATAACATAAGAACAGGTTGTTCTAGCATGCTTTTAAATGTGTTTAGGAATTCAGATCCCATAACACCATCAATTACTCTGTGATCACATGAAAGCGTAACTTTCATAGTGTGTCCCGGAACAATTTGACCGCTTTTCACCACTGGTTTTTCAATAATACCTCCAATGGCCATAATGGCTGCATCTGGTGGATTAATAATTGCAGTGAAAGATTCAATTCCGTACATTCCTAAATTTGAGATCGAGAAAGTATTGCCTTCCCATTCTGCAGGTTGTAATTTTTTGTCACGTGCTTTACCTGCCAATTCTTTTACTTCCATTGAAATTTGGGGTAAAGTCTTGGTATCCGCAAAACGAACTACAGGAACTAATAAACCTTCATCAACCGCAACAGCCACACCAATGTTTACGTGATTGTTGTAACGGATTTTATCTTCTAACCAAGAAGAATTGATTAATGGATGTTTCTTTAATGCAATGGCGGCTGCTTTCACAACGAAATCATTAAATGAAACTCTTACTTCTTGTGCCGCATTAACCGTTTTTCTTGCAGCCATCACATTTTCCATATCTATTTCCATAGATAAATAGAAGTGAGGAGCTGAGAATTTACTTGCCGCTAATCTTTTGGCAATGGTTTTTCTCATTTGCGAAACCGGTGTTTCTGAGAATGATTCCTGACCTGCAGGTACCGCTATTCCTCCCTTGTAGGAGTTGGCAGCAGGTACTTTATAACTATCGATATCTGCCTTTACAATTCTTCCGTTGTCACCAGTACCATTAACAGTCGCTAAATCAATTCCTCTTTCGTTGGCTAAACTTTTAGCCAATGGAGAAGCCTTGATAGACCCATCATTCACAATGGGAGAAGGAGTCGTAGTAGGAGTATTAACCGGAGTGGTTGCTTTTGGAGTTTCAGCGGTTGGTGTAGGTGCCGGAGCTGGTTCAGCTTCAGGTTCTTCTGTGGCTGGTACAACATCATCATCAATCATGGATTGAAAGTCTTCCCCCTTTTGGCCAAGTACGGCTAAAATAGAATCTACAGGAGCGGTTTGTCCTTTTTCAATTCCAATATGTAAGAGTACACCATCTTGGAATGATTCAAATTCCATGGTAGCTTTATCTGTTTCGATGTCAGCAAGTAGTTCTCCAGACTCAACTGTATCCCCTACTTTCTTGTGCCATTCAGCTACCACACCTTCAGTCATGGTGTCGCTAAGCTTTGGCATTCTAATAATTTCCGCCATAAATCCTGATTTAAAACTTGTTATCCATGATGTACGGATAATTGTCTTCTACGTAAATATCTTTATATAATTCTGAAGCTTCTGGAGATGGAGATTCTTCTGCAAATTTTACAGACTCTTCTACAGTTGCTTTTATTCGGTCCATAATTTCGGCCAATCCTTTGTCGTCAATAAATTTGTTTTTTATCAAAATATCTTTTACAAATAGAACTGGATCCTGAGCTTTGTACTTTTCAACTTCTTCCTTGGTACGGTATTTTTGAGGATCACTCATAGAATGTCCCTTGAATCGGTAGGTTCTAATATCTAAAAGAACCGGTCCTTTACCTGAACGTGCATGATCAGCAGCCCAAGTCATTGCTTCGTGAACTTCGGTAACTTTCATGCCGTCTACAGATTTAGAAGGCATATTATAAGATTTACCAATTTCAGAAAGGTCCGTTACATTTGTGGTTCGGTCTACCGATGTTCCCATAGCATAATTGTTGTTTTCAATTAAGAAAACTACTGGAATTTTCCAATTCATGGCCATGTTGAAGGTTTCATGAAGTATCCCTTGACGAATTGCACCATCACCCATAGAGGTAATACAGATGTTTCCGGTGTTTTTATATTGTTCTGCAAATGCAATACCAGCACCCATCGCAATTTGGGCTCCTACGATTCCATGGCCACCCATTAATCCGGTTTCCTTATGGAACATATGCATCGATCCACCTTTACCTTTTGACATACCCGTTGACTTTCCGTACAACTCGGCCATCATATACTTTGGATGAACTCCAAGAGCAATAGGGTGTGCGTGATCTCTATATGCGGTAATATGTTTGTCGCCTTTTTGTGTGGCTGAAACAGTACCAGTAACTACAGCTTCTTGTCCAATGTATAGATGGCAAAAACCACCAAATTTTTGTTGAATATAAAGCTGACCTGTTTTCTCTTCTATCTTTCGCATTAATAGCATGTCTTCATACCATTTAAGGTATTGGTCTTTGCTAAATGCCAATTTGGTCGATTTTTTTGCTGCCATATGTATATATTGAATATTACGGTCGGCAAATTTAATACAAATGGGTCATTAAAAATTACACTTGTGGTAATCCCTTAAAGAAAAAAATAATGAGATAAAAAGGTTAGCCTAAACGGTTCACTTTATCGGATGTAAAGTAAAAGGGAATAAGGTTTTTTACAGATTCAGCTACCCAAACCTCTCCTTCAAATCCACTCATGATAACGGTAATGTCACTTTGTTGAACAGACTCTATTTCAATCATTACTTGTCGACAAGATCCACACGGGGTCACCGGAGTATTTACAACACCATTTAAACTGTTAGCGGTAATAGCAATCACATCGATTTGTTCCCCTGGAAAATTTGTACCTGCAGAAAAAATAGCCACCCGTTCTGCACATAATCCAGAGGGGTAAGCAATGTTTTCTTGGTTACTTCCTTTTACGATGGTGCCGTCTTTTAGTTTGATTACCGATGCTACTTGGAATCCGGAGTAGGGGGAATAGGAAGATACTAAAGTCTTTTTGGCCAGACTCAACAGTTCCTTATATTCTTCCGGTAACTCTTCTGTCGAGGAGTAGGAGGTGATGGTACTGGTGTATGATATTTCTTTACGCAAGAAGAAAATTTAAAATGAATCAGATGATGACTCAGATGAACCGGAAGATTTGCTTTTATCAAAAGCAAATGACATGGTAAACTGGAGTGTATTTGCTAGTGGAGATTGCCCATAAGAAACTTGCCCCCCCACGTAAAATGGTACGAGGTAAGAAATGTCAATGGCAAAAACATTATGTTTTAATCCTACTCCAAAAGATAGATACTTTCTATTTCCCTTGGTATCATGTTCAGTAAAATATCCCATCCTTGCAGCAAATACTTTGTTGTACCAGTATTCCATTCCGAAACTGAAATAAAGCTCTCTCATTTCTTCATTGAAAACACTTCCTTTTTCAATTTCAGCATTTCCGTCCGCATCTACAATATAGGCACCTGTATTGTCCTTTATTGGATTTCCAGGAGCATCCGACCAACTTGAAAAAATGGCATTTGCAATTCCTCGATTGGGATCTTTACCTGCGATTAAAGTGTTTTGCGTGGAACCATTTACCTTTCCGTAAATGGGAGGAGTTGGAACAAGTAATTTGTTCATATCAAAAACAAATGAAAAATCGTTGTATTCATCTAGGTGCATGGTTAGTCCACTTCCCACCTTAAAATTCATGGGTAAAAAATCTTGCTGATTAATGTCCGAATAGGTCATTTTATTACCAATGTTGCTAAATCCCCCACCAATAGCTAAGGTGGCATCTTTATCTCCTAATCTAATATTGTCATTTTGATAATACATCATGATATCTGATGCAGCTGCTAATCCAGGTTTGGTATCTGCCCCCCCTACGGATTGCCCACCAGTAAGGTTGGAATAGATGAATCGTAAAGAAATACTCATGGAAAACTGATCTGCAAGTTTTCTAGAATAGGCCGCATCCAAGGCAAATTCATTGGGATTGTGGTTTACCGTATTGTTTCCAAATTCATCGGTAAACTGAATTTCGCCTAAAGAGAAGTATCGCAAGGATGCCCCAATAGCCGACATCTTGTCAATTTTCTTCGTTACCGCCAAATACGATAAACTAATGCCCGGAACTAATGCTCCGAGCCATGGGGTGTAAGAAAGTCCTAAACTGGATTCCTCTTCCATAAATGCTAATTTGGCCGCATTGTGGAAGTTGTCATATACATCCGGACTTGTAGCGACACCTGCACCACCTAAGGCTCCGTGACGTGCATCTGGGGTGATGGTTAAAAATGGAACTGCTGTGGTAATTGTGTTTTGTCTGTTTTGAGAAAAAACGGTCGTAGAAACGAGCAGTAATCCAGATAAACAAAACGTAGTATATGATGTAATTAATTTCATTCGATACAAATATGACTGGCAAATATAGCGATTAACGCTATTTATTGGTTCATGGTATTAGAGAATAACAATTTTTTCAAACTTTTCTATGGTCTGGTCAAAAGCATTGGTCACTTTGACCCGATATACGTATGTTCCCTTGCCAATTCGATCTCCGTATTGATCTCGACCGTCCCAGTTTATTGGACCTACTTTAAAACTCTCCGAGTTGTCAACATGGTCAATAGTCTTGACTAATTTGCCACTAACGGTGAAAATTTGAATCCGTACTTTTAATTGTTGTCCGATCGCATTATGGTCAAAGTAAAAGTCCGTATTGGTGGTAAAGGGATTCGGGTAGTTTAAAACATGGTCGATTTGGAAACCGGATGATTTGCTCACCACAAATTCCGTTACTGCCTCTTGGGAGTTATTGTAAACATCCCAAACCTTGAGTCGTAAAGTGTGTTTTCCTTCAGATAGGTTGGAAAGGTTATAAGATATGGAGCCCTTTTTATAAGAGTCTAATTCGGTTTCATAATAATCATTCAATATGATAGGGTTTGCTGTGTTTTCATCAATGACCGCAACAATATCATGACCGATCCCATTACCTACCGTATTGATACCACTTTCGTCAAAAACTTTGGCATATAATAAAGGGTTCTCATCGGTTAAACCTCCCATAACAAAAGATTCGTCATTCATCCACAAATCAATAGTCGGGCCTGTTTGATCTAAATTTGGGTCGCCATCTATTCCTCCAATTATTATAGAATTATCGAAGCCACTGGCATCTGTAGATCCGTTTTCAGCGTAATAGCTAATTTTCCCATACCCATATTTGAAATTGATATCTTTTGGTACAATGAATGAGAATGTAAATTCTCCATTGATTACCGAAGCCTTCCCTTTAAAGAGTGCGTTTTCCTGGGTTTCGAATTCAAAAGGCCCATAGCCATCATTATTTAATGTGGTTTGTTTTTTCTTTTGGCCATAGATGGTGGGGTAAACAGTGCCATTAAAATTAGTTATTTTTTGTTGGAGATCATCCGTGATTTCACCCGAGATGGTGATTTTTTGTAACGACTTTAAACTGTCAGGGGTACTGGTGGTTTGTATTCTGTATTCCGGATATCCTAACTGTGCTGCGGGATCTCCTAACATGGTGAAATTTCGGGTATTAATACTGCTTCCGTTTATTTTGGATATCCTGGATAAATCTCCTAGTCGTGGCCAATCGCCATCAATTTTTTCAAACGCGGCATCGAAAAATCGTTGTGCTAAAGCAAAGTTGGGAGTGGAATATACTAGCCGTGTAGTGGTTAATAAGCCTAGTGCACTTCCGTTTGGGTTTAATAGGGTGTACTCCCCAGCAGATGTTCTATCAGGGTCATCAAATCGACTGAACTCACAGGTGGCAGTGACGTACAATGCCAATGTATTTATGTTTTTATAATTGTTTATTTGGGAAAGACCTAAGACCCGTTCATGAGTCCATCCTAATTCTCCCCCATGACCCGTATAATTAATGATCATACTTCCTTTTTCTGTGGCATTATCAATAGCCGTATTTACATCTGGATATGTGCTGCCGCCAGCGTTGCTTACTTGTTGATAGGCATCCAAATAGATTTTTGTAATATTGAATTGACCATAGTTGGTATCAATTTTTCGAGCCAATTGATCGGATTGGTCCATGTGTGTTACGCCATCTTCGTCATCTCCAACAAAGGTGAGCCTATTTCGAAAGGCAGAAAAGCGATTCGGGGAGGACATATAATGAATGGTCTTATCAATAATGTTTTGGGCTTCGATTACGTTTTTAGCCATTATTCGTCCAATTCCTATATCCAAAGTTGAATTTAAGGCATCCCCCTCATTGTTATCTAAGAAACCAAAATAATCGTCCGAAACATAGGATGACAATGGGGCTTCTGAGTTGCTTGATTGGTAGGAAGGTACTTGGTTGGTGTTGTTGGGTTTTCTGTTTTTGTAGTCGTATGAACCATCTCCTAATAACAATACGTAACGTAACATTTTATCCGGATCACTACCTGCACGGTCGTATAACATTTTGTTGAACATCTTTATGGCCGTGATATCCTGTGAACCACTGGAAAATTCATTGTAAATCTGCTGAGTCGTTACAATATGAACAGAGAGTTTGCTGTGGGTTCGATGGAAATTGGCGAGTTGGTTCGCTTGAGATATATAAAGAGGGTGGGTAATGATGACATAATCTACCGGCTGAAGTCCATGAAGGTCTTGATTGGGTACCATACCAAATTTTACAGGGCTAAGATACTGGCCATTGGTAAATGCAACAAACTGGTTGAGCTGACCGCCATTTTCTTTTAGGGTGTTTCCGCTGAGGGTGTTTTCATAAACGTTGGTTGGGCTCGTTACATTCCATATTCTGTAGTTTGATCCGGATAAGTTATATTGAATCACTCCTGGGTTTATGGAGCTTAAATTCCGAAAGGGCATTTGGTATTGGGAAAGTGTTAAGGCTCTTTCGCAATTAATTTCAAAGTAATCGATCCATCCGTTATCGGATGAACTCGGGTTACTAAAGTTAACATCCAATGAAAAATTAGCACTGGGTAAGGTGAAGCTGGATACTCCAGACTTAATACCTGCATATGCTTCGTAATAATGTCCCGATATGCTTGGGTAAGATAAGGATTGGATATCTGTACCGTTCACGCTCATGGTAAAGGTGGATGAACGCCCTATAGCTCTAAATGCGAGTCTTGATTTTAGGTTAGCTGTATTTCGAATGGCGTTTGGGAAATTGAATCCAAAAGATTGATTTTTAGTAAAACTAAAGGATTCTCCATACCAATTTCTTCCAGATTTAACAAAGTTGGTCAGATCTACCTCGTGATATTGATGGGCATTAAATGTAGTTACCGTGATATCTGTTGGGGTGGTAAGGAGGGCCTTTTTTGTGATTCGCTTGGGTGCTCCTATTTTGTAATCTATAGTAATAAAGTAATAAGTGGTGTCAGAAAAGAAATGTTGGTAATGATTAAATCTATTTCCATCTGCTTTCCATCGATGTGGACTTTGGCCATAAAACAAAAGGTAATCGCCATCGTTAAAAATGCCATCACCGCCATCCACTACCTCAATGGCATTTTCTTCTAAATCATCTAATCGTGGCTCAGAGTTCTGAAAGGGTAGGTATCCTCCGCCATTTCCAAAGAATCGAATTGAACTCGAACTAATTCCCGATACATTTAGTCCTAAACTCAGTAAATCCTGATAGGATAAAGAATAAATACCATCCGTTACTGTCCCTACTTTAGTCCATGTTCCAGAACGAAGAACGGAATTGATCTTGAATGTACTTCTTTTCGCATTGGTGGTGAACGATTCTTTTTCTTGAATGGAATAGCTATAGGAAGTCACCTTAAAAATTTGTCCGGTACTCCGATCTTTATATAAAGGTGTGAATGTAAATGTTGCAATCGCTTTTTTGCGATACCAGGTTATTTTGGTCTGTGCCGTAATGGTGTTAGGAATGGATTCGTTGTTTATTCCAAGAAGTTCTTTTTCATTTAGAGGTTCCGAACTTTTAACCACAATGGTGGTGGTTGCGGAGGTAGTTGATGGAGAGGCATAAATCGTTTTACTTAGAAAAGGTAGGTGGGAGCTTTGAAGTTGATATTCCGCACCCTGGAAATTTAAAACGGTAAAGTAACTTTCGTCAAATTCTAAAATGTCACTTGTTCCCATCCAAATTATTTCTTGTTTGCCCGATTTGTTTTGTTCGATTCCATTTTGTTGGGAAAAAGCCGAAAAAGTGGAAATAAGGAGAATCGAGAATAACAATATTTTTTTCATTTACCGTTTGTTTGTTGGTTTTTAACGCTATCGATATGCGTAGATTGGCTTTAAAACGAAAGTAAAGTATAATTATTGCGAAAGTTATATTTGATAAAAAATATTGGTTTCAGAAGTAAAAATAATTCGCTATACTTGCCTCGTGCAACTAAAAAAGAATATTGAATCTAATTATGTATAAAATAGGAATTCATCATTATACACTTGTATTGGTTATGACGTTGGGATTGGTTTCTAGTCTTTTTGCTCAGGACCCGCAGTTTTCTCAATTTTACGCCAACCCATTATATACCAATCCTGCCTTTGCAGGATCAGAAATTTGTCCTCGAGTTGTTTTAAATTACAGAAACCAATGGCCTAAATTACCTGGAGGGTTTACAACCTACAGTGTAAGTGCGGATCAATACGTGGAGTTTTTGAAAGGAGGACTTGGCGTACAAGTGTTTCAAGATAATGCGGCTAATGGTACCATAAAAACGTTTAATGCGTCATTGTCCTATGCCTATACGCTAGAAATTAATAGGGATTTAGCCTTGAAATTTGGTGGTCAAGCTGCTTATTGGCAGAAATCTTTAGAATGGGATGAGTTGACCTTTGGAGATATGATAGATGATCGTTACGGGTTTATTTATTCCACAAATGAGCCTTTTGGAGATGAAAATGTGAATGCACCTGACTTTTCAGCTGGCGTTTTATTATATAGTCAAGATTGGTTTATTGGTGGAGCAGTACACCATTTAACACAACCTTCCGAAAGTTTTTTTGGGAATCAAGATGCCACTTTATATAGAAGGTTGACGTTTCAAGCGGGTGCCACATGGGCATTGGATAAGCGTCACCCGGAAGAGGGTTCTGTATCTCCTAATGTTATTTACATGAAACAAGGAGAGTCGAGCCAGCTTAATATAGGGATGTATGGACGTATGAGCGTTTTTACAGTCGGTTTCTGGTATAGATATAGCCGTCCGAACGGTGATGCTATTATCGCCTTGGTTGGGTTGCAGAATGAAAACTTTAAATTTGGGTATAGTTACGATATTACAGTTTCAAATTTATCGGGTAATACCGGTGGGGCTCACGAAATTTCTTTGGGTTTGAAACTAAAATGTCATAAGAAAAGAACACGAAGAAGAGGACTTCCTTGTCCGAGTTGGTAGTGTTTGATAAAATATTATTTTTACCGCTGCGTTATAGCGTAACAAAATAAGCATGATGAAAAAAACGATTTTAGCTTTAGCCACTGTTTCTTTGGTACTTAGTTCATGTAATCATGAACTGTCATCTGTAACTGGATGGGATTACGATAATAAAGAGAATGGTGACTTCCAGAAAGCTCCGTTTGTTGAGCAAGAAACAGGACCAAATTTGGTTCTGGTAGAAGGGGGTACCTTTACCATGGGGAGGGTTACAGATGATGTAATGCATAATTGGGAAAATACGCCAAGACGTGTTTCTGTTTCCTCTTTTTATATTGATGAAACCGAAGTAAAGAACTTAGATTGGTTGGAATACTTGTATTGGGTGAAACGTATTTATGCGGATGATTATCCAGAGGTGTATGAAAATGCACTACCAGATACTTTAGTATGGAGAGATAAATTAGCCTATAATGAACCTTATGTGGATTATTATTTACGTCATCCAGCTACCAGAGATTATCCGGTAGTAGGGGTAAGTTGGAAGCAAGCTACTGACTTTTGTGCGTGGCGGACCGATCGTGTGAATGAGCAAATTATGATTAGAGAAGGTTTTTATAATCATAACCCAAATCAAGTATCTGATGATAATTTTAATACCGATGCCTATTTATATGGCCAGTATGAAGGCGATCGTAATACTGATGGGGTGGATTGGGAAGGTCCAAATAGTCCAGGTTACAGAAATGTGAAAATGGAAGATGGAATTCTTTTACCGAAGTACCGTCTACCTACGGAAGCGGAATGGGAATATGCTGCATATGGATTGATTGGAAACTCTTATGGCGAAAATGTTTTGGAAAGAAGACAATGGCCTTGGAATGGACATGCGATGAGAAATCCAGAAGAAGCATACATGGGTGCTATGTTGGCAAACTACAAAAGAGGTAGAGGTGATAATATGGGACTAGCAGGTGCGTTGAATGATAATGCAGATATAACTGCGCCTGTGTACCAATATTGGCCAAACGATTATGGCTTGTATAATATGGCGGGTAACGTGAATGAGTGGGTAATGGATGTGTATAGAGCAAATACCGCTGAAGATGAAACGGACTTTAGATCCTTCAGAGGGAACAAATATCAGAAAATTTCTCGTGATGAGGATGGATATATTGCAGAGAAGGATTCTTTAGGTCGAATGATTTATCAGGATATTGAAGCTGAAGATGCTAAGGATAGACGAAATTACAGAAGAGCAGATAACATTAACTATTTGGATGGTGATTTTGAAACGCAATTAAATGATGCGGTTTGGAAAGAAGCGGAAGCTACGGAAGGTCCTGAATCTAGTGGAATGTATGAATATGGTGTCACCTCATTAATTACGGATCACTCTAGAGTATATAAGGGAGGGTCTTGGAAAGATAGAGCCTACTGGTTACATCCAGGTTCGAGAAGATTCCTAGATGAAAATTTATCTACAGATCATATTGGGTTTAGATGTGCTATGGATAGAATGGGGTCTCCAACCGGTTTGGGATCGAGATAGTCTTTAAACAAAAGAAATTTATTAAGGCTTCACTTTGTGAAGCCTTTTTTTGTGCTTTAAATTTGACAAAAATTATAGGAATGAAGATCGCTGATTTATACCAATTATTTACTGAAAGTACAGGGGTTTGTACCGATACTAGAAATATTAGAAATGGCAGTTTGTTTTTTGCATTAAAAGGAGCAAATTTTAATGGGAATGAATTTGCGGATAAAGCCATTGGGGAAGGGGCTTCATTTTCTATTGTGGACGATAAACAATTTTCGGATTTTGAAAAAGCGATTTTGGTGGATGATGTCCTGAAAACGTTGCAAGATTTGGCTTCATTCCATCGAAATCAATTGAATATACCCGTTATTGCAGTTACTGGATCCAATGGGAAGACCACCACAAAAGAGCTGCTGAATGCGGTGTTATCAAAGAGCTATGAGGTAGCTTTTACCAAAGGCAATCTAAATAACCATATCGGAGTTCCATTAACGCTTTTGGAGATTCAACCCAAACATACGCTTGCATTGATTGAAATGGGAGATAATCATCCGAATGAGGTAGCGTTACTCTGCGAAATTGCAAAACCTAATTTTGGATTTGTCACCAATGTGGGTAAAGATCATTTGGAAGGCTTTGGGTCATTCGAGAATAATGTTTTGGCGAAAAAGGAAGTGTTTGATTACTTAAATCTATCTGGTGGGAAAGCCTTTGTAGATTATTCGGATGACTTGGTAAAAGGGATGGCTCAACAAGAATTAGAAGTGATCTCTTATGGACAGGTAGGTGGTTATTCCTTTATTGAAAGTAATGGTGCGAATCCATTCGTGTCTTTGGTGAGTGAAAATGGGGTTCACGTAAGTACCCAATTGTTTGGTGGCTTTAATTTTAATAATATCAAATTAGCCTATTGTGTAGGTAAGTATTTTGCAGTGCCTGAGTCGGATATGTGCAAAGCCTTAGCGAATTACCAGCCAGATAATAATAGGTCGCAAGTATTAATTTCTGAACGGAATACCCTGATTATGGATGCGTATAATGCGAACCCGTCTTCGGTTTGGGAAGCGGTAAAAAGTTTGTTGGAAATGGTTACCGATAAGTCAAAAATGGTGCTTCTGGGGGATATGTTTGAATTAGGTAGCTTTAGTGATAGTGAACACCAGGAAATGGTTGAAAAGGTTTCAGATTGTCATTTCGAACGGAATGTCTTTGTCGGAGAAAATTATGCAAAAACCATCTTCCCCGATAACATAAAGGTATTTCCTACGAAAGAAGAAGCGGAAGTTTACATCAAAAAAATCGCTCCCGAAGGAGCGATAATTCTATTAAAAGGTTCTCGCGGAATGCGAATGGAAACCTTTAAAGATATGTTGTAAAGACTATTTTAAAATAGATCTTCCAATCACGATTTTTTGAATTTCTGAAGTTCCTTCATAAATCTGTGTAATCTTAGCGTCACGCATCATACGTTCTACATGGTATTCTTTAACGAATCCGTAACCACCATGAACTTGAACTGCTTCTACGGTAACTTCCATAGCTACACGAGAAGAAAATTCTTTAGCCATTGCACCAGCCTTAGTAATAGGTAAGTGTTGATCTTTTAAATAGGCTGCTTGTAAACATAATAATCTAGCGGCTTCAATGGAAGTCGCCATATCTGCTAATTTGAAAGCAATAGCTTGGTGTTCACAAATTGGTTTTCCAAAGGCAGTTCTTGTTTTCGCATATTCAACGGAGGCTTCAAATGCACCAGAAGCTATACCTAGAGCCTGAGAAGCAATCCCAATTCGTCCACCTTCTAAAATCATCATGGCGAATTTGAATCCAAATCCTTCTTCGCCTATCATGTTTTCAGCAGGTACTCTACAATCCGTAAAAAGTAAGGTATGAGTATCTGAACTTCTAATACCTAATTTGTTCTCTTTTGCTCCAACTACAAAACCTTCCATTCCTCGTTCTACAATGAATGCACTGATTCCTTTGTGTCCTAACTCAGGTTTGGTTTGGGCAATTACAATGTATGTAGAAGCACTAGAACCGTTAGTGATCCAGTTTTTTGTTCCGTTTAAAATGTAATCATCTCCATCTTTAACAGCCATTGTTCTTTGGGAAGTGGCATCTGAGCCTGCCTCTGGTTCTGATAAACAAAAAGCACCAATTTTTTGTCCGGAAGCAAGTGGAACTAAATATTTCATCTTTTGTTCTTCCGTACCGAATTTTTCAAGACCCCAACAAACTAAGGAGTTGTTTACAGACATAGTAACAGATATTGCAGCATCTACTTTAGAAATTTCTTCCATAGCCAATACATACGATACCGTATCCATTCCACTACCACCATATTTAGGATCAACCATCATTCCCATGAATCCTAATTCGCCTAATTGACGGATTTCGTCTTCACCAAACCTTTGGTTTTCATCTCTTTCTAATACCGTTTTTGCTACCACGTTTTTGGCAAAGTCTCGTGCCGCATCTCTTACCGCAATTTGCTCTTCTGTTAACTGAAAATCCATTATTTTGTAGTTATAATTTCGAATAATATTAAGGTTGCAAAAGTACTATTCCAAAAGTACATATCCTATTAAAGATTTGGTTGATAAATGATGGTGGAATTTAAGGTAATTGGGTTGATGTCAGGAACCTCCATGGATGGGTTGGATCTTGCGTATGTGAAATTTAAGAATGGAGAATCAGGCTGGTCCTTTGAGGTTATTCATGCACAAACAATGTCCTATTCCTCGAGTTGGTTGGATGCATTGAATGCTGCGCGGTTCCTAGAAAAACAGGGGTTAGCTAAATTGAATTTGAAATATGGGTCGTATCTAGGTTCTTGTGTCCAGACTTTTCTGGATCAATATGGAATTCGAAATGTAGATTTTGTAGCCAGCCACGGTCATACCATTCACCATAATCCGGAGGCTGGAATTACGGTTCAAATTGGCGATGGACCTACGTTGTCTGAATTTATTAAAATTCCTGTGGTGAATGATTTTCGGATTCAGGATGTATTGTTGGGAGGGCAAGGCGCTCCTTTAGTTCCCATAGGTGATCGTTTATTGTTTGGGAGGTATGATGCCTGTTTAAATTTGGGTGGGTTTTCTAATATATCATTTGAGCGTGATTCAAAAAGAATTGCTTTTGATATTGGTCCGGCCAATATTGTTTTAAACCATTTGGTGAAGTCTAAAGGGATTAGCTACGATCAAAATGGAGATTGGGCGCGTTCCGGTGTTTTAGATGAGAGCCTGTTAAATCAGCTTCACAATTTGGAATATTATTCACGACCCGTACCAAAATCGCTCGGAGTGGAATGGGTAGAAGATTGTGTTTACCCTTTGTTTGCGAAGAAAACGGATGTGGATTCACTTTTAAGAACGGTGGTGGAGCATTCTGTTTTTCAGATTGCCAAAGTGTGTAAGGAATACGGTATTGATTCCATGTTGGTTACTGGGGGTGGGGTATACAACTCTTTTTTTATGGAACGATTAAATTCATTGGCTACCCCTAAAATTATTGTTCCAGAAAAGGTTATTGTAGAATTTAAAGAGGCCTTGGTTTTTGCATTTCTAGGTGTTTTGAAATGGAAGAATCAAATAAATGTTTTGAAATCGGTAACCGGGGCAAAAACGGATCATTCTTCCGGTAAAATATATATCCCTAATTAGCTAGTAAACAGGGTGTTTTTTCGATGGATGTCAAGAATTTGTTGTTAACAAATAAAACTCTAAAATTACCTGCAAATAGGTGGGTGCTTATCTTTGGATTTGGATAAATTATGTCTTCTTTTGGCGGCTGTAAAAAGAAGATTTAGTTAACACAAAAGATTAAGGGAAAATGTACATTTTAATGATCATCATCTTCGTAATTGGTTACTTAGCCATTGCGTTGGAACACAATATTCACATTGATAAAGGCGCTTCCGCTTTGGTAACTGGTGTGTTAGTTTGGACCGTTTTTGTATTCGGAGCTGAAAGTATTTTAGGTATTGATTATTCTTGGAGTATTACCGAATTGTATGGCCATTCTGCGGATTATTTAAAGGGATTTCAAAACTTCTTAACGGGGCACGAATCTGAAATTTTGACCAAAGGTGATGGCGTGCAAGAGGCGACTAGTCATTTTATTGGGTATGAGCTGTCTCATCATTTAGTGGATATTGCGGAGATCTTGTTCTTCCTTTTAGGAGCGATGACCATTGTGGAAGTCATTGATGCACATGATGGTTTTGCGGTAATTACCGAAAGAATTAAAACCCTAAATAAGGTGAAGTTATTATGGGTGTTGACCCTGATTACTTTCTTTTTCTCTGCTGCATTGGATAACTTAACTACAGCTATTGTGATGTCTGCTTTGTTAAAGAAGTTGATTAAGGATAAAGATGATTTATGGTTATTTGCAGGTATGGTGATTGTTTCTGCAAATGCGGGTGGTGCATGGTCTCCGATTGGGGATGTAACCACTATTATGCTTTGGATTGGTGGTAACATTACGGCCGCACACATCATAACGGGTATTTTTATTCCCTCTTTAATTGCGCTTCTGGTTCCACTTGGCATTTTATCTTTTACCTTAAAAGGGGAGATCAGAAGACCAGATTCAGCAGAAGGTGATGATATACGTATTACAACGGATTCGGAAAGAAACTTAGTATTTACGTTAGGTGTGGGAAGTTTGCTTTTTGTACCTATTTATAAAACTTTCACCCATTTACCGCCATTTATGGGTGTGTTGTTTGGTTTGGGCGTTATGTGGGCGGTGACAGAAATTATCCATAGAAGAAAAAGTATGCATGCCAAATCGAAACTTTCGGTAACGGGGGTTATTCGTAAAGTGGATACCCCTTCGGTGATGTTTTTCTTAGGTATTTTGTTAGCGGTAGGTGCGTTAACTAGTGCGGGACAATTATTGGATTTAGCATCCTGGTTGGAAGTAAAAATGTCGGGTAATATCTATGCCATTAACGTAATAATCGGATTGTTATCCTCCATTGTGGATAACGTTCCGTTGGTTGCAGGTGCCATGGGAATGTATGAAGTAGGCCCATTTCAACCTGGTTTAGCTTATCCTGTGGATCATCCATTCTGGGAATTCTTAGCGTATTGTGCGGGAACGGGTGGTAGTGCTTTGATTATTGGTTCAGCGGCTGGAGTGGCTGTGATGGGAATTATGAAAATTGACTTTATGTGGTATATGAAAAGAATCAGTTTGTTAGCGCTCTCTGGATACCTAGCCGGTGCACTTTATTACTACATAGAAAATACCATGTTATAATAGATCTTGAAAATTATCGTTATCAACGCAATATAAAATTATTATGAATTACGGATTGTTTTTACAAATTAATACTGGAGCTGAAGGAGTGGAGGTGGTACCCACCGAAGAAACTTTATCGATAATGAGCCTGCTCATTGGTGGGGGATGGTATATTATGATTCCTTTAGGAATCTTATCCATTGTTGCAGTATACATTTTTATTGAAAGATATTTATCGGTAGCTAGAGTGGTAAAAGGAGATACTTCTTTTATGGAAAAGGTGAAAGAATCGGTATTGAAAGGTGAAATTAACCAAGCTCGTCAAATCTGTAAGGAAGTGAATAACCCGTATTCAAAAATGATTGAAAAAGGATTGATGCGCGTGGGCAAGCCCATGGCTGATATTGGGTTAGCAATCGATAATGAGGGGAAACTTGAAATCACTAAATTGGAACAATCATTGTCTATGGAGGCCACTATTGCTGGAGCAGCTCCAATGATTGGTTTCTTAGGTACTGTAATTGGTATGATGTCTGCCTTTCACGAAATGAACACCAATGGAAACTCGGTAGAGTTAAATCAATTAGCCGGGGGTATTATGCAGGCCATGGTAACTACGGCAGCCGGTTTGGTAATTGGTATTATTGCGTATTTGAGTTACAATATTTTAGTAGGAAAAATTGATAAAGTAGCGTATAAAATGGATGAACTTTCGGTTCGTTTTATTGATATGTTACAAGAACCAGCATAAGTATGTCAGTAAAGGGAAGAAATAAAGTAAGTCCAGAGTTCAATATGTCGTCTATGACGGATATCGTATTTCTGTTGCTTGTGTTTTTTATTATCGCTTCTACGATGATTAGTCCGAATGGAGTGGAGGTTTTATTACCAAAAGGAAGTACTCGAACGAATAAAAAAAATCAAGTATCTGTTTCGATAACAAAAGATGTGAAATATTTTATTGGGCAACGTGAGGTGAAATTTGATCAATTAGAAAGAGCTTTACAGGCGCAACTAGTTGGGGAAGAAAAACCTAGTTTTTTGCTACGTCCTGAGGAAACAGTGGATGTGCAATATGTCGTTGCCGTTATGGAAATTGCGAATAGGAATAAATATCAAATGGTATTAGCCACAAGAACAAAATAAATGTTTGCATTACCGGAAGAAAGAGAAAAGAAGGAAGGACTTATTGGAACCATTGTGTTTCATGTGGTCTTATTCATATTTTTCTTGATTTATGGGTTATCGTATACCGTACCCTATCCAGAAACGGGTCTTACGGTAAACTTTGGTACCACAGAAATGGGGAGTGGAGATAATCAACCGGAAGCAGCTACAGCTCCTGTAGAACCGGAGGAGCAACCAGAAGATAAACCCGTTGAGCCTTCTCAAACCGAACCCGAAGCAGCTATTCCTGATGTGGCCACCCAAGATGATGTGAAAACCATTGAGGTTCCGAAAGAAAAAACAGAGGCAGAAAAGGAAGCGGAGCGAGCGGCAGAAGCAGAAGCCATTAAGAAAGCGGAACAAGAAGAAATACGTAAGAAACTAGCTGCCATGGCAGGTAAACTGAATAACCCAACCCAGGAAGCGGGTGGTGGTGATGGAGACGATGACGAACCGGGTGATCGAGGCCAACAAGATGGTGGTGCTGATGGAGGGTATACAGGTGGCGGTATCGGTAATGGCAACTATGCCTTAGGTGATCGTGCTGCTTTGACCAAACCAAAGCCAGTTTATGAATGTCAAGAAGAAGGTAAAGTTTACGTAAATATTAAAGTAGATCGAAATGGTAAGGTAGTTTATGCTTCCGTAGGACAGGGGACTACCAATACCGCAGAATGCCTAACCAAAAAAGCTTTACAAGCTGCTTACAAAACCAAGTGGCAACCCAAAGACGGAGCTCCTATTGAGCAAAAGGGAAGAATAATTTACGATTTCCAAATCAAATAATGACGTATCAAGAAACAGTTAATTACCTGTTTTCTAAGTTACCGATGTACCAAAGACAAGGCAAAGCTGCGTATAAGGCGGATTTGTCAAATACATTGGCTTTGTGTAAAAAATTAGGTAACCCGGAAACGCTATTTAAAAGCATACATATTGCGGGAACCAATGGGAAAGGATCCTCCTCTCATTTTATTGCCTCTATTTTACAAGATGCAGGCTATAAAGTAGGTTTATATACTTCTCCACATTTATTAGATTTCCGGGAACGGATTAAAATTAATGGTAAGATGATCCCGGAACTGGAAGTCATCCATTTCGTGGAAAATAAAAGTGATTTATTAGAGGATATTTCACCTTCTTTTTTCGAATGGACCGTTGGACTTGCTTTTAGTTACTTTGCAAAGGAGCAGGTCGATATTGCGGTTATTGAAACGGGACTCGGAGGACGTTTAGATTCGACTAATGTGATTACACCACTTGTTTCCGTAATCACAAATATTGGATTAGACCATACCCAGTTTTTAGGAAATACTTTGGTAAAAGTGGCCACTGAAAAAGCGGGAATTATTAAAGAAGGTGTGCCAGTGGTGATTGGCGAAACCCAAGAAGAAGTTCGAGGTGTTTTTACCGAAATCGCAGAAAACCTGAAATCAGAAATTGTATTTGCCGATCAACAATCGGAGATTATTGATGTTCCTAATTTGATAAGCTATCAAAAAAAGAATGTGCAAACGGCTGTAATTGCCACGAAAGAATTACGTGCTTTTGGATTTGAGGTTAGTAATAATCATTTGGTGTCAGGAGTAGAGTATATGATCCGGAATACCGGCTTACGGGGGCGTTGGGAGGTCCTTCAAAACAAACCCACTGTAATTGCCGATACCGCACATAACAAGGAAGGGTTGGCCTATACCATGAAGCATTTGCAAGATATCTGTAAAGGAGAGATGCGAATTGTATTTGGAATGGTAAATGATAAAAATGCAGAATCGGTTATGGAGCTTCTTCCGGATGAGGCGCATTATTATTTGTGTGAACCTGAAATTGAAAGAGCCAAACCCATAGCAGAATTGGATGATTTATTCACTTCAGCAAAAAAAAATAAAAAAAGTTTTAATAAAGTTTCGGAGGCTGTAAAGATAGCAATTGCTGATTCTCAAGAAGATGACATCGTGTATGTCGGTGGGAGTACTTTTGTAGTCGCAGATGCACTAAAGTTTTTCAATTAAAGTCATTGTCAATTCGAATCGTTGACGTACATTTGCACCACGAATACGGAACGAGAGTCAAACAAAAGCACACTCATCCAATTCGGGCAATTAGCTCAGCTGGTTCAGAGCACCTCGTTTACACCGAGGGGGTCGGGGGTTCGAATCCCTCATTGCCCACAGAAGTAAAGCCTATCACGAAAGTGATAGGCTTTTTTCGTTTAAAAAATATCCAAGCAAAGCTTGAGAATTTTTAAACGAAAAAAGCCGAAATTCTGCGCTAGCAGAATAAGCTTTACTTCTAAAAACCCACAGGCAAGTAGAGGGAATGCGCAGCAATCCCGAGAAAGAATATCTATTTGGTATGGAGCTGTAATCGAAAGCACGTCAACAAGTATTTACTTGAGAATTTTAAACGAAAAAGCCAAAATTCTGCGCAAGCAGAATAGGCTTTACTTCTAAAAACCCACAGGCAAATAGAGGGAATGCGCAGCAATCCCAAGAAATTTGGCATATTTGGAAGAACGAATTGTAGGTGTAGCCGAAGGGGATGCTTAACATGTTTTTTTAATCTCAGATCAACCGAAATAGTAAAACCGCTGCAATACAGCTGGTTTCAAGAAAAATAGATGGTTTTAAATTATCGAATCAAAACAAGCTAGCAAATCCAAACCATAAGATGGGCATTTGTTGTGGACTGTTTTCTTGTGTTTTACGAATAGCGAATTCCCCCTTGTCGGTGGGCGTTAGGAGGATTCACTTTTGTTAAGTTTAGGAAGTTATTCTATTAATTCGGTTTCAATCCACTGAATCTCACGGTGTTCGATTCCACCCCTCCTCCTAAGGAGAATTGTAAAAGTTTTCGTTTTACCACTTCCGTCTTCCGACTTCTAGGTTATTTGAATTAAAGGTGTATATATTAATTGCTCGTCTTTCAAGCATAAAAAAAGCGACTACCGAAATAAAACGATAGTCGCACTTTTTACTAACAATTATAAATTGTTATTTTATCATGATTTTTTGGTATTTAGTCACTTCATGCTGCTGGGATTTTATCATGTAAATTCCCGTGCTTAAATGACTTAAATTAATTTCCTGTTCCATTACCTCGGAATTCTTATTTGAAATTACCTGATAAACAATACTCCCTGTTAGATCAAATATAATCACCTCCAAGTTCCCAAGTGTTTCCGAAATGTAGGATAGGGTAAAGGTGCCTTCATTTGGATTGGGGTATATGCTTAAACGGGTCGTTTGATCCATTGCTTCTTCCTTGTTTTCATTTGTTGTGGTGTTACCATTGGTTTTATAATACAAGCCTTGTGCACCTCCTGACATTAGGTCGCCACCTCTAATGGCAAAACCTAAGAAATCGCTACTCGATTGTGGGTGATTGAGATTTACTAATTTATTCATGAAGTCAATATTTTGTTTGTATGCTCCTCCCATATATGCATTCATACCATCAAAAGTAATATCATTTAATTCTACTTCTTCGGAAGAATTAGAACCTTCAATCCAAGTAAACATTTGGTCGTTGAAGTCGTATTTCGCCATCCATAAATCAGCCGAATACCTAGAACCAAAAATGGTAGATGGGGTGGTAAATCCATAATTTGAATTTCCAATAACTATTTCAGTCCCAATAAAAGTACCCGCAACATAGAGTTGATCATTTTCAATGGATATAGAATTGGCACTCGATTCTTGTAAATCATGGACAAGAGAAGGGTTAATGAAAAAGGATTCTAAGGGGTCTAAATCTGAATTGAAATTAACCACTATTCCTGTTCTGATGTGTGAATTAGAAGTACGCCACCCCGGTAACTCTTCATCAAATTGGGCAGAAACCCAGAAATTTCCATAAGCATCTTTAGCTATGTCAGTAGCTTGTACGAAATTGTTGGCATATGCAGGTTGTATGTCAATAACAGTTACACCATCTGATTTCAAAAGAACCGCCTCCGTTTGCCCTAATACCGGTACGGTAACAGCACCCACAAAATTGGCATCCGTTTGGAGGTTTGCAACGGCATAAATATCTGACCCACTTAAAACCATTGCTCGTATTTCATTTTCTAGGTTAAGATCTTCCATAACTAATGTCATAGAACCGTTAGCCCATTTTTTTACGCCAGCATATCCAGAAAATTGACCGGCAAAATAGGTAGCATTTCCATCGATTATTGTTTGATGGATTATGTCAGAATATTGAAAATTATACGTCTGAGGATTTGAAATGTTTCCTGAAAAGGAAATGTCGGAACTAAAAGCTTGTCCGTTAGTTATATCAATATTGCCAGTACTTCCGTTGGAGGAAGTTATAAATTGAAATAATGACGGGCCATTACCATCTGTTTTTCCAAAAACACGAATATTACTGCCTACAAAAACCATATCAATAGCTTCCATCCTGTCCACCCATCCTGGATTGGATTTGTGGGTATGTACAGCCCATAACTCATTACCACATTCATCATATTTCACCACGAAAATTCCGGTTTTCATATTACCCGTTGCAAAACTTAAGTTTGAATTATAAATTTGAGACTCTATTTGAAATTCCCCTAAAACATAAACGTCATGTGTTGAATTATCAGTCAATATTTTGATGATTTTATCTTCATATCCGTTAATATTATCGGTAGTTGAGTGCCAATTGGTAGTTGTTGATGGATTAATATCATAATTATAAGATATACTTATCCCATTTATCCAAATAGTAAGATAACCTGGGCCAGGGAAAAAATCATTTCGATTTTGTGGAGTGCCTGTACCTGATATTCCATCACTCCATAAAAAATTGGTGATGTTTACATTGTTGTTGATGGCAAGAGATACACTTCCTGAACAGGTTCCCATACAGTTTGGTGCAGAAGTGGTTAATGTTAATGGCTGTTGTTGTGTTGTTTGAATATTTAACCCAGCGACACTATTTATTGCTTCTATTTCATTAGTTACTGTGAAATTGTTTGGGATAGCATAGTCATCTAATATTGCCAAAATGGTGAATTTATTGAAATTTGCACCAAAGTTATTTATGTATTGAAATGAATTTACGGGGGTCCAAGCTATTTCCATAATATACGACTCACCAGGGCCCATGGGAGGAATAGTTTGAACTGTGAATTCACTTCCATTTAAATATCCATCTGGGCTTGAGTTGTCAAAATCGATTGGGTAATCAAGGGAAGCAGTCGCTTTGGCCCAACCTAATTTTAGTTTATGCCCGGATTGTGTAAAACAACTTCTGTTTCTTATGCGCACATATATGTAATTAACAGCATTTTCAATGGGGGCTTGGTGGATTTGATTACCAATTCCATCAGCTTGATTTCTGACCCATATGTCAGGGCTGTTATACCAATCTTCAGGATTTGTATAATTATGCTGAGATGGTTCGTTACCAATGTCAAATACATAGTTAATATTTAAAGCGTCATTCATAGAAAGACCTGGTGATTCCCAAAATGGCATGCTTAAAGAACTCATAGCGCAATTTTTCACAGCCGCTATATTATCTAAGTACGCATGCCAAAACCAAAAAACTAGGGATGATGGAGAATAATTCATGTCAACCATATTTCCTCCAACCGCTACATGGCCTTCTCCATGAGTAAATTTCCAATGATTAATGTAGGACTGGAATGTTGTTGTATTATTCATAGAGTTATGGGAAATGTTCCATTCATTGGTCCATAATGGACCTGTAGCAGATACTTGAGTATTCCATCCTGCATTTGGAGTATTGCTTGTTGGGCTGGTGCAAGTAGCGTTTGAAAATGTAGAACAATCAGCATCCACTACCCAAAATTCGGATGGGATTGGACCTATCTCGGGATTCCAATATGGAAAAGGAATAAATTGGGTTAAACCAATTTTGAAAAGATAATCTTCTAACCCTTCTAGGTAAAGTTTATGAAATGGAATTATGTTATTGTCACCATGAATGAACATATTGTTAAGTGCATGTTGTTGAAGAATGTTAGCGTCAATATAGGTCTGCATTGCAGTAGCTAAGGTTAGACGGTCTGGTTGACTGAAACTGTTAATGTTTGGTCAAGTTTGTGCGATAATGGAGTTGACCAAAAGGCATAAAATGGCCATTAAGGTGAATTGAGTTATTTTTTTCATTTTATAGAATTAAAGTATTGCAAAATTGCGAAGGTAAAAGAAGGCATTATTTGATAACCAGCTATAAAAGAATGCTTTTTTTTAGTGTGGTCTTACTCAGTATATTAAAAATACGTTTAGCCAGCTGATGTGTGATGTTGTTTGGAGAGGGTAAATCAACTTGGGCCATATTATCTTGTACTAATTTGAGATTTTACACCGTCCTAGCAATTTCCATTTTTGCTCCTATTTAGCATTAGGGATAGGAGCGGCATCCTTTTTATTGACAAAATAACCCGAAGTTTGTTGGAGGGTGATAAAGGAAATAAAAAGTTATAGCGGAAAGCCCGACCCCACGAAATAGAATGGAGTGGGGGAATGCCCAGATCAAAAGTACGGGTTCAAAAAAAGCCGCTAATAATTTAGCGGCTTTTATATATGGTTAAAATGGGATTAGATATCCATTCCGTCTAATAAATCTTTAACGCCACGTACTGCGGCAGAAGATTCTTCCAATAACGCTTTTTCATCTGCGTTAAGGTCTAATTCAATAATTTTTTCAATACCGTTTTTACCTAAAATTACGGGAACACCTAGGTAAATTTCGTTTTGATCGTACTCACCGGTTAACCAAGCACAAACTGGGAAAACACGTCTTTGATCTTTAACAATAGCTTCTACCATTTGGGCAGCTGCAGCACCTGGAGCATACCAAGCAGAAGTACCTAATAATTTAACGATTTCGCCACCACCTTTTTTGGTACGGTCAACAATTGCGTTTAATTTATCTTCGTCAATCATTTCAGTTACTGGAATACCAGCTACTGTAGTATATCTAGGAAGTGGAACCATTGTATCTCCATGACCACCCATTAATACCGCTTGGATATCTTTTGGAGAAACGTTTAGCTCAAGAGCTAAGAAAGAACGGTAACGAGCGGTATCCAAGATACCAGCCATTCCGAATACTTTACTTGAATCAATACCAGCAGTTTTAAATGCTTGGTAAGTCATAACGTCTAAAGGGTTAGAAACGATAATGATAATCGCATCAGGAGAATGTTTTACCACTTGTTCGGTAACCGATTTTACGATTCCAGCATTGGTAGCGATCAAATCGTCACGGCTCATCCCCGGTTTACGTGGAAGTCCAGAAGTAATGACTACAACCTCAGATCCTGCAGTAGCTGCATAATCATTGGTTACACCAATTGTTCTTGAATCGTACATGTTGATTGGAGAAGTTTCCCAAATATCAAGAGCTTTACCCTCTGCAAAGCCATCTTTAATATCAAGAAGAATAATTTCATTTGCTACTTCATTGTGGGCTAAAACATTAGCGCAAGTAGCTCCTACATTTCCGGCACCTACTACGGTTACTTTCATATCGAATAATTTGATTGGATAATTTAATATTTTTAAGCTCTTAATTTTAAGAACGCTCGCAAATGTACCATTTTTAATAGCGTGAATAAATGACCAATAACATGTTTTTTTTTAATTTAAAAGCAGCTATTTTAGTCCTGTTTTCGTCTTGTGGATATATTCCTATTTAAATTGTTATAGAATGAGATTTTATTTTCTTTTGTATGCTTTGGTTTTAGTGACTTTTAGTGGTATTGCACAGCTTGAAAATTCAGCTGTTGATCAACGGTTACTGGAGGTGTATTCTACGGAGCAAATTGCAAATATGACCACCAATCAACCCCAAAGTTTGGCTTATCTCAATTATTATGTTAAAAATGCCTATCAAGTTTTAACAGATATTCCGGAATCGAAATGGATTCATTTTAAGGATATTTCAGAAATTAACTATTCCAAAACGGGTGAAAAACTCACCGCTGCTGATTTCAATGATTTGAATATATTGAAATTAGATATTGTTCGGAAACAAGAAGAGTACTTAACGTATCGAGTGGGGGAAACAGGAACCGTGATTGTGTTTATTGCTCCTAGAGTCTTGATAGAACAATTTAATTCGTTAAAATAATGAGGATCCCGATGAGAAAATTATGGCTAATTATGGTTTTGGGTGTTTTGGGTATTCTTGAAGTCCAATCGCAATCTATTTTTATGGCCAATGGTTCCCAAACCGTTTGTTCCGGGAACTTTGAATCGAGTACCGGTTTTGGTTCTGGTGGTGCGGGTACCCCTGGTTATACGAATAACGAAAACTATATTATGACTTTTTGCCCGCTAACCGCTGGGAATGTAGTGAATTTTAATTTTGCTACCTGTGTTATTGGCGCAGGCGATATGTTAATGGTATATAATGGAACCACTACAGCGGCACCGTTGCTAGGAACGTATGATGCTTCGAATCCGATTATGGGTATTATTTCGGCTCAATCTGTGACCAACCCATCCGGTTGTTTAACGTTTCACTTTATTTCGGATGGTGCGGGTATTGGAAATGGGTGGAATGCCTTTATATCGTGTGATATTCCTTGTCAACAATTTACGATAGATGCGACCTCCTTTTTTCCGGATACGACCTTGGGTGGCTTTATTGATGTGTGTGATATTGATACGGCTAGAATAGAAGTAACGGGTATTTATCCTAACAATAATTTGAATTACAATCAGAATAACTCTAATGTTAATTTTTATTGGTATTTGGATTCCGTTGTAATTGATTCGGGGAGTACTTTAAATTTCCTTCCCGATAGTGCAGGTGCCTTTCTAGTTCAGGTTTTTGCGATCGACAGTTTAGGTTGTGAAGCGGAATTTAATTTGAATTATTGGGTGCGTGTTTCCTCCGAACCTAGTTTTACACCTACATTTTTAGAATTGGATACTATATGTATTGGGGAGTCCAATACCCTAACCTTTGGTGCTACTACTCAAACTTGGAGTAATGCGGATTCTTCTACTTCCGTTCCAACTACTTTTCTGCCAGATGGGACAGGATCAAATCCGGGTGTATATGTGAATACCTTAACATTTTCTAAGTTTCAAACAGGTGCTGTTATTACCTCCATTGCCGATATTACTAAGTTCTGGGCGGTAATGGAACATACTTTTTTAGGTGACCTATCTATTTCTATGACGTGCCCTAATGGGAGTTCTACAGTTTTGAAATCCTTTCCAGGAGGTGGAGGAACCAATTTAGGAGAGCCTTGTACGGGTACGGGAATTGGGAATGGATACCTCTATGAATGGTTTCCAACAGGTAATAACCAAACTTTTTTAACGGGTTATGGATGTGGGTGTCCCAATGTGACAGATCCGTGTAGTGGAGGTAGTGCGGGTGCTTCTATTCCTGCTGATAGTTATACCCCATTTCAAACTTATACTAATATGATTGGGTGTCCCTTAAATGGAACATGGTCATTAACCATTGTGGATCAATGGGGCGGAGATGATGGTTATTTGTTCTCATGGGGAGTGGATTTGGATTCTAGTTTATATCCAAATTCGGTCATAACGTATAATCCAGGAATTGACTCCATATGGGTAGATACAGCCTTAAATGCCGTAACCTTAGTGGCTACGAATGATAGTTTAGTGGTGCAGCCCCAAGTAGATAGTGCCACCTATTGTTATACGGTGAACGTGTTAGATGGATTTGGGTGTACCCATGATTCTACATTTTGTTTTTTTGTAAGAGATAGGTGTGATCCCGTATGTTATACTCCTGTAAGTCCTGTTTTTGGTAAGAATTTGGTATCCTGTTCAGGAAGGGATGATGGAAGTATTTTAACCTCTCCGGATGCGAGTCAAATACCCATGCCATGGTCGTTTATTTTTACAGATCAAGGTGGTAATGTGGTGCATATGAATTTGGGAAGTATCCTGCCAGATTCAGCTGGAGGATTATTTGCAGGACTGTATAATTTGCAATTAATTGATGGCAATGGGTGTTCTAGTTCTTGGCCCGTAAATTTGGGTACCGTTAATCCAATAAACGTTATACTACTTGGTACTCAAAAAACAAAATGTTTTGGAATAGGTTGTGATGGTGAAGCGAATGCGTTGGTTTTTAATGGTACTCCACCCTATTCGTTTGTTTGGAGTAACGGAGATACCTTAATAAATACAGATAGCCTTTGTGCCGGTGCAAATTATGTAATTGTAAAAGACAGTAAAGGGTGTTTAGATACTTCAGATTTTAATGTAAATGAACCGCCACCCATTATTGCCAGTATTAGTCCGAAACAATTGATTTGTGTTTCTAATAGTGCGACTATCATGGCCAATGGAAGTGGAGGTACCGCCCCTTATACATACGATTGGGGCTTAGGTGCCCAAGCCTTAAATACAAGTACAGTGTCGCCAATAACTACGACAAGTTACAGTGTTTCGGTTTCCGATGTTAACAACTGTCCAGAAAGTGTTATTTCTGTGAAAATTAGCGTGCGGCCCTTATTAAGTATGTCCCTTAATGCAATTGATACCATTTGTCCGGGTGATACTTTGGATCTTATTGCTACCGCATTTGGGGGGGATAGTCTGTATGCTTATTCTTGGTCGTCCGGCTTAGGAAATAACAAGATAGGAAGATTAGTAGGATCCACTTCTCAGTCGTATTCCGTAACCATATCGGATAATTGTGGGACGCCACTCGTTGAAGATTCCATTTGGGTGCAAGTAGGTGGATATCCAGCTATTAATGTATTGGTTAATGCTACGGATACTATTTGTTTAGGAGAACGGTACTATATGCGTGCAGATGGACGTGGAGGAATAGGAACGTATACTTACGAATGGGATAATGGTTTGGGTTTTGGGCAATTTCAGAATCATGTGCCTAGCTATGCTACGGTTTATTCCGTTACGGTAACCGATGAGTGTTTAACGACTCCCGGAATTGGTGAAATATATCTTGATTTTGGAGATTATAATGGATATACTCTAGGGGTGGATACCAATGTGAATTGTGACCCGGCCATTTTTGCTTTTCATTGGGATACCTTAACGACTTCTTTTGAATATTTTATTGATTATGGAAAAGGTTTTGAAAAAGTAAATGGGTTGGATACTATTTATAAGGATATGGATGATGATGGATGCCATGATATTTCTGCGAAAATTATTACCAAACATGGATGTGTATCTTCTAAAGTATATCCATGTTTGATTGAAGTTTTGCCAAGTCCAATCGCCCGATTTGATTTTGAATCACATAAACCAGATGTTTTGGAACATTATGTGGACTTTTGGGATGAGAGTAGCGGAGCCTCTACATGGTTATGGTATAGTAACGATATGTTTTTAGATTCGAATGAAAAATTTTCATCTCCATTTCCGTTGGAAGCGCTTTATACGATCAAACTGGTCGTAGGAAACGAGGAGGGTTGTTTGGATTCCACAACCACCGATTTAGAGGTGAATGAAGTGACTACCTTCTTTTTTCCAACCGCTTTTACTCCTAATGGAGATAATCTAAATGATGTTTTCAAAATGGAAGGAGAGGGAGTTATCAAAGAAGATTTCATTCTGGAAATTTATGACCGTTGGGGTGGACTGGTTTACAAAGGTTCTTCCAGAGACGATGGATGGAATGGACGTAAATTCAATACCGGAGATGAACTTCCTAGTGGAACATATAGTTATTATTACTCCTTACGTTTACATGATAATAGAAAGTTTGGGAGTACGGGCATTGTACATTTAATTAGATAATATTAATAATGACGCTTACGCCTTGAAAAGAGATAAGAGGGATAACGTTAGTTGTCCCTTTTTTTATGCTTAAACTATAGGGTATTTGTATCGAACAGAGGATTGATTTACCTAAGGGTATGGTCTTCAAAATGCGTGGACTACCAAGACCAGAGGTATGGAAAGTAAGAGGGATGGTTATTTAACCTTTTTCCAATCTATGTTTTGAGAGGTGGTGTAGAGGTACCTAATAAATTGACTTAGGTTCTCTGGATATTCTCCATAAGCAATCACAGAGTGGTTTTGGGTTGGAGTAATAATAGTTAGTTTGGAAGTAGGGAAATCAGTCATAGCGGCTGTGTATACACTAGCTAACTTAAAGAATTCAAGTTGCTTTGCTTTGGAATAAATATCTTGAATTTGTTGAGGGGTAAGATTTGCAGAGAAATAGCCTAGGTTAGTTACATGACGATCTCCAAAATAAGTAGCTTTTCCATTATTTAGAATGACCATTTTATGTACAGGACAAGTTCCATAACAGGCGGTTTGTTCAAATGAAATAATTATACTAGAATCGGAAAGCGAAGGATTTGAAGTATTCTCGGAAGATGCAGTGCTTTTTGTGGCACTGCATCCTGCGAAAATTAATACGATACTTATAAAAGTAGAAAAAAGTTTCATTACTTATTTCTTCTTCTGGCTTGACGGTTTTGAGTTTCACTTTGTGCCTCCGTCATTTTGTCTAGTTGTTTGGCAAACATTCCCTTTTTCTTTTTAGGATTGCTTTTGTTTGCTTGTAATTTTGCAAGAATTTTATCTTCATTAATAAAGAATTTCTTGATGACAAATTGCTGAGCCATGGTAACCATATTTGCCGTGAAATAATACAAGGTAAGACCCGCTGCAAAGCTGTTTAAGAATACGGCCATCATTACAGGCATCATCCACATCATAATTTTCATTTGTTGCTCTTGAGCACCGCCCATTCCACCACCCATACTCATTTGTGAGTTGTTACGGGTATAAAAAACCATGGAAATAGCCATTAAAATGGTAAACCCACTAATGTGATCTCCATAAAATGGAATGGCAAAACCTAAATCGTATATCGAATCATAAGCGGATAAATCATCGGCCCACAAGAAACCTTTTTGACGTAATTCCAATGCGGCAGGAAAGAACCTAAACATGGCATATAGAATGGGCATCTGGATTAACATGGGAATACAACCCGCCATCGGATTTACCCCCGTTTGCTTATACAAGTCCATAGTGGCTTGTTGTTTTTTCATTTTGTCACCGTCCTTGAACTTGGAATTTATTTCCTCAATTTCTGGTTTCAAAACCTTCATTTTGGCACTACTCAAATACGTTTTATACGTAATTGGTGATAGCAACAACTTGATAAATACGGTAAGAATTAAAATGATAATTCCATAAGAGATACCCGTCCCATCTAAAACATTAAATACTGGGATCACTAAAAAACGGTTTACCCATCCAAAAATGCCCCAACCTAAATCAATTTGCTTATCTAGATCAATGTCGTATTCCTTTAACATAGAGTATCCGTTTGGACCTAAGTACAGATCCATCGCAATACCACCATTGTTTAATTCGGCATCCATTTTGGCGGATAGCCCAGCAACATAATCGGTAGATTTTAATGCCGTGGTCGTTAATACGGTTGAATTAGCTTTAAAACTATTGTTAGAAATTAAAACGACCGAGAAAAACTGTTGTTTAAAGGAAACCCATTGGGTGTTTAACTCTACAATCTCTTCATCATCTCTACCTTCCGATAAGTAATCGGTGTCTCCATCACTGGTACGGAAGAAAAGAGTGGTTTTTTGACGTTGAAGATCCATACCTTTCTCTTTGTTCAAGATCCGCATGTTCCAATCTAATAAAATGCTATTGTTGTTTTCCGCAACCACATCATTCATTCCTACAAAGTTGATCGTATATTTTGACATATACTCATCTGGGAAGAAAGTGTATCGTTGTTCGATATACTTCGCTTTTGATCCGGCATACGCACGGTATATAACCACCGTTGAATCCGTTGCTCCTATGGGTTCAATAACTTCCGACTCAAAGTAAAAATCAGATGCCTTTAAGGCTCTGTTTTCAAAATTGAAATTGAAGTCCAAGAAGGTAGAATCCTCGGTGAAAAGTAATAATGGTAAACTATCATATGTATGATAGTCGTTTAATTCAACCGAAACCATACGTCCCCCTTTATTACTGAAAACGGTCGTAATAATTGGGGTGCTTATAGTGGTGTACTCTTCCGTTCCATTTGCACTAGATGCGAATGAGCCAAACTTGGAAACTAATGCGACATTCTCTAAAGAATCTATTAGAATTAAACTAGCAGAATCAGAACCGAAATTTTGGATCTGTACGTCTGTATTCGCTAGGGAAATTTCATCTTTAGCTTGTTCCGAATCCGAAACCATTTCGATCTCTTGCTGTTGTTTAGCCTGCATTTCGGCTAATTCTTCCGGACTTGGCTGATTCATATATTGCCAAGCAAATAAGATGGCCATGATCAATAGTAGACCGGTTATTCCTCTTTTATCCATTCTAGTTTTTTGAGTGCTGCATAACAGCTTTTACAAATTCAATAAATAGTGGGTGTGGGTTGGCCACTGTACTTTTGTATTCTGGGTGAAATTGGACACCAACAAACCAGGGATGGCTTGGTAATTCAACAATTTCTACTAAACCAGAATCTGGATTAAACCCCGTGGCAATCATACCTGCTTTTTCGTACGCTTCTAAATAATCAGAGTTGAACTCAAAACGGTGACGGTGACGCTCGTTAATTTGCTTATTATTATACGCTCGTAGCACAATTGAATCCTCTTTAAGATGACATTCATACGAACCTAATCGCATCGTTCCTCCTAAGTTACTTACGTTTTTCTGGTCTTCCATTAAATCAATCACCTTATTAGTCGCCAAAGGTGAGAATTCGGTGGAGTCACAGTTCGGAAGATTTAGTACATTTCGTCCATATTCAATTACAGCACATTGCATTCCAAGACAAATTCCGAGGAATGGAATGTTGTTTTCACGTACATATTGAATGGCAGAAATTTTACCGTCAATTCCCCTTTCTCCAAATCCAGGAGCAACTAAAATACCATTAATCCCTTTAAATAGTTCTGGAGCAGTTTCAGCGGTTACTGCCTCTGCATCAATCCATCTTATGTTCACTTTACATGAATTACTGGCACCTCCATGATTAAATGCTTCTAGAATAGATTTGTAGGAGTCCTTTAATTCAATGTATTTTCCAACTAAAGCAATTTCAATTTCGGAGGTAGGATGTTTTACATGTTGTAAAAATTCTCTCCAAGTTTTTAACTTAGGGCTTTCTCCAACAGGTAAATTTAAATACTTTAATACCACTTCATCCAATTTTTGATCTTGCATCAAAAGGGGTACATCATAAATAGTATCGGCATCAATGGATTCGATAACAGCATCCAATTTGACGTTACAGAAAAGAGCAATCTTTCTTTTTACATCATCATTCAAGTGGTATTCTGTTCGACAAACCAAAATGTCCGGTTGAACTCCTAAGGAAAGTAATTCTTTTACCGAATGTTGCGTAGGTTTAGTTTTTAACTCCCCTGTGGTTTTTAGGTAAGGAACTAAAGTAAGGTGGATACCTAAACTACGAGCTTCGCCCAACTCCCATCTAAACTGACGCATGGCCTCCACATATGGTTGTGACTCTATATCACCAATGGTTCCTCCAATTTCTGTAATTACGAAATCGTATTTACCTGAATCTCCTAAGGTTTTAAATCCCTTTTTGATTTCATTGGTAATATGTGGAACTACTTGAACCGTTTTTCCTAAATAATCACCTCTACGTTCTTTTTGGATAACGTTCTGGTAAATTCTACCGGTGGTTACATTATTAGCTTGAGAAGTAGGTGTACTAATGAATCGCTCATAGTGACCTAAATCTAAATCTGTTTCAGCTCCATCATCCGTTACGTAACATTCGCCATGTTCGTATGGATTTAATGTTCCTGGATCTACATTAATGTATGGATCGAATTTTTGAATGGTAACTGAATAACCTCGCGATTGTAGCAGTTTTCCTAATGATGCGGATATTATTCCTTTTCCTAATGATGATGTTACGCCTCCCGTAACAAAAATGTATTTACACTTCCCCGGCATGAATTTCGTCTTAAAACGTATGTTTATTTACGGGGGACAAAATTAAGATTAAAACCGGTATGAATTAAGTTCCTTTAAACTTAATTTGGGGTAATTCGTTTGTGTGCCAAAAGCTGATTCCTACTGAGTTTTGGACATGAAAAAAGGCTGAATAATTATTCAACCTTCTTTTATGTATTCGGAATGCTATTTCTAGAATTTTAAACTTGCTCCAATACTTGGTAAAAATGGGAGTTGATTTACTCTAGTAAAGGTGGATCGATCAAAGTAGAAAATGTTTTCTCGGTCCATTACATTGGTAATCCCCGCGTTTAATTCAAGAATGGTGTATTGACTCATGGTGATGGTTTTTGATACCCCAATATCTAAACGCGCATAATCCGGTAACCTACCTTTGTTTATTGGCGCATAGTCTGTCGTCAGGTCGCCATTGTCAGTCACGAAATCGGTTTCTAAACCATCTTGAAAATCAAAGCCTTCGTAATATCCATTCACTTGAGTAAACGGGAACCCAGAACCAAAGTTGAATCGGGCATTAACCGTCCAACTCTTAGATTTGCCAAACTCGTAACTACCCACTAGGTTTACATTATGTCTGCGATCAAAAACAGGAGCGTATTCTTGTAAGCCATCCCATCTGCGGGTATAACCAATAGAATAAACAGCCCATAAACTCATTCCTTTATAATTGTAGCTTAACGTCATATCCAAACCATAGGCATAACCATCCTCTATTAAGTAGTCTTTTTTGCGAATGTCTGGTTTATCATCGTTTGCATCTACATCATCAAATATTTTATAACGATTGATTCCAATTAGTTGTAAATAGTCTTTGTAATACCCTTCAACGTTTAATGAAATTCGATGGGTTAAATCAATTTCTGTACCTACAATGTAATGAATTGATTTTTGTAGGGAGGATGTCACTTTTCTGGTTTCGCCATTTTTGTCCGTGAAGTTTTTAGGTAGATCGGTTGGTGTAGATAAGTAGCCATTAAATAAGTTCACCACATCTTTGTCGGAATTTGAACTAATTAAGTTTTGGGAATAAATACCTCCCGCTGCTTTAAACCGAATTTTGTCGTTCAAATTATATTTCAACCCTATTCTGGGTTCCGTACTAAATTCATTTAAAGAAGAATAAAATACCGTTCGAATGGAAGGTTCAGCTACCCATTTTCCAGAAATAAATTTGTAATCAAAATAGGCCGAAAATTCGGTGCTATTATTAACCTCTTCAATTTTTCTGCCCACGGTATTCTGATATTGGAAATCGGTTCGCATTCCTAAAATGTCCATCCCATACTTGATGGAATTGTTTCCTTTAAATTTGGTGAAATCTAATCCGATTTCAAATCCTCCAATTTCCGAAGAACGATTGCGATCTGCCTCTTGTTGGTGTACCGAATATTTTGAATAAGAGAAATTCCCTTCCAGTAATAGGTCAGAGGCCAAAGGTACCATCATGAAATTACCGCCACCTCCAAAGGAGTTCCAGTCCAGTTTGTTGGCGTTGTAATCAACTTTGTCATTAAACGAAAAACCGAAGACATTAAATTTACTCCCATTGGTCCCGTGAAATGAAATTTTGCCATACCCATCCATAAAAGAATACGGTAATCCTTCACCGTCATTTACATAAGAGTACATGTTTTTACTCGTTTGATCTAAATAGGATGTTTTCGCTGATAAAACATAGGTAATAGCTGACCCCCCAATTTCTTTTGGCTTTTTAAGAGGGCCATTTAATGCGATTTTTGCCCCAAAAGTACTTGCTCCAACTTTTCCTTCCATTCGGTTTCGGTTCCCGTCAATGGTACTAATGTTCATTACTGAAGAAATAGCTCCGCCATGTTCTGCACTAAACCCACCTGTGCTTACCTCAGCGTTTTTTATGATCTCCGTTTCAAAAACAGAGTATAAACCAATAGAGTGGAAGGGATTGTAAATGTTCATTCCATCTAATTGTACCCGGTTCTGAACCGGTGATCCACCTCGAATGTATAATTGTCCCCCCTGGTCTCCCGTAAATACAACGCCCGGTAATACTTGTAAATATTGTGCGATATCTGCTTCTCCCCCAACAGAAGGAAGTTTTTGAATGTCTTTTACGGTAACTTTCATACTGGATACCTTAACTTCCGTTCGTTGGGCTTGTTTAGCAGCCGAAACTTCAAAAACGTTTAGCTGAACCGATACTTCCTTAATGATAAGTTTAATGTTTGAAATTCGCCCCTTCTGAACATTAACTTCCATTTTTGCAGTATCATATCCCAAAGCCGTGCATATTACGGTTTGTTTTCCGACAGGAGCTTCCGTAATGGAAAAGTAGCCGTTATCATCTGTAGTAGAACCAATCGTGGTTCCTTGAATAATTACATTCGTGAAAATGACGGACTCGCCTGATCCTCCATCGTAGACAAACCCTCTTATAGTACCCGTATTCTGGGCAATAGATACGCTACTGATAAAAAGTAAAACTAAAAAAAGTGTAAATTTTGTTCTCATAGAAATTTTGCTCAAAGCCTCGCAAATATACTTTTTTAACGATAGCGTCCAATTAAAAAATAGTGGTAGGTGATTTGGGGATATAAACGGCTATTAGTAAGAATAGTTGGGCGGTGAATAATATATTAACGAAGTATTTTCACGACCAATTCTTTGAGTAGCTCACCCGGAGGAACTTGGCCAGAATTAACTCCCTTGGATTTTAAATCATACTCCCGAATTAATTCAATGGCTTTTACGGCTCCAGCTGCCGAATGCTTCGATTTTGCCGTGAAATACTCCTCGACAAAATAGGGGTTTACACCTAGCATTTTGGCGAGTTGATCTCTGGATGCTTTTGGGTTGAAGTACATTAAGACTAGGTTGGAAAAGTATTTACCTAATATTCCCAAAACGACCACTAATGGATGCTCCTTTTGATGGTTGCCAAAATAGATGGCAATTTGCATGGCCTTTTTTGCATCCTTCATTCCTAGAGCTCGTTGAAACTCGAAGTTGTTAAAGTCTTTGTTTATTCCAATAACATCGCTGACCATATTTTCGTCAATCGTACTGTTTTCTTTTGCGGTAATAAAGAGTTTGTTTATCTCATTAGAAGCTAACGATAAATTGGTGCCAATGTATTCTCCTATTAACATTGCTGCTTTGGGAGTAATGGTACGGTGATGAGTATGGATATATTCTTCAATCCATTTTTGCATTTGGTTATCGTAAATGGGTTTGGATTCAAAGGCAATGCCCACCTTTTTCATTTGTTTAAAAACTTTTTTACGCCCATCTGGCTTTTTGTACTTGAAGGCAAATACTAGTATGGTGGAGTCTACTGGATTAACCATGTAATCTTCCAAGGCATCAATTTGTTTTAAATCTTGAGCTTCACGTACAATAACCACTTGTTTATCCGACATCATCGGGTATCTTTTTGCGGTTTCAATAATTGCCCCAACCTGGGCATCTCGACCATAAAAAATAGTTTGGTTAAATCCTTTTTCTGCCTCCGTAAGTACATTGTTGGCAATGAAATCCGTTATTTTATCAATGAAAAAGGGTTCCAAACCAAATAACAAATACACCGGTTTGTATTGCTTATTCTTTAATTGACTTATGATTTCTGGATACGTTGACATACGATAAATAAATTCGCTCCAAAATTAGAATAGCATTTCATTTTAAAGCCTATTGTGGAAAACAAAAAAATGAATTTACATTTGCTTCGATGGCAGAAGTGATAGAACAAGGTGGTTTTAAGTTTAAAACCGATGCAGACGGGAGAATGTTAATTTTCGATTCCATTCGAAATAAGTTTGTTGTGAATACTCCCGAAGAGTGGGTACGTCAAAATACCGTGAAGTATATTCACGAGGAATTGGGTTTTCCCAAAAGCTTAATCGCTTTAGAAAAACAATTTGTATTACATAAAAGGACAAAACGCACGGATATTATTGTACACGATACGGAAGGAAACCCAATTATATTAGTAGAATGTAAACGACCGAGTATTCGAATTACACAATCTACTTTTGATCAAGCGTTTCGATACAATATTGTTTTGAAAGTTCCGTATTTGATGCTAACAAATGGAGAAGAATTATACTGTTGTTATGTGGAAGGCGAAAAAGTAGAGTTTGTTAAAGAGATTCCTTCCTATCAAAACTTGATGAATGAATAAAAAATACCTATTAGTAAGTTTAGTACTTTGTTTTTGCAGTATGATTTCCATACAGGCTCAGAAACAACCGGTTTCTAAAGTGAAGTATGTTAGTCACCAATTGGTGGTGAAATTACTTCCTAGTCATCGCCATTTCTTGGATGCGAATTCTTCCTTAAAAGGGATAATTTCGATTAATCGGGTTTTTCCAAATCAATTGGCGTTAGATAAACCCTCTGGGCAGGAAGTTGACTTATCATTGGTTTATGTGTTGGGAATTAATTCGCAAACTATACTTTCTCAATTTATAAATGAGTTGAAGGCCTTGGAAGTTTTTGAATATGTAGAACGGAAAGTTATTCACGATATTTCTTTTCATCCGAATGATCCAGAAATAGGGAAACAAAGCTATTTGTCACAAATAAATGCCTATAGCGCTTGGGATGTAACCCAAGGAAGTCCAAGCGTCAAAATTGGAATTGTAGATTCTGGTACCGACATGGATCACCCTGATTTACAAAATGAAATGTATGCCAATATTGGAGATCCCATTAATGGAGTGGATGATGATAACGATGGCTATATTGATAATTATTGGGGATGGGATTTCTATGAGAATGATAATAATCCCCAAATAGGTGATAATGATCATGGTGTACATGTAGCGGGTATTGCAGCGGCTACTACCGATAATAATGAAGGAGTGGCTTCCATAGGGTTTAGAACCAAGTTTGTCCCTATTAGAGCCGGGAATGGAACGGTGATTTCTGCCGGGTTTGAAGGAATTGTTTATGCAGCCGATTTGGGTTGTGATATTGTGAACTGTTCTTGGGGAAGCCAAGGTTTCAGTGAGTTTGGGCAGGATGTGGTAAATTATGCCACTTTTAATAAGAATACACTGGTGGTGGCCGCTAGCGGTAATAATGGTTTGGAGGTGAATTTTTACCCGGCAGCTTATCAAAATGTTTTAGCCGTAGGTTCGGTTACTCCTACGGATGTGCTCTCATCATTTACTAATTATGGCTACTTTGTGGATATTCTAGCGCCCGGACAAACTATTTATTCTACTGTAAATGAGGGGAATTATAATTACAATACGGGAACTTCAATGGCTGCTCCAGTGGTTTCTGGGGCAGCGGCTTTAGTAAAATCGGTTTATCCCCAGCTTACCGCAATGCAATTAGCACAGAGATTGAAAACTACTAGTTTTAATATGAGTAGTTCCAACCCAGCATTTGAAAATAAAATGGGGAGTGGAAGGTTGGATGTTTTGGCTGCCGTTTCGGGGAATATTATCAATCCATCCATTGTTTTTTCGGATAAACAGATTACCAATAATGGGGATGATGTTTTTAAGGCGGGTGATACCTTGTCTATTTCGGGGAAATTCACCAATTATTTGGCAGCAAGTGCTAATGTTGAAGTCACGATATCGTCCAATTCGTTGCGTGTCGTTCCTCTTATTAATGGTTTTAGTGCCGGTGCAATGGGAACCTTTACGCAAACCGATAATTATTTACACCCATTTGTATTTAGTGTAGATCCCCTTATTGGTAAGAATACGCTGGTCGTTTTTGAAATGGAGATTGATGATGGAGTATCAGTTACTAAATCGGCTTTTGAGGTCTTTGTAAATGTTGATTATCTGAATGTCACAATTAATAATTTAAAAACCTCCGTAGGTTCTAAGGGACAATTTGGATACAATACTCGAGATCAAAGTCAAGGTTTGGGAATTGATTTTATGGGGGAAGGATCTCAGCTTTTTGAAGGAGGATTAATGATTGGTACGGATAATGATAATTTTACTAGAGTAATGGATCGGGTACGTAACGATGATAATTGGGAGGATGATTTTCAAGTGATTCAAAGTGTGGAAGAAATTATTCCTGCAAATCAAGGTCAATATGAAGTGTTTGGGGTTTTTAATGATGCGAATGCGCAAGCAAATAGAATTGGTATAAAAGTGACTCAAAATACCTATGCGAGTTCGGATCAAGGGCATGAAAATTACGTGGTGCTGGAATATACCATTGTGAACACCTCCGGAGATTCTTTGAAAAATGTAAATGTAGGATTGTTTGCCGATTTTGATATTGGAAATTATGATGAAAATCAATCCTTTACCGATCTTAGCAAATTTATGACTTATAGCGTAGGTACTGCTCCAGGCTCTATGCTGTTTGGAGTTCAGTTACTAAGTCAAGGAGATTTCAGAAGTTACTGCCTAGATAATATTCAAGGCGGTGCTGGTGGGATAGATATATCTTCTGGATTTAGCAATTTTGATAAATTCATGACCCTGTCCACTAATAGGTATGTGGCAGGATTTACGGTTAATGGGGGGAATGATGTGGTTCAAGTTACCGCTGTCGCTGGGTTAAATGTTTCCGCAGGTGATTCTATATCAGTGGCTTTTGCTTTGATAGCTGCGGAGTCTAGGGAGTTACTAGATCAGGTAGCGGATAGTGCCTATTTTAGATACAATAATGTGCTGCCTAATGCTATCAAAGAGTGGGTGTCAAACCCGATTAAGATTGAACTGTTTCCCAACCCTGCGAAAGATAGGTTGATGTTGAAAGTAAAACGAAGAGATAATAGAATCTCTTGGTCTTTTAGGGTGATGGATGCTTCAGGAAAAGAACTCCTATCTTCCGTAGAGGTAGGTTCGGAGAACTATGAGTTGAATGTTTCTGGTTGGAAGAAGGGTGTTTACATGATTGATATTCAAGCTGTTGAAGGAAGTCGAGTAGTAAAGTTTATTAAAAACTAAAGGTATAGGGTGTAGATTTACTTTCATTTGGTAATATTTGCACCAAATTCAAAAATACAGATGGGATTACAAGATATTTTATCAATTTCAGGAAAAGGTGGTTTATTTAAATTGGTAGGAACCATGAAAAACGGTGTTATTGTGGAGTCATTACTTGATGGTAAAAAAACACCTGCGCATGCGCATAACAGAATAAGCGCATTGAATGATATTAGTATTTATGGGGAAGATAACGAAAAACCATTGGCCGAGATCATGAAAGCAATTGTGTTAAAATACAATGCTGAAAGTATTACGTACAAAAAATGGAGTGGAGTAGAGCTGAAAACTAACTTCATGGAAATATTTCCTGATTATGATGCCGAACGAGTTTATGTTTCGGATATCAAAAAAATATACCAATGGACCAATCTTTTATTAGATAAAAAGATAATTAACTTGGAATGGGCTAATGCAGTGGATGAAGTTGCCTCATCAGAAGCCTCAGCTGAAGAAGCAAAGTAGGCGTTAATTAAAAAAAAGAATAAGCTCTTCCTTAGTTGGGTTTCTTTACCATCGAATTTTCCAAATTTATGATTTCAGAATTTGGGTAATTTGATCAGGAAGAAATGATGATCTCAGAGGGGTAAATAAATACTATTTGGAAAAGCTCTCAAGGATTTGGGGGCTTTTTTAGTACATGGGAAACGGCTTAGGTACTTTTCCTACATCCCTGCATGAACCCAAACAATGAGCGGTTTTTGGTGTTCACATCTCTTAAACCTCAATTACTCGCTTACTTTTCAGTAAAAGGGGCGGTTGGGAATTGCTTTTGGGATCCATTTTTTTTTTTATTAAACTAACCAGTCATTTATGACACAAACCATAATACTCGCCACGTAAAATCCATAGGAGCACTTGTTGATTTATGAGAATTCAAATTTATCGAGAGTTTTTTAGTCATGACACCTTTTGGTATGTTGTTCGAAAAAATAATTAGATAACCTGTTTTCCATTGGGTAAATTCGTTGGAAATTCTATATTTGCGCTCCTAAATTTTATAGGGTATATAATGCCCTAAAAATAAGATAAATATAGATGCAGAATAAATCATTCATTTGGGGATTCGCAGTTTTACTGGTCCTCGCAAGTTTATACCAATTATCATTTACCTGGGTTTCAGGTAGTGTAGAAAGTGCAGCCGCTGTGGTAGCAGCCCAAAAAGCCGACTCTCTAAGTTTAACCAAAGAGATGACTATTTTCGAAAAGGAATCTGCTCAGCAAAAATACGAGACGGAGATCCTTTTGAATAAAGGTCCGGAAAGTGTTTATCCTATATTTGGACATAGCTATTCTTACGTGAAAAAACGTGAGATGAACTTAGGTTTGGATTTACAAGGCGGAATGCACGTTACTCTAGAGGTTTCTGAACCGGATTTGATTAGAGAGATGGCAGCGAGTAATCGTACGAACCCTACTTTTGTGAAAATCTTAAGAAAAGCGGTAGAGAATCAAAAAAATAGTTCGGATAATTTCGTGTCTATTTTTGGGGATGCACAAAAAGAAATAGCTCCTGATTTCAAATTGGCCGCAGTTTTTCATAACCTGGAAAACAAAGATCGTATTGCCGCAGATGCTACCAACGAGCAAATATTAGAGATTATTGCGAGTGAATCGGAGGATGCCATTTCAAGAACAGAACAAGTATTACGAAAAAGAGTAGATAACTTAGGTGTTGTTCAACCAAAAATTCAACGTTTATCTGGTTCTGGTAGAATCATCGTTGAGTTGCCTGGTGTGAAATCTAAGGATAGAGTTCGAAAGATCTTACAAGGAACGGCTAAATTGGAGTTTTGGGAATGTTTCGATAACTCTCAAATCATTGGTGGTTTAGATCAAGCAAATAACATCTTGCGAGCTACTTTCAAAGCAGAAAGTGGATCGGATGAAGTAGCTGATGTTGTCGTTGAAGATTCTATTTCTGTGCTTACAGCAGAGTCAAACGAATTGATTGCAGATACTACCGTAGTTGATTCTACTGAAAAAACAATGGAGGAGCTAATGGCCGAAGCTACTAATGATTCTCCAGATTCATTGGATTTTGCATCTATGTCTGAAGGTGAAAGAGAAGCGTCAAACCCTTTGTTTTATCATTTATCCCCTAATCTAGATCAAAACAATGCTCCTGCTGCTGGTCCTAGAGTAGGATATGCTAGAACATCGGATACCTCTATCGTTAATACCTATTTAAATCGAAAGGATATTAAACAATTGTTTCCACCCAGAACTCGTTTTTTATGGGAAGCCATGCCAATTGAAGGTACTGAAAACCTATTTTACTTGTATGCAATTAAAGTTCCAAAAGGTGGTAGAGCTGAGTTAGAAGGTGATGTAGTGACCGATGCACGTGTAGGAGCTGATCCTCTTGGAAATCCAACGGTAAACATGAACATGAACTCTACAGGTGCTAACACTTGGAAGAAAATGACGGCACGTTTATCTAAAGGAGATGGAAAAGGAAATAAGTCTGCTGTAGCTGTTGTATTGGATGGTTTAGTTTATTCTGCTCCAACCGTACAAGGGGAGATTCCTGGTGGTCGTACCGAAATTACAGGGCGTTTTACCCAACAAGAAGCGGGCGATTTAGCCGGTGTGTTAAAAGCCGGTAAATTACCAGCTCCATTGCATATTATTGAAGAGGCTATCGTAGGTCCTTCTTTAGGTCAAGAAGCTATTGATTCTGGATTAAGCTCATTTTTGATTGCTTTGGCTCTGATCTTGGTTTACATGATATTCTATTATTCTACTGCAGGTATTGTTGCGGATATTGCATTAGTAGTTAACCTATTCTTTATTTTGGGTTTCTTAGCATCGTTAAGAGCTACCCTTACATTACCTGGTATTGCAGGTATCGTGTTAACCATCGGTATGTCGGTGGATGCAAACGTTTTGATTTACGAAAGAATTCGTGAGGAATTGCGAACAGGTAAAGGATTTAAACAAGCTATTTCTGATGGTTACAAAGCTGCTTATAGTTCAATTTTAGATTCGAACATTACGACTTTGTTAACGGGTGTTATTTTGTTTATTTTCGGTACAGGACCAATTCAAGGTTTTGCAACTACCTTGATCATTGGTATTATGACCTCCTTATTCTCTGCAATATTTATCACTCGATTAATTTTCGAATGGGGTATGGCGAATGGAAAGTCTGTGAAGTTCTCGACAAAAATGACGGAAGGTTTATTCCAGAACATGAATATAGATTTCTTAGGGAAAAGAAAAATGTTCTATGTGGTTTCAATGGTTGTAATTCTAGGTGGGATTGGTTCCTTAGCTGTTAAAGGTTTGAACTACGGTGTTGATTTCGTAGGTGGACGTTCTTATATAGTAAGATTTGATAAACCCGTAAATGTAGAAGATGTAGCTGCGAATCTTACCATTCAGTTTGTGGGTGAAAACGGATTAAAAGATATTCCTGAGGTAAAAACGTTTGGTTCTTCCAATCAAGTAAAAATCACCACTAAATACATGATCAATAATACCGATAATGAGGTGGATGGGATACTAGAGACCAAATTATTCGAAGGGCTTAAAGGAATGTATAAGGATGAAATTACTCAGGTAGAGTTTGTATCTGAATTAACATCTCAAAAAGTGGAGCCTACTATTGCTGATGATATAAAAAATGCAGCTTTGGTTGCTATTATATTTTCATTAATCGTGATTTTCGTTTACATCTTCGCTCGTTTTACGAAGTGGCAATATTCCGCAGGTGCAATTGCTGCACTCGCACATGATGTGCTTATTGTATTAGCAATATTCTCTATATTCTATGGGGTGTTGCCTTTCTCGTTAGAAATTGACCAAGCATTTATTGCGGCAATTTTAACAGTGGTAGGTTACTCTATTAATGATACGGTGGTTGTATTTGACCGTCTAAGAGAGTACTTAGGTTTACATCCTAAAAAGGATGCGAAAGAAGTGATCAATAGCGCTTTGAATAGTACAATATCGCGTACCGTAAATACTTCTTTAAGTACGTTTGTTGTTTTACTTATCATCTTCATATTTGGTGGGGAAATGATTAGAGGATTCATCTTCGCTATGATGGTGGGTGTGGTAGTAGGTACCTACTCTTCCCTTTTCATTGCAACTCCAATTACTTACGATCTAAGTAAAGGGGAAGTAAAACACTAAAAGTTTACAGAACTAATTGAAAGCCCTTTTAGGTACCCACCTAAAAGGGCTTTTGTATATTTGCGCATTCGTTTATAGAAAGTTTATTTATGGTTTTCGTATTTTTTAATTTAGGCTTCGGAGAGTTATTTGCCATTTTTGTAGTGGTGTTACTTTTGTTTGGAGCAGATAAAATCCCTGAGTTCGCTCGTAGTTTAGGGAAAGGAATTCGGTATGTGAAAGATGCCACCGATGGCGTTAAACGAGATATTCAAACGTCTGTTGATGAGGTGAAAGTGAGTATCGATGCCAATATGAAAGAAGTAAAAGAAGGGGTAGATGTTGTAAATTCTGTAAAGCGTAATTCTCAGGCTTCCTTAAAAGAAGTGTTTGATGATATAGCAAGTACGGTAACGGCTGAAGGTGAAAGCTCCAAACCTACTCCTCCTCATTCAGAAAAAGAACCTACCAAAGAAGTATAAATTGAATATAGTATTAATCATTGTCGGAATAATTATTCTCGTAATTGGTGGCGAATTACTGGTCAGAGGTGCTGTAACCATTGCGCAAAGGTTTCATATTTCTACCTTGGTAGTGGGGATGACTGTGGTCGCTTTTGGAACCTCTGCGCCTGAGTTACTGGTAAGTTTGGAGGCGATGTTTGAAGGGCATCCAGGAATTGCCATTGGGAATGTAGTCGGTTCTAATATTGCAAATATTGCTTTGGTATTGGGCGTGACTGCAGTGATATTTCCAATTTTAGTAAGTCGGAATTCGTATCGAGTGGATTGGCCCTTTATGATGCTGGCCACCTTTATGGTGTATGGATTTATGTGGCTTAATTTCGATCCCGAAATGGGAGGCGAATATGTTTCTTCCATTAACAGGATGAACGGTATTATCATGGTCTCTTTGTTGGTTGGGTTTAGTTGTTTTTTGATATGGAAATCCAGAAAAGTAACGAAGGCCATTCATAAAGAAGCCAAGCAAGAACCGAAAATTCCTAAAAGCTCCGTAACAAAGGATGTGCTCTTCGTAGTGATTGGTTCTGTGGGTCTGGCGGGTGGGGCCCATTTATTAGTAGAGGGAACAGTGGGTTTAGCTACCGTTCTGGGTATTAGTGACTATGTGATTAGTGTTACCGTGGTTGCCTTTGGAACCTCCTTGCCGGAGTTAATGACTTCGGTAATGGCGGCTTTTAAGCGACATTCTGATTTGTCTGTGGGTAATTTGTTAGGTTCTAATGTTTTTAATATACTTGGAATTTTGGGTATTACGGCAATATTTAAGGAGATTCCTATCTCTGAGTTGGTTTTAAATATCGATATGTTATGGGTGATGGGGATTAGCTTGGTGGTATTTCCAATGATGATTACTCGGAAGAAAATTTCCAAAGTGGAAGGGTTCATCTTGTTGGCTCTTTATTGTTCTTACCTCTACTTTACAGTGGTTCGTTCTTAACCTGTGTGGATTTGTTGTTTTTATGTGTTAAATTAAGTTTTTTAACGTGCACCCCCTAAATTATGAGGGGTGTTGATTAAAAAGTGTAGTTTTTTTAGACGCACCCCCTTGAACTGGTTATATTTGTCAAAATTTTTAATTTAAATTGGAATTATGGCATCTTTAAGGTTTATCGCTCTTGAAAAAACAATGGATAGAGTACCCCAAGAAGTGAAAACTTCATCTCATAGAATTTCAGATTATTTTGGTGAAAATGCATTTAACAAAAAAGCGATGCGTCAGTTCCTTTCAGAAGGGGCTTACAAAAGCGTTAATAATGCCATAAATTTCGGCTCTACTTTAGATAGAAAAGTGGCTGATTTGGTCGCTTCTGGTATGAAGTCTTGGGCCATCTCAAAAGGAGCTACTCATTATACCCACTGGTTTCAACCATTGACAGGGAGAACTGCCGAAAAGCATGATTCATTCAATACGCCTGCAGGAGATGGAACTTCCTTTGAAACTTTTGATGGTGCCCAATTAATTCAGCAGGAGCCAGATGCTTCTTCATTCCCTCATGGAGGAATTAGAAATACGTTTGAAGCTCGTGGTTATACCGCATGGGACCCAACCTCTCCAGCTTTTATCATTGGGGAAACACTTTGTATTCCTACTGTTTTTATTTCGTATACGGGTGAAGCCTTAGATTATAAAACACCTTTATTACGGGCATTACATGCCGTTGATAAAGCAGCAACCGATGTATGTCAGTATTTTGATAAGAACATTACCAAAGTACAAGCAACTTTAGGATGGGAGCAGGAGTACTTCTTAGTAGATTCTGCCTTAGCTATGGCTAGACCCGATTTATTGTTAACAGGTAGAACGCTTTTTGGGCATTCATCTTCGAAAGGACAACAATTGGATGATCATTATTTTGGTGCCATTCCTTCCAGAGCACATGCATTCATTCGTGATTTCGAAAAGGAAGTTCATTTATTGGGTATTCCTGTAATGACACGCCATAATGAGGTAGCTCCAAATCAATTTGAATGTGCCCCATTATTTGAAGAGTGTAATCTTGCAGTAGATCACAATTCATTACTTATGGATGTTATGGAACGGGTAGCTGAACGTCACCATTTTAAGGTTTTGTTACATGAAAAGCCGTTTGCCGGAATTAATGGTTCAGGTAAACATAACAACTGGTCTTTAAGTACGAACTCTCCGAAACATAGAAACTTATTGAATCCAGGTAATACTCCGAAAACGAACTTACGTTTCTTGACTTTCTTTATCAATTCAATTAGAGCGGTGGCTGAACATGATGACCTATTACGTGCTTCAATTGCTGGGGCGGGGAATGATCATAGATTAGGAGCGAACGAAGCACCTCCGGCAATTATGTCCATTTTTATTGGAACTCAATTATCTAAAATTTTGGGCGAAATAGAAAGTAAAGTTTCTAATAGTAATTTGTCTTCGGATGAAAAAACGGAGTTGAAATTGAATATTGGGAAAATACCGGAACTATTATTGGATAATACGGATAGAAATAGAACCTCCCCTTTTGCTTTTACAGGTAATAAATTCGAGTTTAGAGCAGTGGGGTCTACCGCTAATTGCGCTAATCCAATGACCGTTTTGAATACGGCTATGGCGCAACAATTAAAAAGATTCAAATCTGAAGTAGATACATTAATTGAGGCAGGAAAGAAAAAGGACGATGCTATTTTTGAAATCTTGCGTAACTATATTATTGAATCTAAAGATATCATCTTTGATGGTAATGGATATGGAGAAGAGTGGGTAAAGATTGCAGAAGAGCGTGGGTTAAATAATAAAAAAACCACTCCTGAAGCATTGGAGTTTCTAATATCGGATAAATCAAAGGAACTTTTTATTTCTCAAAATGTTCTTTCTGAAAGAGAAATTGAAGCACGGTATGAAATTGAAGTAGAAAAGTATAAACTTTCCATTCAAATTGAATCCAGAGTGATGGCCGACATGGGATTGAATCATATTATTCCTACCGCTGTAGAATATCAAAAGGGATTGGTTGAAAATGTAAACGGCTTAAAAACTATTTTTGGAGATGAGTTTATCAAGTACGCTAGCGAACAAATTGATATGATTAAAGATATCTCCCAACATATTCAAGATATTCGTAAGAATATCACAGATATGACTACTGCCAGAAAGGCGGCTAACAAAATGGAGCGTGAAAAAGATCAAGCAAAAGCCTACTGTAACAATGTAAAACCTTTCTTCGAGAAAATCCGTTACGATGTAGATAAGTTAGAGTTGCTGGTTGATAATAAGAATTGGCCACTCCCTAAATATAGAGAAATGTTGTTTACTAAATAAACGAATTTATGAAAGCCTCTTTTTACTTTAAAAAGAGGCTTTTTATTGTTTTTCAGATTTAAAATAATTACTTACTTTGGAGCCGTTATTAATCTGAGTTTATATCCGACTTCATTCGGATGACTTAAAAGAAAAATATATGAAATTAAATGCACTTCGATTTCCGCTAGTCCTAATCCTTATTATGCTAGGTACTACGTTATTGGCGCAGAAAAATGTAACTAAAGAAGCGGACGCTATGTTTAAGTCTTCTCGTTATTTTGAAGCCGTTAATCTGTATAAGGATTCTTACTCAAAAGTGAAATCTGCGAAAGAAAAGAAGCTTATTCTTTATAAAATTGGGTTCTCGTATTACAATATTCAAGATTATGACAATGCAAAGGGGTGGTTGAGTAAGGCCGTAAAGGCAGGTTATCAAGATCCAAATGCGCAGTTTTACTATGCAAGAACTATTCGTAGATTAGGTTTGTATGATGAGGCTATTGTTGAATTTAAAAAATATCAAGCGCTTGTTCCGGATGATGCACGTGCCGAGAGATACATTAGTGAATGTGAAATGGCACAAGACTGGATAGATAATCCAACAAGATATATGGTTGAAAAAGACCCTGTATTAAATACTAAAGCAGCCGATTTTGCACCCGCTTGGGCAAATAAAAAACATACCGCAATTATTTTTACTTCTACTAGAGAGGGCAGTGCAGGTGATAATGTGGATCCTATTACAGGGCAAAGTTATTCTTCCATTTGGGGGTCTTCTCAAGATAAGAAGAGTAAAAAATGGATGCAACCTACTATGGTAGATGAAGGCCAAGAGGCGATTAACAATGGTACTGCGAATGAAGGTTCTGCAGTAATGGACTCTAAATACAAAACAGTTTATTTTACACGTTGTTCGACTAAAAAGAAATCTCGTTTAGGTTGTGCCATTTATACCACTAAAAAATTGGGTACAGCTTACACAGAACCAGAGTTATTTCCTATTGAATTAAATGACACCTCTGTGGCTGGACATCCTAGTTTGGGTTTAAATGATAAATATTTGTTTTTTGCCTCTGATATGCCAGGTGGTAAAGGGGGAAAAGATATTTGGATGGTTAAATATGATAAGAAAGCAAAATCATGGAGTAGCCCAATTAACTTAGGTGAGGATGTAAATACAAGTGGAGATGAAATGTACCCGTTCATTCGTAAAGATGGTAGATTGTACTTTGCTTCGGACGGCCATCCTGGAATGGGAAGTTTGGATATTTTCTCTGCTGATAGAGTAGGGACATCGGATAAATGGAATAATGTGGAAAATATGAAATCCCCGATTAACTCCTCTTATAATGATTTCTCAATCATGTTTGATGGGGTGGCAGAAAGAGGATATTTAACCACAGATAGACCAGGTGGTAGAGGTTCCGATGATATTTATTCTTTTAGAATTCCACCTTTGAAATTTATCCTAGCAGGTACTATTTCAGATGTGGATTTGGGGAGTTCAATCCCAGGGGTTAGCATTAAGTTAATTGGAACGGATGGTTCTTCTATTGAAGTGTTATCAGACGAATTGGGTTATTTTGAATTTGATCAAGTTACCGGTTCTACCGAGCGTTACATTAAAGATGAAACGTCTTATACCCTAGAGTTTTCCAAAAAAGGGTACTTGAATGGTTCAGGACAGGAAACTACTCTAGGAAGAACAGAATCGACTAAAATTGTGCATGATGTGAAAATGCAATCGTTTAGTAAACCAATCCGCTTCCCAGAAGTTCGTTATGATTTGGGTAAATGGGAATTGCAGGTAAATGACGAAGTTAACTCGCAAGATTCTTTGGATTTCTTATATACGACCTTAATCGAAAATCCAACTTTAGTTATTGAACTAATGGCACATACCGATACGCAAGGTAAATCAGGGAAAAACATGATCTTGTCTCAAAAACGTGCGCAAAGTTGTGTGGACTATCTCGTATCTAAAGGAATTCCTGTGGATAGAATGGAAGCCAAAGGTTATGGGGAAACCACTCCGATTATTGTTGATGCGACCATTAATTCTCTTCCAACCAAAGAAGAAAAAGATGCCGCCCATCAAAAGAATAGACGTACAGAGTTCCGTGTATTGCGTGACGATTACGTAGCCACTGCTGCGGAAGCTGTTCCGACAACCGAAGAAGCACCTGCGGAAGGAGCTGAGTCAGGAAATTAGATTAAATAAATAGTGTTAAAGGGCATCTCTATGTGATATAGAGATGCTTTTTTTGTATGCATCATAGCGGTAGGGGATAATGTATGTTTCTACCACTAATTTAAATCAAAAATTATGGCATCAAAATATGAAAAAAGAGGAGTGTCTGCAGAGAAGACAGATGTTCACAAAGCCATTGCAAACATTGATAAAGGATTGTTTCCAAAAGCATTTTGTAAAATCGTTCCAGATTATTTAACAGGAAGTGAGGACCATTGTGTGGTAATGCATGCCGATGGAGCCGGTACAAAATCGTCATTGGCATATGCATATTGGAAAAAAACGGGAGATATTTCGGTTTGGAAGGGTGTAGCTCAGGATGCTTTGATCATGAATATTGATGATTTATTGTGTGTGGGGGCCACCGGACCCATCTTGTTATCCTCTACCATTGGTCGTAATAAAGGTTTGATTCCAGGGGAGGTTATTAAATCGATTATCGAAGGAACGGAAGAACTTATTGAAGATTTGAAACAATACGGTGTAGATATCGTATCTACAGGAGGAGAAACCGCTGATGTAGGTGATCAAGTAAGAACGATAATTGTGGACTCTACGGTTGTTGCTCGGTTGAAGCGTTCCGAAATTGTGGATAATGCCAATATTAAACCAGGTAATGTAATTGTAGGAATGGCCTCTTTTGGTCAGGCGTCTTACGAAAAAGAGTACAATGGGGGAATGGGTAGTAATGGATTGACTTCTGCACGTCATGATGTATTTAATAAGGAGGTGGCTAACGCATTTCCAGAAACCTTTGATGCAGCTATTGATTCGGACCTCGTGTATTCAGGGGGAATGGGCCTGACCGATAAAGTGAAAAATTCGCCTTTGGATGCAGGAAAGTTGGTATTGTCACCCACTCGAACTTATGCTCCCATTATTGCGGCAATACTCAAAGAGTATCGGAATAAACTAGATGGGATGATTCATTGTTCCGGGGGCGCACAAACAAAAATCCTACACTTTGTAGGAGAACATAAAGTAATCAAGGATAACCTTTTTGAATTACCTCCATTATTCAAAATGATTAAAGAAGAATCGGAAACAGAATGGAGAGAGATGTACCAAGTATTTAACATGGGCCATCGAATGGAAATTTATACGGATGAAGAAACCGCTCAAGAGATAATTAAAATCTCAGAGTCGTTTAACGTGCCTGCCAAAATTGTAGGTAGAGTGGAAGTATCTGAAAAAAGAGAATTGGTAATCAAATCCGAGTTTGGAGAATTTACCTATTAAGAGGAGATAAGGATGTTTGAAAAATTAGAGCTCATTAAGGAACGGTATATTGAAGTATCAAAAATGATTGTCGATCCCGACATCATTTCGGATATGAAGAAATATGTTAAGCTTAATAAAGAGTACAAGAATCTAGGGGATATTGTGACGGAATTTGAAGCCTTCAAAGAAGTAGTTTCTAATATTCAAAACAATAAAGACATATTGGCGACAGAAGATGATCCGGAGTTTAAGGAAATGGCTTCTGAAGAATTGAAAGAGTTAATTCCGATGAAAGCCGAATTGGAAGAGAAACTAAAACAACTATTAATTCCCAAAGACCCAGAAGACGAGAAAAACTGTGTGATGGAGTTTAGAGCGGGTGCCGGTGGTGATGAAGCTTCTATTTTTGCAGGTGATCTTTTCAGAATGTACACCAAGTATTGTGAAAGTCGTGGATGGAAAGTATCCGTTATGGATGTGAGCTACGGAACTCAAGGAGGGTACAAAGAAGTGATTATCGAAGTGGAGGGTGATGGTGTATATGGTGACTTGAAGTTTGAAGCTGGAGTTCACCGGGTGCAACGTGTTCCTCAAACCGAAACACAAGGTCGTGTACATACTTCTGCAGCTACGGTAATGGTTTTACCAGAGGCAGATGAATTTGATGTGGAAGTCAAAAATTCGGATATTAGAAAAGATTTGTATTGTGCTTCTGGCCCAGGTGGTCAGTCGGTAAATACCACTTATTCTGCTGTTCGTTTAACACACTTACCTACCGGGATTGTGGCCCAGTGTCAAGATCAAAAGTCGCAGCCCCGTAATTACGAAAAGGCATTAAAAGTATTACGTTCTCGTATCTACGATGTGGAACTTCAAAAGAAACTAGAAGCCGATTCTATTAAACGTGCAGGGATGGTTTCAAGTGGGGATAGATCGGCTAAGATTAGAACTTTCAATTACCCACAAGGAAGGGTGACCGATCACCGAATTGGATTCACAGTGTACAACTTACCTGCGGTGATGGATGGTGATTTAGGAAAATTTGTAGAAGAATTGAAAATTGCTAATAACACAGCAATACTTAAATCAGGTCAAGAATAAGCGACCAATTGATTGTATAATAATGACAAGAAAACAACTCGTTGAACAAATAAAAAAGAAGCAATCTTTTTTGTGCGTAGGTTTAGATACCGATTTAAATAAAATACCTAAACATTTGTTAGAATTGGAAGACCCAATTTTTGAATTCAATAAGTCTATTATTGATGCGACAAAGGATTATTGCGTAGCGTATAAACCCAATATTGCCTTTTACGAAAGTAGGGGTGAAAAGGGATGGGAGAGCTTGAGAAAGACCTTGGAATATATTCCAAAAGAGATCTTTACCATAGCAGATGCCAAACGTGGAGATATTGGGAATACATCTCATCTTTATGCCCGAGCGTTTTTTGAAAATAGTGATTTCGATTCCGTTACCGTGGCTCCATATATGGGGGAGGATTCTGTAACTCCGTTTTTAGAATACGATAATAAGTGGGTCATTTTATTAGCCTTAACCTCCAATAAAGGGGCGCTTGATTTTCAACAACAAGTTTTGGCTTCGGGTGAAAAAGTGTTTGAAAAGGTATTGAAGGTCTCTTCTACTTGGGGAACGATTAATAACCTAATGTATGTGGTTGGGGCTACCCGGGGAGAAGATATTGGTGAGGTAAGAAAATTGGTTCCAGAGCACTTCTTTTTGGTGCCCGGTGTAGGGGCGCAAGGTGGAAGTTTAAGTGATGTGGTCAAATACGGAATGACTTCTGATTGTGGGTTATTAGTAAATTCATCCCGTGGTATTATTTATTCCGGTTCGGATGAAAATTTTGCGAACTGTGCCAAAGAAGAAGCGAATAAAATTCAAAAAGAAATGGCTATTCATTTGAAAAGCCATGGAATTATAGCCTAAAATTGATGTAAAGGGATTTTTGTACTTTAGAGTACCAAAATCCCTTTTTTTATGTCCGAAGATTTTTTACACTATATCTGGAAGCACAAGTTATTTAACCTGCATAACTTGAGGACAGAAGATGAGCAAGAAGTGATGATCCTTCAAGAGGGTTTTCATAACCATAATTCAGGTCCTGACTTTTCGAATGCGAAGATTCAGATAGGTGATTTAATCTGGGCAGGTAACGTTGAAATCCATATTAATTCATCCGATTGGTTTGCGCATAATCACCAAGAAGATCCCTTATATCAAAAAACCATACTACATGTGGTGTGGGTGAACAATAAACCCGTATCGGATCATTTGGGAAATATTATCCCAACCATTATTTTAAAAGGACGCGTTTCCAACTCCCTTATTTCCAAATTTGATCATTTGATTTTAAATCGAAATAAAATTATGTGTTCCGATTCGTTACATACCGTAAATGATTTCGAAATTTCCAATTGGTTGGGACGGCTTTTGATCGAAAGATTGGAAAGAAAAGTTTTGGAATTACAGGAAATCTATCAAGTAACGAAAAACAATTGGGAGCAAACCTTCTTTATTTCGTTTTGTAAAAATTTTGGGTTTAAAACGAACGCAGAGCCCATGTTAGCTTTAAGCCGAAACCTGAATTTCATAATTCTTTTAAAAAACAAAGATGACCTTTTTAAGTTGGAGTCCCTTTTGTTTGGGGTGGCAGGATTATTAGACGGTGATTTTAAAGATGAATATTTCACCCAATTAAAAAAAGAATTTACACATCAAAAAAGTAAATATGGTCTGCAGTGTATACCTTCGGATTTATGGAAATTCGGTAAAATTCGCCCCATTGGCTTTCCAACCCTTCGGCTCAGCCAACTGGCCCATTTAATTCATATGCAAGGAAACTTGTTTGATTCCTTTGTACGTGAGTTTAAAATCGAATCAAATAAGGATATACCTAAGGTGAATGTTTCCTCCTATTGGGAAACACATTATACTTTTGATAAGGAAAGCAAATTCAAGAAAAAACCGCTGGGAACGAAGTCGATTGAAAATTTACTGATAAATACAGTCAGCCCGATGCTCTTTTTCTATGGAAAAGAAATAGGGAGTATTCATCATCAAGAATTGGCGATTGATTTATTAGAAAAATTACCCGCAGAAAATAATTTCATACTGCGGAATTGGTCACAAAACAATATTTTTGCTGAAAGTGCTTCGGATAGTCAATCACTAATTGAATTAACAAATAGGTTTTGCACGTTAAAGAAATGCTTAAATTGTGGTATTGGTAAACAAATATTAAATAAATGAAATTGGTAAATTATATAAAGGAACTTTTTGATGCCAAAGCTTACGGAGTTTGTGAGTGGTGGGGTACAAGGTTTAATGTTAGTACCAACGCCATTCGGGTTTATTTCATTTACCTGTCCTTTTTGACTTTGGGCTCTCCTTTGGTTGTTTATTTGGCAATGGCATTTATTTTAAAAAATAAATCCTGGTTCAAACCAAAGAAAAATACCATTTGGGAATTGTAATTGGTGACGGGTGCTTTTAAATATTTCAAGGAACTTTATTTTTCCTTTGCATTACTGTCTGCCGTAATCATTACCGGTATTCTGGGGTATATGGTTATTGAGGACTACATCTTTGTGGATGCCTTTTACATGACCATTATTACAGTATCTACTGTAGGATTCAAAGAAGTACATCCCCTTTCGATTGAAGGTCGGGTTTTTACAGCTTTTTTGATCATTTTCAGCTTTGGTATTTTTGCGTATACGGTTTCCTACATTACTAGGTATATCGTGAATGGTAACCTTCAGAATTATTTTAAAAATTATAAAGTGGACGCATATATTGATAGAATTTCAGACCATGTAATTGTTTGTGGCTATGGCAGAAATGGCGCGCAAGCCGTAAAAACATTGTTGGCCTATAGTAAGGAAGTAGTGATCATTGAAAACGATGATGAAATTCTTACCCAATTAAAGGATGCCAATTTATTGTATATGAAAGGGGATGCTACGGACGAAAAGACCTTAATTCGTAGTGGTATTATGCGTGCCAAATCCATTATTACTACTTTGCCCAGTGATGCCGCTAATGTTTTTGTGGTGTTGACCGCAAGAGAATTAGCAAAGTCGATTCAAATTATTAGCCGTGCCTCGAAAGATAGTTCCGTAAAAAAATTAAGAATAGCCGGAAGTAATAATGTGATTATGCCCGATAAAGTGGGGGGTACTCATATGGGGTCTTTAGTAGTTACCCCAGATGTATATGAGTTTTTGGATCATATTTCGGTTATGGGTAGTAATGAAGTTAATTTGGAAGAAATCTCATATAAAAATATTCCTTCTAAATTTCATGGGAGAACATTATCTGAACTGGATAGAAGTTATGATTCAGGTTGTTTAATTATCGGATATCGTACTCCTGAGGGGGAGTATAGGGTAAACCCAGACCCTAATTTGGAGATAATTCCTGAATGCAAAATATTTGTTTTGGGTACACAAAGTCAAATTAGACAAATCAATACCTTATTGCATTTGTAATGAATCGTCTAGTGGTTTTGGTGACAGGTTCGAATGGTTTTATTGGGTCCTTAGTGGTGAATCAGTTGCTGCAAAATTCTAATTTTTTTGTATTCGGAATTTCTAAAGGTGAAAATCGGAACCCTAGATTGTCAATAGTGAGGTATAAAAAAGTTGACCTAAGGAACCTGGAAGGTTTGGAAAGTATAGTGGCTAAAATTTCTCCTAATATAATTATCCATACCGCAGCTATTTCTCAAGTAGATACATGTGAATCTAATCCTGAATTGTGTGATCAAGTCAATACGATGGCTACGGGGATGCTTGTAAAGTGCGCTAAAGAAATGGATGCTCATTTTATTTTCTTTTCCACTGACTTTGTTTTTAATGGGGAACACATGTGGGAAAAACCAATGAATGTGCCTAACCCAATAAGTGTTTATGCCAAGAGTAAACGAGCCGCAGAATTGTTAGTGGAGAATGGCGGGTGTCAATGGGCTGTTATTCGTCCTGTTTTGGTTTACGGGTATTCCAAAGTGGCTGCGCGTCCCAACATATTTACTTGGGTTTTTAACGCTCTTAAGGAAAAGACCAAGATTAAAGTGGTGACGGATCAATTTAGAACACCTACTTATGTGATGGACGTTGTGAATTTGGTAGAAATAATTTGTATAAATAGAAATGTAGGCTATTTCCATATTGGGGGAGATGATGTGAATTCAGTACACGATTTTGCAATTCAAATTGGCAAGCTTTCTAATGGAAACGTGAGGGATGTTTTGAAGTCGGAATCAGGTAATATTCAAGGCGCAAATTTAAGACCTCGTATTTCTTGTTTAAAATCGGAAGGATCACATGCTACTTGGGTAATAGAAACCAAAGGGTCTGTGGAAGGAATAAAGTGCGCTATCGAACAGATTTCTAAGTAATTTAACCGAATTCGAGAGAACTTCACCCAATTTTATTCAATTTCTAGAGGAGATAATTATATTTGGGGATTAAACCAATTCTATGAAGAAGACACTCTTGTTTTTAAGTGCCATTATTACCAATTTATCTGCTGTTATTGCACAAGAACCTTTACCCTCCGATTCTCAGAGTATGGGGGAAGCAATTGATTCTATGTTTGCTCCAATTGTAGACTTTTTAGCCATGTTCTTTTTTGCAGATCCACTAAAATTGGTTGGGATTGATATTGGTGCCGATGTACCTTTTATTGTGGTATGGTTGGTTTTTGGAGCGGTATTTTTTACCATCAAAATGAGGTTCATCAATTTTAGGGGATTTAAACATTCCATTCAATTGATTCAAGGGAAATTTGATGACCCTTCAGATAAAGGAGAAGTTTCCCATTTTCAGGCTTTAACAACCGCTTTATCTGCTACCGTTGGTTTAGGGAATATCGCAAGTGTTGCTGTTGCCATTACTATAGGGGGGCCTGGAGCTACCTTTTGGATGGTCGTTGCTGGTTTATTAGGTATGTCAACCAAGTTTACCGAATGTACCTTAGGTGTGAAATATAGAGATTTACATGAGGATGGTACCGTATCGGGTGGTCCAATGTATTATTTAACTAAAGGATTGAATAAACGGAACATGGTGCAATTGGGTAAAGTACTGGCTATTCTTTTTGCCGTACTTGCGGTTTTAGCTTCTTTTGGTGGAGGTAATATGTTTCAGTCCAATCAAGCATTTGCGCAAATGTCAGGGCAGTTTTCTTTTTTGGAAGGTAAAGGTTTCTTTTTTGGAATTGGGATGGCCGCTCTAGTTGGAGTTGTTATTATTGGTGGGATACAAAGTATCGCTAAAGTAACCGAGAAAATTGTTCCTTTCATGGCCGTGTTGTACGTGCTTTCCGCCTTAGTTATTTTGGGTATGAACTTCAGTCAGTTAGGTTACGCTTTTGGTTTGATTATAGATGGTGCGTTTTCGCCAGAGTCTGTAGGAGGTGGTTTTGTGGGGGTATTAATGACCGGGTTTAAACGTGCGTCTTTCTCCAATGAAGCGGGCGTAGGATCTGCGGCAATTGCGCATTCTGCTGTAAAAACAAATGAACCCGTAAGTGAAGGGTTTGTAGCCTTGTTAGAGCCATTCATTGATACGGTAGTGATCTGTACCATGACTGCCTTGGTTATCATTATTACAGGGGAATATAAAAATGTTGGTTTAGAAGGTGCGCAATTAACTTCTGCGGCTTTTGAAAGTGCATTTTCATGGTTTCCTCTAGTTTTGGCGGCAGCGGTTTTCTTGTTTGCTTTCTCTACTATGATTTCCTGGTCTTATTATGGTTTAAAAGCGTGGACCTATTTGTTCGGTGAGAAAAAATGGTCGGAAAATACGTACAAAGGATTGTTTCTAGTATTCGTTGTTATAGGAGCATCTACTTCTATGAATGCCGTGATCAACTTTTCAGATATGATGATTTTAGCCATGGCATTTCCTAATATTATTGGCTTATTAATTATGTCTGGTGAGGTAAGGGAAGATCTGCGGGTATATATGGAAAAGGTGCGTACCGGAGTAATTAAACAATTCCATTAAAGCGTTATTTGTTTTTAGAAGCTCCCAATTCGGGAGCTTTTTTTTTGCCATACTTTTTCTTTATTTTAGTAAGGACAATTTATGTTGTTGGTTATTTATGGCTCCACCCTAATATTCATAAGTTTTAATTTCAAATACATGGGTTATGAATGGGACTTGGAAAGATCTTTTAGCGTTTAATAAAAGAGAGCGAAATGGAATTTTCGTGTTAATTTTACTAATCGTTTTGGTGTCTAGCATTCAAGTAGTACTGCCTTTGTTTAAACCCGTATATCCCGCAATTGATGAGTCGGAGTACCTCCAGTTTGTCGCGCAATTAAAGCAAGATTCTATAACGTACGAACAATTAAAAACGGAGCGTAAATTAGAATTAAAACGAAAATATTTAGCCCAAAATCGAAAAAAATATCCTCGCTATACAGACGGAAATAAGGAGAAGAAGAAACAGGTGTGGAAGCCTGTGGTTTTTAATCCGAATGATGCTGATGTTGCAAAGTGGATGCAATTTGGGTTGTCTTTAAAGCAAGCTCAAAGTATAGAAAAGTATAAAAACAAGGGGGCTACTTTTCGAGAGAAATCCGATGTTCGTAAACTGTTCGTCATTAATGAGGAGTTATATCAGCTAATGAAACCATTTATTCACCTTCCGGATAGTTTACCGCCACGTGATTTTTTTGAGGGGAAGGAAGGCTTGAAAAAATCAAAGCTTCAAACAAATGATAACCCATGGATTGATTTAAATACAACGGATACGACCGAGTTGAAGAAACTGCGTGGTGTAGGTAGTTATTATGCGAGGCAAATCATTTGGTATCGAGATAAATTAGGAGGCTACTATTCACGCAATCAATTGTATGAGATTGAAAGGATGCGCCCAGAAACAGTGCAGAAGATTTGGCCTTTTGTATGGGTAGATTCCAATAAAATTATTAAAATTCATGTCAATTCCACAACAGCCCCAGAAATGGTTAAACATCCGTACTTCACTTGGAATATGGCTATTTCAATACAAGATTATCGAGATTTCACGAAAAAATTTAAATCCACCCATCAGTTGGTGGAAATAGGGTTGCTCAATGAGGAAATATATAGTAAACTTGCGCCCTACTTAGAATTGTAAGTATCGTTATACAGAAACACTTTTTTAATGAACTTTGAACAAACTGAAAACCAAGAAATGATTGCGCAAATGGTGCGCGATTTTGCAGAAAAAGAAATTCGCCCCAATATTATGGAATGGGATGAAGCGCAATTTTTTCCTGTGGAAATATTCAAAAAAATGGGTGCTCTAGGATTAATGGGCGTTTTGGTGCCAGCCGAATATGGTGGGTCTGGATTTGGATATCAAGAATATGTTACCGCAATTGAGGAATTATCAAAAGTAGATGGTTCGATCGGTTTATCTATGGCGGCTCATAACTCCCTATGTACAGGCCATATTTTGCAATTCGGTAATGAAGAGCAAAAGAAAAAATATTTACCTAAATTGGCCTCTGCTGAGTTTATTGGTGCCTGGGGATTAACCGAGCAAGGTTCTGGGTCGGATGCCGGAGGTATGGCTACGGTAGGCGTACAAGATGGGGACTATTGGGTGATTAATGGCGCAAAAAACTTTATTACCCATGGTATTTCTGGTGATGTGGCTGTTGTCATCGTTCGTACGGGTGAAAAAGGTGCCTCTGATGGTACTACTGCATTTATACTG
>CAJXZP010000004.1 GCA_913062955.1 uncultured Flavobacteriales bacterium | reverse complement strand
AGGTATTAATTTGTCAGTTGATGATTTTGGTACAGGTTACTCAGCATTGAGCTACTTAAAGCGCTGCCCAATAAATACCGTAAAAATTGATAAAAGCTTTATAAATGGCATTCCCCACGATAAAGAAGACATGGTACTAATACACGCAATCATTGCGATGGCACATGGCTTAGGGTTGGTAGTCATCGCAGAGGGAATAGAAACACAAGAGCAATGGGATTTCTTGAAATCTGAAAATTGCGATTTTGCGCAAGGGTATTTTTTTAGTAAACCTCTACCTCCACTAGAGCTTGAGATGTGGTTGGAGAAACAGTTTAATATGGTATAACTATTCACTTATAATCAATATTTCAAGTTCTGAGCTAGCATTAAATAATCATGCATCGTTAACGCAGTACTATCAATTTATCATGCGTACTCTTTGGGATTATTAAGGCGCCTTTCAGCATCCCCAGAAAAACTCTAATTTAACGTTTACCAAAAATAATAGAATATTTACATAATTTAACACTCTAAATACTATTAACCTTTTTAAATACCCAAGCTCAATTAGATGACTCTCTAGTGGGGGTAGATAGTACGCAGTTATGGGTCCAAGAAGTTGAAGGTGGATTAACCTACCAATCCGGTATCATCGAATTAAATTCTGGAAATGCAACCCTAAATGTACCGGAAGGTTTTGGCTTTTTGGATCAAGAACAGGCCAATTATGTTTTATCCGATTTATGGGGAAACCCAGAAGATGAAACTATTTTGGGTTTATTGGTTCCAGAAGGTAGAGGAGTAATGGATGCAAAAAGTTGGTTGTTTACCATCAGCTTTGAGGAAATGGGCTATGTGGAGGATGAGGATGCCGGAGACATTGATTACGAAGAGCTATTAGAAGAGTTGAAGGAGGAAACTCGAGAAGCAAATGTGCAACGAAATGAAATGGGGTATGAATCGGTAGAATTTGTCGGATGGGCTTCAGCTCCTCATTATGATGCCAATAGTAAAATATTGCATTGGGCAAAGGAGTTGCGTTTTGGTTCTGATTCCATACATACACTCAACTACAACCTTAGAGTATTGGGTAGAAAAGGGGTTTTTGTATTGAATGCGGTAGCCTCTATGCCCGAATTAAAAGAAGTAGAGGATAATTTAGAATTGGTGATTACCAGTATTGATTTTAAAGAGGGACATCGCTATGCCGATTTCCTGCCTGAGGTAGACGAGGTAGCTGCTTGGACCATAGGTGGATTGGTTGCGGGGAAGATTTTAGCGAAGGCAGGGTTTTTCGTGATTTTTCTAAAGTTTTGGAAAGTGATTGCCATTGCTGTCGCTAGTTTTGGTGGGGCGATTTGGAAAAAAATAAAAGGGAAAAAAGATAAAAAGGAAGAATATAAACGTCCTGAAAATCCAGAAATTGCAGCAAAATCGAAGGATTAATTAAATTGTAATATCACTCTCTTAGGATAAGAGAACAGCAGATGAAAATACTTTGGAGTAGCCCATTTAGTACTCTTTTACTCCTCGTGCTAATGGGTGTAGGCTGTTCCATTAGACCCTCACATATCGCCATCCAACCTATGGGGGGATTTCCTATGCATTTAACTGATACGGTTGCAAATGCTTTAAAGGAGGTTTATGGTTGCTCTGTTCAGGTATTGCCATACCTGGATATTCCTGAGCATACCTTTATCCATGTGAAATCACCCAGATATCGAGCCGATAAACTGATTCGATACCTAAAGGCCAACAAGCCGGATCAGGTGGATTATGTGATTGGACTTTTACAAAAAGATATTTCTACAACGAAGTACGACAAATGGGGCAATGTAAAATTACCCACTTCAAAATACGAGGACTGGGGCATTTTTGGCTTAGGATTTCGTCCCGGACCAAGCTGTGTGGTTTCCACCTTTCGTTTTAAAAATAGAGAACCTTCTAAATTTATTTCCAGACTCAAGAAAATCAGTGTGCATGAAATTGGGCATAACCTAGGATTGACTCACTGCCCGGATAAAAATTGTGTAATGACCGATGCCGCTGAATCTATTCGTACCATCGATCAGGTGGTTTTGGGATTGTGTGAAAAATGTACGAAGAGTCTTTAAATGACTTCCGTTTTATTTTGAAAATTGCCTCAGGATGCAACTACATATTTTGTAGTTAACTACAAAATATGTAGTTTTGTAAAAAATAAATAAATGAAGATTCCAACTCCCGGAAAACCAGTAAGAGGTTCTCAATCAGGTAAACCAATAATGGCACTCTTTGACTTATTGGGTCGAAATTGGTCGATGCATATTATTTGGTATTTAAATGAAAACCAAAAATCGTTTAGTGAATTAGAAACCGTGTGTCCCGGAATATCTCCCACCACGTTAAACACTCGACTTAAAGAATTGCAAGCCACTCATATTATTGAAAAAGTGGTAGCCGGTTACCGATTGACCCAAATGGGGGAAGAGCTATTCACTTTGTTTGATCCGTTAAGACATTGGTCTAACGAATGGGCAAAAAAATTTAAATAAAATCAAAACTAGCACACATGTATATTATCAATTTTAATTTTATCAAACCGATAAATGAGGTCAATGAATTTACGGATTCACATAGAGCCTACGTTTCCAAACAATATGAAAGTGGCACATTTATTATGGGAGGACCCAAAAATCCACGCACCGGTGGTATTGTCATCGCTAATGTCAATTCTGAAAAGGAAATAAGAGCAATTTTGGATCAGGATCCTTTGATCGTTAAGGGAGTTGCAGAATATAGTTTAAATGAGTTTAATCTGGTAATGAGCGCTCCCCATTTAGCGTCCTATATCCATTGATTTTAAGAAGATGCACCAAAATTATAGTTTCCATGAACTACGTTTAAAAGGGTTGTGTACATTTGAATGGAATTAAATTGAAATACTATTGTAATGAAAAGAAACCTGATCCAATCTGTAGGTGTACTCTTAATTGTGTGCCTGTTTATTTATATGTTTTTACCCACTCTAAATTATGGCTTTATTGGTTTGCCTATTGTTTTAATTATAGGGATTGGGCCTTTTTATCTGGCCAGTTTTGTTCCCGTTAAAGGTGAAAGGAACAGCGTCAAGAACCGGGTTTTCCCAGCGGTATTTTGGGGATGTTTCGTCTATGTTTTACTGGTGCCCTTTATGACGAGTTCGACATTATTCAAGAGTTTAAAGTACCGTGACTTAATTGGGGAGATTACTACAGGACAGGATTTTTCAACCCAAGTTTCACCCATTTCTACGGATGAAATTCGGATAGTAGACCGTTCCATTGCGTATAAAGTGGGCGATAAAGTTTTAGGAACCCAACCCTCCTTAGGAAGTCAAGTTGAACTGGGTGATTTTGCGATTCAAAAAGTGAATGGCAAATTGTATTGGGTGGCTCCTTTATTGCATTCTGGTTTTTTTAAATGGATAAATAATAAATCAGGAACAGAGGGTTATGTAATGGTTTCAGCGACCAATGAACGAGATGTAAAACTGGTTCAAAATGTGAATGGAAATCCGGTAAAGATCAAATATCAAAGGAACGCCTATTTTTCAGATAATCTGAGTCGTCATATTTATAGCCATGGATATGCCACTCAGGGTTTTACGGACTTCACTTTTGAGATTGATGATTCTGGAAATCCATTCTGGGTGGTTACTTTATTTGAAAAGAGAATCGGATTCTCGGGGGAAGATGCCACAGGGGTATTATTGGTCAATGTGGCTACCGGAGAAATGGAAGAGTATAGTATTGAAGATGCGCCTTTATGGGTAGATAGAATTCAACCGGCTTCGTTTATTCTGGACCAATTAGATGATTGGGGAGAATACGTGCATGGCGTATTTAATTTTTCAAATCAAGATAAATTAACCACTACAAACGGCATTTCTTTAGTTTATGGGGAGAATAATAATTCCTTTTGGTATACCGGGTTAACCTCTGTAGGTAGCGATGAAGGTACGGTAGGTTTTATTTTGGTAAATACAAGAACCAAAGAATCTATTTGGTATAAACAAATTGGAGCCACCGAATCTGCGGCTCAGTATTCGGCTATGGGTAAAGTGCAAGAAAAAAGGTATAGTGCTACTTTCCCAATTACGTATAATATTAATGGCGTTCCCACTTATGTGATGTCATTAAAGGATCAAGCCGGTTTAATCAAGATGATCGCTATGGTTTCCGTAGAAGATTATACCATTGTAGGGGTTGGAAATACCTTGAAAGAAACACTAAGAAGTTATAAAAATGCGTTGAACAGCACAGGAGCGAATGTGGTTCCAAGTTCAAGTGTGGATATATTTACGATTGATACCGAAGTATTAAGAATCTCCTCCGATATTAGAAATGGGAATACCTTTTACTACTTGATTTTAAAGGGCTATGAGAATAAAATATTTATTGGAAGTACTTTGATCTCCAATGAATTTCCAATTTCACAATCCGGAGATTCTGTATTTGTTAAATACGATGAAGGCAATAATGAACTGGTTGATATTATTGAGTTCTCTAACAAGACGTTTCAATTTAAGGAAACCGTTCAGGGAGAAAGAATAGAAAATACCCATAGTGAAGCGGTGAATTAGAATAGAAAATGCCCGAACTCTAAGAAGAATTCGGGCATCAAATAGATGAAAATCATTCCAAGATACGCTTGAAAAAGCGCCAATCCAACATGTTTACTTGGAGGTGATTTTCACCACTAACAAAATGGTATTCGTAATTTCGGTGGAATTACACAGAGGGAGATTGACTCCTTTCAAAATTCCGAAGGAAATTTGAAAATTGATAGTGGGTAAACACGGTTTTTTTTACAGAAGTAGAAGTACCTGATTTTAGCGAAAAGGGTAGGGTATATTAAATAGGTGTTTTCCCCAGTATTGAAATGGTTTGGAGCGAATTAGGTATGGATTCTCTTAGATATTTTCATCCTTAACCCTGTCTAACCAACTATTTTAGAATTATTGAACGGGGTATTTTTGTAGGATCCAATTAAACAAACTATGGAAATTATCATTATTAGTATTGCGGCATTTCTAACTTCAGTATTGACTTTCTTTTCGGGCTTCGGACTCGGAACTATTTTAGCGCCTGTCTTTGCTTTGTTTTTTCCTATCGATGTGGCAATTGCCTTAACGGGGGTAGTACATTTCACCAATAACATTTTCAAAATAGGATTGGTAGGTAAAAATGCGGATAAATCGATGCTTTTTAAATTTGGGATTCCCGCTATTTTAGCTTCGTTTGTGGGAGCTTGGGTACTGATGCAAATTTCGGATATGGGGCCTTTATTTAGTTACCAAATATTGGATGGACACTTTGATGTGACTACCGTTAAGTTAGTGATTTCCGTTCTATTAATTTTATTTTCTATTCTCGAAATATCCCCTCGTTTAAAAGAGATTCACTTTGGAAAAGATAAATTAATTTTTGGAGGGATATTGAGTGGTTTTTTTGGTGGTCTAGCAGGAATCCAAGGCGCTTTTCGTAGTGCATTCTTAATTAAGGCAGGGTTAAGTAAAGAGGCTTACATTGCTACCGGAGTAATTATTGCTTGTATGGTGGATTTTACCCGTTTATCTGTGTATGCCTCTCGTTTTGATACCGCCAATTTAAACGATAATATTCCTCTTTTAGTTTCCGCTACTTTATCTGCCATTATTGGAGCTGTATTGGGGAAAAAGTTGTTGAAAAAAATCACACTCCGAAGCATGCAATTGGTGGTAGCCATTATGTTAATGTTGATTTCTGTTGCTTTAGGATTTGGGTTTATTTAATCGATGAATTAGGCCGGATTAGAGATGTGATTCTTGAAATTTACTCGATGGAAAACTTCCTGTATTTTTAATTCCCAGTTTCTTGATGGTTCGTCACCCATCGGAAAGGGGGGGGCAGGGTAACCGATTTTGGTATTGGGCCTATTTCTATCGTTACATGATTAGTTTCATTAGTATTCGAACCATTTTAGCCATTAAATGGGTCATTTCCGTAAGATCTATGGGGTCAAAAAAAAATGGAAACATGGAATAACGCATGCTGTTTGTGGAGCATTATACATCTCAAACTCTCCTTTCTATTATCTACGAACGATTAAAATTAATTAATCCCCAAATAAATGTTTTGCCAGTGTAACTTTACCCCAAATATATCGTTTGTAAAGTATGAAGAAAATTGTTTTGATCTCTTTGTTGGTGGCTTTAGTTGCAGGATGTACTGCAAAAAAGTTTTTGTACGACCTTAATTTACCAGATCAACAAATGGAGCTTTCGAGTAAATTGAATGAAATATCAGGACTGGTATTACTATCCGATTCTGTATTGGCAGCTGTTCAGGATGAGAAAGGTCGGGTCTATTACCTAGATGCACATACCGGTAAAATTAGGAATCATTTTGATTTTGCTAAAAATGGGGATTACGAAGGTGTAGCTCATCATAAATCCCATTTTTATGTGCTCCGGAGTGATGGGACTATTTTTAAGGTTAAACCCAATAAAAAAGCCAAAGAATATACCTTCAAAAACAACAAAAATTTTGATTTTGAAGGACTATGTGTCGATGTGGCTAATAATAGATTATTGGTCGCTTGCAAAACCCATGGAACCAAAAAGAAACGGGATCATTTTTACATTTATGCCTTTTCTCTCGTCACAAATTCATTCGAGTCCGATCCTGTTTTTAAAATAAAACGAGACGAAGTAGATTCCGATTTTAAACCCTCTGGAATTGCAATTCATCCAAAAGGGCATATCTATATTTTAAGTTCCTATTCCAAAAGCTTATTGGTTTTATCGGCTAAAGGAAAAATTATTAATCATACCTATTTGGATCCATCTATTTTTTACCAACCGGAAGGAATTACCTTTAATTCTTCGGGTGATTTATTTATTTCAAACGAAAAAAATGATCAAATTCCTACCGTATTGATATTTAAGAGAAAGTAATAAAAATCGAATCAATTAAGGGCCTTAAGTCTTTACATTTTATAAATTTGAGCCGTTAATGAAAGCCATACTTTTAATCGTTTTTCTTTTTACTATAGGTATTTCTGTTTTCGGTCAGCACAAAAAGCATCCTAATTGTTTTATGTGTAAGGGAAAAGAGCATCTTCACCTAGATCCGTATAACATCTCTTTAAAGAGGGATTGGCCCTATTTACTGACTGGAACGGTATTATTAACGACCGGTTTTGTGCTGTTTGAAAATGATCAGGTTACGCCATATACTCCGGTTGAGGTGAATGCACTTAATCGAAAGGATGTAAATTCCTTTGACCGAGGCGCTACCTATAATAAGAGTAATAGCGCCCGGCAAGCTAGCGATATTATTTTGTTCAGTAGTTTGGTAGTTATGCCGATGTTGTTTTTATCTGAAAACCACACACGTAAAGAGATTGGGTCCTTACTGGTCATGACCTATGAAGTATTGAGTATCAATTATGGATTAACCAATATTGTTAAAAGTGTCGCCAATAGAACGCGTCCGTACGCGTATAATCCAGATTATACCTATGAGCAGCGAACAGATAGAGAAAGTCGATTTTCATTCTATTCCGGGCATACTTCCGTCACCGCATCGTTAACCTTTCTGTGGGCTCAAGTAATGACCGATTACCATCCCGAACTCACAAAGGCTTATAAAATTGGAATTTGGAGTTTTGCGGCTCTAGTTCCTGCTACCACAGGTTATCTTCGGGTAAAAGCAGGTAAACATTACCCTACCGATGTTATTACTGGATATGCCATTGGTGCCTTAACCGGAGTTTTAATTCCGCATATGCATAAAATGAGTAATGGAAAGGTCTCTGTTTACCCAACTAGGTTGTTAAATACCAATGGGGTAGGGATGACCATTACCCTATAATTGGATCTGGTCTTGCTTAGGAATTTCCTTCGTTTAATTTTAAATAAAAAACACCTTGTAATCTGTATTTTTGTAGCGAGTGAAAGAAAGGATGAAACATCAAAAATTTTCGATTAAAGCCAGATTAAAAAGTTTTGTATATGCTTTTGATGGGCTGAAAACCTTGGTCAAAGAAGAACATAATTCTTGGATCCATTTGGTGGCAGCTATAGGAGTCATTTTAGCATCGGTCTTTTTCGAACTATCCACATCCGAATGGTTTGCGGTGATTTTGTCTATTGCTTTTGTTTTCTCCATGGAATTAATCAATTCCGCCATTGAAAATATGGCCGATATGATTTCAAATGAAAAGAATGAAACTATTCGAAAAATTAAAGACTTGGCGGCTGCGGCAGTTTTAGTCGCTGCATTTGCCGCTTTTATGGTGGGGATAATTATCTTTATTCCCAAGATTTTGAACTTAGGGTAAACAGACAGGTGAAAAATGAAAAAGGGGAGGAACCGTCTATTTTGGGGCTCCATAAAATGGGTTCAAGAAGGTGCTACTAAATTCTTTTATTACCTTCAGTTTACTTCATGATAATAAAATTTTAGAACATTTGATGTATGGAAAATAACTACAAACTGTCGGATAAAATAAGCTCGATTAGAGATTATGCATTTCATGTATTGCACGATAATTCGGAAAAAAATGTGTATTCGAATATTGGTCTCTTATATCGAATTGAAAAAAACATTAAACAGATTGTTCGAGAGGATGCTATTAAAAACGTGGACATGGATGCCATATTTTTAGCCTCCTATCTCATGCTGTTAAACCATGTTCTAAACCCAATTAAAATAGATGATTTCAAATTAGTCGTTCCGGTTTTTGATACGATAATCAGTGATATTAACGCCAAAATTCCTTTAGACGATCAACTGGTAGCTAAATCCAAAATAATTGCGATTCAATGTCTTCCATTTAGTACCGCTGAGTTGATGGAAGCAAAAATTTTAGGCGATGCCACGGTAATGGATTTTACATGTGATCAAGGTAGAAGCCGCTTAAAGTTAATGTACGAACAAATGATTCTTCATGATTTTGATATTTCTAAATCCAATTGGTTTGATACCCTTATTCCATTAATCAAAGATTATAAGGTCTACACTGATTTCGGTAAAAGAGTATTGGAACCTTCCATCGAAAAGTTAATTAAAGGACTTAAAAAAGAACGAAAAGAAATTGAAGCCAATAAAGACCTGGTTTTACGTAAGGAGCTGGATATTAGTGATGAAGAGATAAAGACTTTAAAAAAGGGATTAGTAAAAATCAAAGGTAGAGATGATAGAGGTATTCAAACGCTATTTAGAACGACTTCCAAAAATCACTATACCTTAAATCAAATGGTGGATGGAAAAGCATCGATCATGATCACCGTGAATTCCATTCTTTTGTCACTGGCATTGGGAGGTGTTTTAGGTAAGTTTGATGAGGGTTTACCCAACAGTATACCCACATTAATATTCTCCATTTCAAATGTGATTTCCATCATCTTTGCTATCTTAGCAATTACTCCCAACCGAACTCAGGGTAATTTTACTGAAGAAGAAATTAGAGCCAAAAAAGGGAATCTATTATTTTATGGTAACTTTTTCAATATGCATTATCGAGATTTTGAATGGGCATTTCTTCAAATTTTACAGGACAAGGATTATTTGTATTCATCCATGATTCGTGATTATTATTACCAAGCACAAGTATTAAATAGAAAATCAGCCCGTATTAGAATTTCGCTTTTTACCTTCTTGTTTGGGATTGCTATTACCATTGTAGCCAAAATGATTATCGAATTAATTTAAGGTTCTCCCATGTGGTTTAAAAAACTCGGTTTGTTGATGGTAGGCTTAGCCCTTGTCACTTCTTGTGCTACTTTTAAAAAACAAGTAAAGGAAGCCTTTATTATACCTGAAGACACAACAAAAGAAGTTGCACACACGTTCTTTTTAATAGGAGATGCAGGAAATGCAGTACTCGATAGTTCTACCGTAGCGTTAAAGAGTTTAAAGAAACGGTTGAAAAAAGCAAACGCTAAAAGTACCGTGTTGTTTTTAGGGGATAATGTATATCCCAGAGGTCTTCCTTCTAAACAAGATGAATCGAGAGAATTATCCGAATACCGGTTAAAAATTCAAACTAAAAGTGTCAAAAAATTTAAAGGAGAAACCATTTTTATTCCGGGTAATCATGATTGGTACAGTGAAGGGGTAAAGGGACTAAAAAGAGAAGAAGAGTACGTTCGAAAACAGGTAGGGAAACATAGTTTCTTACCCACAGATGGCTGTCCTTTAAAAACCGTTCATATTTCAGACGCTATTGTTTTGATTATTGTGGATTCGCATTGGTACATTACCAATTGGGACCGTCATCCTACCATAAATGATAACTGCGAGTTGAAAACTCGGGAACTTTTCTTGGATGAATTACGTAGCGAAATCAAAAAAGGAAGAGGTAAAACTACCATTATAGCTATTCACCACCCCATGTTTACAAATGGTTCACATGGGGGACATTATTCATTTCTGAGTCACTTAAAACCTTTACCTATTCTAGGTACTTTGAAAAACGTAATCAGAGAAACGAGTGGTATTGCCAATGTGGATCTATCCAATAGATATTACAATGAGTTAAAACAAAATATTGTAGCGGTCGCCCAGCAAAATGATAAGGTGATTTTTGTTTCCGGACACGACCATAGCATGCAGTATTTGGTGGAGGATAATATCCCTCAAATTATTAGTGGTGCGGGGTCTAAAACCACTGCGGCCAATAATGGAGGAAGTGGCCAATTTGCGTATGCAAAAAAAGGGTATGCTATTTTAAAAGTGTATACCGATGGCTCTTCGCACGTACAATTTATTTCGGCTGAAGAGGATCAAGTAGAATTTGAAACCCAAGTATTAAAACCCGATGTAATGGGCGATCAATTTGAGTATCCTATTCTTACGAAAGATTCCATTTATGCCTCCATTTTACCCGCGGATAAAGGGCAGAAATCGGGCTTTTATGAATTCCTTTGGGGGAAACGTTTTCGGGATGATTACAGTACCCCCGTTTTGGCGCCTGTGGTTTATCTAGATACGCTGTTGGGTGGTTTAACCCCCATTCGTATGGGAGGAGGTAAACAATCTAAAACCTTACATCTTCGGGCAGCCAATGGCAAACGTTACGTGGTGAGAGCCATGAAAAAACAAGCGGCTCAATACATTCAAGAAGGGCTGTTTCAAGATCAATATGTAAAAGGACAGTTTGATAGTACGTTTACCGAAGATCTAGTCAACGATGCCTTTACGGGATCCTATCCCTATGCCCCTTTCATTATTGGTACACTATGCGATCCCATTAATTTACCCCATTTAAACCCACAGTTGTATTACGTACCTAAACAAAAGGCATTGGGTAAATACAATGAAATTATTGGGGATGAATTATGTATGATTGAAGAGCATCCCTCCAAGGGGCATGATGAATTTGCTTCGGGTGATTTTACAGGGAAGATTCTCAGTACCCAGGATATGATGACGGAAATTCATAAAAAGGAATCGGAAATGGTGGATGAACAAGCCTACATAAAAGCGCGTTTGTTCGATATGCTGATTGGTGATTGGGACCGTCATCAAGATCAATGGCGTTGGTTAGAGTTTAAAGAAAACGGACAAAAGGTTTACCGTCCGTTACCTCGGGATAGAGATCAACCCTTTTCGCGCTGGTCGGATGGGTTTATGATCAGTACCACCGTCTTGTTTATGCCGGGTACCCGATTGTTACGCTCTTATAGTGAGGATGTAAAGGATGTAAAAAGCTTTAATAATAATCCATTTTCCATTGATAAGGCGTTTATGACCAATTCCGATAAATCGGTATGGGATGAACAAGTAAAATTTATTCAAACTCAAATTACCGATGATCTTATTGACGAAGCTTTTAGTCATGTACCCAAAGAGATGAACCAGGAAACCATTGCGGAAATAAAAGCGACCCTAAAATTAAGACGTAGTAATTTGCAACATATTGCAGATAGATATTACGCATTGCTCAACAAATACGCAGTGATTACGGCAAGTAATAAAGACGACTACATCAAAATTGAAAATAAGGAAAACGGTGAGGTAGTGGTTCGGATTCTACGTAAAAAAGATCATACGCTTAAAAATGAATATTACCATAGAACTTATTCCCCAAAGGAAACCAAGGAAATATGGATTTATGCCTTGGATGATGAAGATACTTTTGAGGTAGTAGGTAAGAGTTCGAAAATCAAAATTAGATTGATTGGTGGGCAAAACAAAGACACCTACCTCGTAGAAAATGGGAGGAATATTGTGATTTACGATTATAGAACGAAAGAGAATGATTTTTCGCAAGCCCATAAAGCCCATTTAAAATTACAAGATACCTATGATGTCAATGTATATGATTACAAAAAACCCAAAAATAATACACATGCGGTGGTTCCCATTGTTGGAGGTAACCCCGATGATGGTATGAAGCTAGGTGTAAGTAGTACCTATACTGTTTATGGTTTTGAACGGAATCCGTTTACCGCCAAACATCATATTGAAGGAGCCTTTTATTTTGCGACTAATGGATTTGACTTGAAATATAAGGGGGAATTCGCTCACGTTTTTGGGCGAAACAACGTATTGGTGGAGTCCGTATTCACGAGTCCCAATTTTAGCGTTAACTTTTTTGGATATGGAAACGAAACCGTTAATGATCAAGGAGAACTAGGGATGAATTACAATCGTGTAAAACTAGAAGCGTTTAGGGTAAAACCCTCTTTGGTATGGAAAACCTTTGGAGGGAGTAATTTAAGTGCTGGATTAACGTACGATGATGTTAAACCGGCAAATACCGAGGGTAGGTATGTATCTGAAACGGATGATTTACCTGAATACATTTTTGACGAAAATCGTTTTGCGGGGGGCTTTACCAAATTTGAATATGAGAATTACGATAATGTAGCTTACCCAACTATTGGTATGGCTACCTCTATTGAGTTTGGATATAAATTGAATTTAAAACAGTCGGAAAAAGATTTTACCTATCTGATTCCTCAAATTGGATTTGTACATAAAATCAATCCTTCCGGTAGCTTGGTTTTAGCGACTAAGTTTAAAGGGTATCTTAATTTTAATTCAAACTTTGAATTTTACCAAGCCGCCACTATAGGAGGTTCCGATGGTTTGCGAGGGTACAGAAATCAACGGTTCTCTGGCCAGAAATCCTATTATCAAACCACCGATGTGCGGTACAGTTTTAATAAAATGAGAACGGGTGTTTTACCCGTTAGGATTGGGTTTTATGGCGCCTTTGATTACGGGAGGGTATGGTTAAATTATGAAGAATCCGATTTATGGCATTATACCTATGGAGGGGGATTCTTTATCAATGGGGCCGAATTAATAGCCGTCAATCTTGGTTTCTATAACTCCTTAGATGGAGGCCGAATCGTATTTAAACTAGGCTTTGGGCTGTAAGTATTAAATCGTAGTATTCTCGTTTTTTTTAGTGATAAATAGAGAATATCACTTTTTCAAACCTTCATCAGAATCCGTTCATTCAATTCTCTTGTTTATTTAATTTTTTCCGCTCTTTGTAATCCTTCCGTATGGGCACTGCGGTTTGTACCTAACGCATTATTACAGGTAATAATTGTTCGTTTTTTGATTGAAATTACGGTGGCTATTTGCACTATTATTTTTAATTTCGGGTGGGCTCTAAATAACCTTAGGCCTGCCTTTAAAAAGACTATGATTTAACTACTTGTTTTAAGACTTTAGAAAAATGAACGATACGGTAGACCAAACTCTTCCTCTGGGTAAAATATATAAAGACAAAGCATTTTGGGTTGGAACTTTTTTAGGCGGTCCGTTAGTGGCTGGATACTTATTTACCGAAAATTTCAAAACTCTTGGACAACCAGAAAAAGTAAAACCAACTTGGATTATTTCAGTCATCGCAACCCTGGTGATTTTTGGAGGCATTTTCTGGATTCCAGGAAACATTCCTATTCCAAATCAAATTATCCCAATCGTATATTCGGCCATTGCTTTTGGATTGTTTAAGAAATATCAAGAGGAAAATGCTTCCAAACACATTTACAATGGAGGTTTAGTTTATAGTTGGGGTAAAGTAATCGTTGTGGGTATTATTGGATTGCTGATAACCTTAGCACCCATTTTTACGTACGTTTATCTCACAGATACGTTAGAACAAGCGAATATATCTACTAAAATTTACGGGGAGACCGTTAAACACGAAATAGATTTTGACCAGTCTAATATTTCGGAACAGGAGATAGATAAAATTGGTGCGGGGTTTGTGGAAACAGGTTTTTTCGATTTATCAATTGCTAAATACATATATGTTGTAAAAAATGGAACCAAGTATGAAATATCTATTTCGAGTATCCAAGGAATTGAAAAGGATGAAGATGCACTTAAGGAATTTGGAACCTTAAGAAATCAAATGGATGGGTATTTACCGAATAAGAAAGTGGAATTTAAATTAGTGGTTGACTACTTGGATAATGTGGTCAAAGTATTAAAATAAAAAAGGAATGAATACAGAAGATAAAATGAAAAGGCTTGAAAAAGTTTTGGCAAGAATTGATCTGAAAGCTAATAATGAAGGTGCGTTTAATGAACTGTTTGTTATCATAAAAAAAGAATACAGGCTTGAAACTTTTGTAAATGGTCATTATTGCCTCAATTTGAGGATAACAATTAATAAGCGGGCCAAATTGTATGAAGATTCAAGGGATAAAAAATTGGAAGAGGGTACTCTTTCCGAATACCAAGATTTTATTTCCCATTTTAGAAAAGATGTGTCGATTGAATTGGACAGACTTAGAAACTTGCTTAATTAAAACCAACTGCACCTTTCTATCGCATAATTAAATGGCCAATTTTATTCATCTAGTTTTTTCAATCTACGGGTTGGAATAACTTGCCTTATGGGATACAGGCTAGATATTCTCCTATATATGCGAGGATTTGGCAGGTTCCTTTTACGATTAGAAACCGTAAAGTCATTAAGATATAAATTAAATGCTATGGTCATACCCCACCATATTTAGAAACCCGTGGTTAACAAAAGTCACCATGGAAGGAGGTTCTGATATACGTCTGAATTAATCCTAATCAGTTAGATTTATTGGGTTTTATGGATGAAATTAATCTAGAATTTCGGGATTACCCGAATACGTTTTCGGTCATATGGGGCCTAATTTGCTTGTTCGGTGGCGCTCTCTCTGGGATAGTATTCAATATTCTTAAATTACCATTAGACTATTAACTCCCTTTGTTCCATTTTTTAGAAATTTCTGTTTGGCGTGTAGAGGTATGACGTACAAGCTATTTCCAACTGCTTTTGAGGCTCTTGACTATCTTATTTATTCCTTGACGGCCTATGAAAGTGGCCAATTCAATATTATAAAATTAGAGAAGTGACCGATTAATTAATTACTATTGAAAGAATCAATTCTAAATGACATAAGGACTTAATATTACAGAATAGAATTAAAAAAATCCGAAATATAAATTGGCATGTAAAACGATTGTTAACACCAGGTGTGTATGAATGCATAGCGAATAAGTAGATAGAATAATTGTCGTACGTATGTCGCAAAATAGTAGTTTTATGCTTTTTACCGAAACGAAAATTATTATCGAAAAATCTATATATCGCTCCACATAACGTATCGTTGTGGGCCATCCAAATGGAAAGAAGTAATAACATCAAACAAGGACAACAGAATAAATGCTATTTAACTCATTAGATTTTGCCATATTTTTACCCATCGTATTTTTAATATACTGGATAATTGCAAATAAAAATCTGAAGCTTCAAAATGCCCTAATAGTTGTCACGAGTTACCTATTTTATGGCTGGTGGGATTGGCGGTTTTTATCCTTAATTTTATTTAGTACATTAATTGATTACGCTGTTGGTGTTGGGTTATCAAAAGAAGAAAACAAGTCAAAAAGAAAGATATTACTTTGGATAAGTATTTTGGTTAATCTTGGGTTTTTAGGGTTTTTCAAATATTACAATTTCTTTCTGGACAATTTTGTTACCGCTTTCTCTTTTTTCGGGACACAAATAAACGCACAAGGGTTAAATATAATTTTACCAGTAGGTATTAGTTTTTATACATTTCAAACTCTTAGTTATACCATTGATGTTTATAAAAAGAAACTAGAACCAACAAAAGACTTTATTGCATTTATGGCATTCGTTAGTTTCTTTCCGCAACTAGTTGCAGGACCAATAGAACGAGCCACTAATTTAATTCCGCAGTTCTATAAAAAAAGAACTTTTGATTATAGCCAGGCCCTGGATGGGTTAAGACAGGTTTTATGGGGATTATTTAAGAAAATGGTCATTGCGGACAATTCAGCGCTAATAGCCAACGAAATTTTCAATAATTCAACAGATTATTCTGGAAGCACTTTAGTTTTAGGAGCGATATTTTTTACATTTCAAATTTATGGCGATTTCTCCGGGTATTCGGATATAGCCATCGGAACATCCAGATTATTTGGCTTTAATTTGAAGCAGAATTTTGCATTTCCATATTTTTCTCGAGATATTGCTGAGTTTTGGAGAAGGTGGCATATTTCGCTTTCTACATGGTTTAGAGATTACTTATACATTCCACTAGGCGGGAGTCGTGGAGGAACTTGGATGAAGGTTAGGAATACATTTGCAATATTTATTGTGAGTGGGTTTTGGCATGGTGCAAATTGGACATTTATTGCTTGGGGAGCTTTGAATGCCATTTATTTTTTGCCTTTACTTCTACGTAATAAAAATAGAATTAACACAAACACGGTAGCACAAGGAAAATGGATACCTTCAATAAAAGAGTTTTTCCAAATGGGGAGTACATTTAGTTTGACTGTTTTAGCTTGGGTCTTTTTTAGAGCAGAAAATATGGGGCATGCTTGGAGTTATTTGTCCACTATTTTTTCAAAATCATTATTTTCAGTTCCATACGCATTTGGATTAGGAGTTGACCTTATGATTTTAACGATGCTTTTTATTATTATTTTAATTAGTGTAGAATGGGTGGGCAGGAATAAAAAATATGCCTTGGAGTTTCACAAAAAATGGAATCCATTTTATCAATGGATCGTATTATATTTTATTGCCATAATCATATTTCTATTTGGGCAAAGACAACAAGATTTTATTTACTTTCAATTTTAAATGAAAAATTTTATTTTACATTCCGCACTCTTACTTGGTCTTGTTGTAGTATCCATAATGGTAGTTTTATCTTTTTCTGATGGGTATTCGGACCCCTATTACCTGAAAATTTCGTCCCCTAAACAGTCAAATTTGATCTTAGGAATATCTAAATCTGCCCAAGGGCTACAACCCAAACAATTTGATGCTATTTTAAATAGACACTTTTACAACTATTCATTTGCGATAAGTATTAGTCCATATGGAGAAACCTATTTAAACAGTATCAAAAACAAACTCGATACTAGCCGAACGAATGGTGTATTCATTCTCGCCATTGATATTTGGAGTATTTGTTCTCATACGGAATTCCCAAATGATTCTTTGCATTTTCGAGAGACGAATTCGTTTTTAAAGGATATTCCCAATGTCACTAATAATCCAAATTACAAATACCTTATTAAGTATTTCGAAAGTAAATATTATCGTATTCTACTAAAAAAATCTCCCTTTTTATTGCATGAGGATGGCTGGTTAGAAGTATTACTAAATGAAGAGAAAACGAGTAGAGATAGAAGAACCTCATTTACATTGGACAGTTATACCAAGAAATTGACACAGTACAGGTTATCCTCTTTACGTTTAGAATATCTTTCTAAAACCATCCGTTTTTTGAAAAAATATGGGGAAGTTTATTTGGTTCGTTTACCTGTACATCCACAAATGTTCGAAATTGAGAATACCTTATATTCAGATTTTAATTTATTAATGAAGCCCGCTATTGCTGTATCTAATGGTTATTTAGATATGACTCCGCACAACGAGAATTATATTTTTACAGATGGTGTTCATCTAAATAGGAAAAGTGGAAAAAATGTCTCCATGATCATTTCAAATTGGATAAAGAAGATGGAATAACTGGCCAATGTTTTCTAACTAATCCAACGGTACTCTCGAGGTATGGGGTCATTTTTTAAGTTATTTGTTAGAATGGTTCTAATTTCTGTAGATGTTTTAATGTGCCCAATTCAAGGAATGCCATCAAAAATGCGATTGGCCTTACGAATACTAAAAGTATAACATCTATCTTTAGACGTTAAAATGCGGAATCGGGTCTCTTACAAAACCGTTAATTACTAACCATTTCCTATTTTGGTGTGGTACCTAATTTAGAATTCCAAAAACGCTAAAACTAGATAGATGAATGATGCGAAAGAATAGTACATATTTAAAGCTCCCTTTTCAGTTTGACCAGGAAAAACTTGCCCACGACTTGTCATTGATTATGGAAGGGAAATGGGTCGCACATTTTAATACGAATGGCTATAAGGGAGATTGGAAGGCCATTTCATTATATGCCCCTGGAGGAGACGATGCGAACATATTTGCACTTTCTGCTTCGGATTCGGAAATATCTGAAACATCCATCTTGAAAAAATGTCTCTATTTAAAGGAGGTTATAGGGTCTATTAAATGTCCAATACTAACTGCCCGTCTTTTAAGATTGGGAGTTGGAGCGGAAATAAAAGCTCATAGAGATCATGAATTAGGGTATGAGAATAACAATTTTAGATTGCACATTCCCATTTGTACAAATAGTAAGGTTCAATTTGTGCTTGATGGTAAGCTATTGAAAATGTTACCAGGTGAATGTTGGTATACCAATGTAAACTATGTGCATTCCGTACTTAATGCGGGGAAATCAGAACGCGTCCATTTGGTGATTGATTACGAGAGAAACGAATGGAGCGACCAATTATTCTTTTCCTTAGCTCCTGAGAGAAGTTTTAAACCAGAAGCTTCTGAAAATCATTCTCTGGAAAGGGTGAAAATGATACTGGAAGAATTAAAACATCATGATACACCAGCCACTCATCAATTGATAAATGAATTAAAACTTAAATTAATAGATACGAACCCGTCCATCCACTAATGTTTTCGGTCATGATGTTTCCCTCTCTGAATCTACCATACGGTAATAAAAATCTTCCAAATGAATCCTGATATCTATATTCTCGGAACAGGCCTTTCTCATGACGGATCGGCTGTATTGTTAAAAAACGGAAGCGTTTGTGTCGCTATTGAAAAGGAACGCTTGAGTCGCATTAAACATGACGGAGGAAACGACACCCTAGCTATTCAATATTGTTTGGATGCGGAAGGAATTCAATTGGAGGATGTTTCGTTGGTGGTACAATGTGCTAATTTTGAGATTCCTCACAGAGATCAATTTCATGGAAAGCGAATTTTTGCAGATGTGAATACCCCCAAACTAATAAATATATCCCATCATTTGGCACACGCTTATAGTGCGGTAGGTACATCCCCATTTGATGAATGCGTGGTGATGGTAATAGATGGTTGTGGTAGCCCGTTGAATCAATTCCTTAGTTTGCATCCTGATCAAGAATGGCTGATTCCAAAAAAAATATTGGATGAAACAGAGATGCAATGTGAAAAAGATAGTTTCTATTTCTTTGATGGAAATAAACTAAAACCTCTTTGGAAAGATTTTAGTAAAATGGCTATTCATACGGGATCCCTATTAGATCTTCCTACCACATTACATTCTATTGGCGGTTTTTATGCCGCTGTAAGTCACTATATTTTTGGGGATATGAATGATGTAGGGAAATTGATGGGACTCGCCCCATTCGGTCATTCGGGAGAATATACCATAGACGCCTTCCAATTTAATGAATCTTCCTGTCTGTTGGTTTCAAAGGAGTGGAAGGCTCATTTTACAAACCCATCCTCTGGCTATGATAATTTTATTGAAAATTTCAATTATTACGCGGATGTTGCTTTTTGGGCCCAAGAACAGGTGGAAAAAGCCGTGATTAAGTGTATGGAATTAAGAGCTGCTTTATTTCCACATAAAAACCTATGCTACTCAGGAGGAGTTGCTTTGAATGCCGCTGCAAATGCAAAACTCATGGATAAAGGTGTTTTTGAAAACCTTTATTTCGAACCTGCAGCAGCTGATAATGGTTTGGCATTGGGTTGTGCCTTTTACGGGTGGTTAGCGTATTTAAATAAACCCAAAGTAACCCACAATGGAACGGTCTGTTTTGGTAAAGACTATGATCAAAATGAAATCTTAGAGGCACTAAAAAAAGAGCCTTCGAATACTTACGATCAACAGCTTTTCTCCGATGAGAAAAGCCTGCTAAGGTTCGTTGCAGCGCAACTAAATGATGGGAATACAGTAGGCTGGTTTCATTCAGGATCAGAATTTGGCCCTCGATCCCTTGGACGAAGAAGTATTTTAGCCCACCCGGGGAAGGCAAATCTAAAAAACCATATCAATAGAAATATCAAGTTTCGAGAAGACTTCCGTCCGTTTGCTCCTTCTATTTTGAAGGATCAGGTAAAAAAATATTTTGTATCGGGTAGAAATAGCCCGTATATGATTTTACTGGACAAAACTCGATCCGAATATCTTGACCAACTCCAAAATGTAACGCATCGTGACCAAACCGCTCGGGTTCAAACGGTAGATGAAACTTGGAATGCTAGATTTGCCAAATTATTAACGGAATTTTTCCATCAAAGTGGAATTCCTATTTTACTGAATACCAGCCTTAATAAAAAGGGATCTCCCATAGTGGAAACACCTGCGGACGCCATTAAACTTTTTAACGAAACCGCCTTAGATATTCTGGTGTTAGAAAATATGGTTTTGACAAAAACACATACGGTTGAACCCAATAGTAAGCACGGGAATACACCATTGAATGCCTCCATGAAATAGACCTAAAAACATAACGCAAGTCCTAAATGACCTATGCTTCGATACTTTGGTAAGCTTCGAAATCGTACTTAGGTTGGCTCAAAACAGGCAAGCGAAACACAGACAAAAGCACAGTAACAACTCCTTTTTATTTGACATTTTAATCGTAATCTCCTGGTAAAAGAGGGAGTACCACAAGAGGTGTAATTCATTATGTGTTTTGTACTTAAGGTTGATATATATTCTATATATTTATCCCGATTTCTACTGCGTAAAAACCTACTTCATTTTCCAATCTGAAATCATAGCCAATTTTGTTGGCCAACTTTAAAATAACTCAATGATGATGAAAAATTTATTCCTGGGAGTACTAACCATGGTTTCCACATTATGCTACTCGCAATTCACCGAAGACATTAGAATAAATCAAGAAGGTTACTTTCAATTTGCCGAAAAAATAATTTCTGTAAAAACCAATGTAGTAGATTCCTTCTTTATTAAATCACCTGATTTATTAACCACCTATTACTCCGGTGTCATTTCAACGCCAAGTTACTGGACTTATTCAAACGAGAATATTTCGGTGATCGATATTTCTACCTTTACGGTAAGTGGTGAATATGTGGCAGAAGTCAAGGGTTTAGGATATTCAAGTAATTTTGAAATTAAAGGAAGAGTTGGATTAGAACCGTTAAGAAAATCCTTAAAAGCATACTATTACATGAGGTGTTCATCCCCTGTATTAGAAGCTTATGGCGAGAATTGGGTGCGAAATGCAGGCCATGCAGATACTGCGATTGTGATACATGCTTCTGCCGCTAGCGCTAGCTATCCTATAGGTACCATTGTTTCTAGTCCAAAAGGGTGGTATGATGCCGGTGATTATAATAAATATATGGTCAACTCAGGAATATCTACCTACACACTTTTAGCTACTTACGAGCAATTCCCTCAATTATTAGATAGTTTAAAAACCAATATCCCCGAATCAGGTAATAGCACTCCAGATATACTGGATGAGATAAGATGGAATTTGGATTGGATGTTAACCATGCAAGATCCCTCAGATGGAGGAGTATACCACAAATTAACGAGTGAAAATTTTGATGTGCTTGTACTACCTGAAAACGGACAAAACGCACCGAGGTATATGATCCAAAAAACAACTTCCGCTACGTTGGATTTCGCTGCGGTAATGGCTACGGCAGCTAGAGTTTATGCACCCATTGATATTTCATTCTCAAATAGTTGTTTAGCTGCAGCTACATCTGCTTGGAATTGGGCAACTGTAAATTCTAACATTCTGTACAATCAAAGTAATCATAATGCCGCGTATAGTCCAAACGTAAATACGGGTAGCTATGACGACAATGATTTAGCAGATGAATTTATATGGGCGGCTGCAGAGTTATACATTACTACCTTAGACAACAATTATTACAACACTATTAATTGGTCTTCCGTACCTTGGTATAATGTTCCCTCATGGAAGGAAGTAGGACAATTACCTATCTATTCATTATTACTTCATAAAAACAATCTTACGTCTGTAGCATATAGTGATACCACCTTAATTAAAACTATAATCATCAATAAAGCGAATGAGCTTAGAAACCACTATTATGGAGGTTCGGCACATAAAGTAACCATGGGCCAATCTCCATGGAATTTTACTTGGGGATCTAATGGGGTTGCGGGAAATCAAGGAATGTTGTTAACTAAGGCTTTTGAATTAACGGGAGATTACACCTATTTAAATGCCGCTGTTAGCTGTTTCGATTATTTATTAGGTAGAAATGCCACCAATTATTGCTTTGTTACGGGGTTAGGAAACAAGCCTCCTTTAAACCCTCATCACAGACCTTCTGTAGCAGATATTACAGTGGCACCTATACCAGGCATGGTTGTGGGCGGTCCTCAGAACAACTCCAATCCAGGGACTTGTACCTATACCAATAACCTGCCGGCAACTAAATATTTGGACGATTGGTGCAGTTATTCTACCAATGAGATTGCTATCAATTGGAACGCCCCTTTCGTCTTTTTATGTGCCGCATTACAAGATCATTTTTTATTGGGTGACTATAATAATATCAATCTGCCACCTAATAGTCCATTAAACCTGACTGCAAATGGGGCCTTATATGAACAAGTCAACTTGAGTTGGACCGATAATGCGAACGATGAGCATGGGTATAAGGTGTATAGACAGAACAGCACTCAGCTTAGTCCGGTGCTATTAACTACTACCTTACCTAATGTTACTAATTTTGAAGATACCACGGCATCCTATGGCAACGTATATTTTTACTATGTGCATGCCCAAAATTTCAATGGATTAAGTGATACATCTAGTGAAAATACCGTGATTGTTGATTTCGATACGGCAATAAATATTTCTGCAGGGGTAAATTTCACCTTCCCGGATGGGAATACCATTGTAAACATAATGTGTGATAGGGTTTACAGTAGTATGTTTAATTCATCACAAGGATCTGATAGTGTGGTGGTAACCACGCTGTTGGCTGATCCAATTACCGGAATTGACACGCGAACTGAGTGTAAATATTATACCTGGATAAATGGGGTTACTTATACTTCAAACAATAATTCAGCCGTTTTTAACATGGTTAATGGGGCCGCTTCGGGTTGCGATAGTCTTGTTACTTTAAACTTAACCATCGCTAGCGTAAATACGAATGTATCCGTAAATCAAAATGTGTTAAGTAGTGATGCTTCTGGTGTTGATTATCAATGGTTAATCTGTGATCATAATATGAGTCTAATTTCTGGAGCCATATATCAAACGTACACCCCCGTGAATAATGGAGATTATGCCGTTGAAATAACAGAAAATGGCTGTACCGATACTTCCGCTTGTCAAACCGTAACGGGAATAGGAATTATTGAAAATGATTTTGGAAATAATTTACGGATCTACCCGAACCCAATAGTGGACCATTTTTCGATTGATCTGGGAGGAAATTATCAGGAGGTTAAGATTAATATTTTGGATTTGAATGGAAGGATCATTCAATCCAACACCTATTCAGATCGTCAATTATTTAATTTGAAACTGGAACAACCTGCGGGAGTTTACATGTTACTCATTGAAACCGAAAGTAAAAAAGCCATCATTAGATTAATAAAAGAATAACAACCCTATTTGGGTAATAGGTCAAATCGTGCTTTGGTAAAAGTGAAGTCGCATCATCTGTTTGTGGTGTGAATCAACGTGGGGTAAGGGCAACGAATATGTTCTTTTATCAAATACGGAAAATGTAGCCAATGTTCTCCTTGGTATCAGAAGAATGCGAGGTCATGTAGTGCTTAGTAATCTATTGGGAAGCTAATTTAGTATTAGGGAAATTTGCTTTATTATACCTTCTGCTAAGAGCCCCACCAGAAGTGGAAAGGTTACTTACCCTCTAAAAAGAATACATTTACCTTTTTATACGCCAACTAGGGTATTTACTATTGCCGTTAATTTTTAATCGTAACTTTAGTTTAGGACGGTACCTTTAAAAAAATACAGAAACGAATACAATGAAGTGTAAAAATTGCAAAGACCCCGTTGAAGAAGTACATAATTTTTGTGCGAATTGCGGAGCGCATATTGTGGTAAAAAGACTGTCTACCAGAAGCATCGTTAAAAATTTCATGAATGATTTTTTCAGTTTAGATAACAAGTATTTGCTGAGCCTAAAAATGCTGTTCTTACACCCGAAACAAATTTTAACAGAGTATTTAGAAGGAACCCGGAAAAAATATGTTTCTCCTTTCGCCTTCTTAGCCATTGGAACCGCCTTAGCGATGTTAGTGTTTAATGAGTTCAGCGATAATTTCCTTGAAATATCCAATGTAATTAATGAAACTCAATTTGACCTTGTAGAAGGACAAGTGGAGAGTACTGAAATTATGGTCGAGTTGGAAAAAGAAAGAATTGAAAGCAAAGAAATGGCTATTCAAATTCAAAAACACATCCTGAAATACTTCAATATTATTACCTTTCTATTAATTCCGTTTTATGCTTTAACCGCTTTTGTAGTATATCGAAAACCCTATAATTATGGTGAACATTTAATTATTACCTGCTATGTTCAAGGATTACTATTTTTAAGTACGATTTTATTTTTCATTATGGGATTGGTGATTCATCCCTCCATCTATTATTTGAGTATCCCGGTTGGAATAATCTATTACTTATATGCTTATGGGAAGCTATACGGTTTAACCTTCGGTCAAAACTTGATTAAGCTGTTGCGGTTTTTAGGAATTTCCTTAATTCTAATTATCGTCTTGGGTGTTTTTGCCTTTTTAGTAGGTTTAATGTTTGCCTTTTTATTTAAATAGAAATATGGGAGCATTTAAATAACCTCCCTCTCAGGATTTGAAAGTGGCCTTGTCCAAGTCGAAGCAGCTCAGAATTACGGCTAGGGATTAATGAAAAACAGGGAGCAGGTTTATTTGCTTTTGGTTTTTCTTCCTGGAGCTTATTATTTACTATAGATTAAGGATTAGGATCGAGATGCATTATTCGATAGCTTATTGAAAGCGGGGTAGGAGTGGAAAGGGGTTTTGAATACGATCTGTTTTTTCTCTTTATTATCTAAATAGATCTTTCACTAAGGAATGGGAATTAGGCTACCGTTGAATTTGTATTTCCCTTGGGGTGTACCCATTCCAATATCCAGCTATGGCAGAATCGTTAGGGATTTTCGAATTTTCTCAAAAAAAAAAGTGCCCGGGGTGTAATAAATTGAAAAAACGACTACTAATCATATAAAAACAGAAGTGAGTAACGATTTTTATATAAATTTCATCCGGCCCAATGCAGGAATAATTATTAAAATTTGTCGGGCATACAGCTATTCTCAAGAAGATTTTGAAGATCTTTATCAGGAAGTCTGTTTGCAAATATGGAGAACCAAGGATAATTTTATTGGAAATTCAGAATGGTCTACTTGGGTCTATCGCATCACATTGAACGTCTGCATGACATTTCAAAAAACCGAAGCCAAGAGAACGTTTCAGAATGGAATCTTAGATTCCGTTCCCGAGGCATTAAGTACTGATTCATCTGCTATCCAGGAGGAATCTCTTTCCCAGCTTTATATGGCCATTAAACAACTATCGGTGATTGACAGAGCAATTATACTCTTGTACCTGGAAGAGAAGTCATACCAAGAAATTGCAGAAATAATAGGTACCAACAGTAATAATATTGGGGTTAAAATTCAGAGGATTAAGAACAGACTTAAAAAACTAATAATTAGACATTATGAATGAATCAATCGAAAATATCTGGAAAAATGGGTTTATCAATAAACCGCTTATTCTACCTAATATTGAAAAATTGTACAATCAAAAATCGATCAGTTATACGGAAAAAGTAATGGAGGGATTCAAGTATGAAGTTTTCCTATTAATCCCTATGACGGTAGGCATGTTTTTATTCAATATCTGGTTAGATAATGACGATGCGATTTTTTGGGCGAGCATAAGTTCCATTCCCTCAACTATTTGGTTTTTCCTTGGAAGAGTACAATTAAAAGCGTTGATGGATATTGATTACCAATCCAATTCGTATGATTATTTAGTGGCTATTCGAACGAAATTAAACGCCATTCGAAAATTCAATAAACGATTGGCTGTAACTAGTATTCCCGTCTTATTGTTTCCCATGCTTCTCTATACCTACTTTAAGCAAGAAGGAAAAACGGTGGGTGAAATTTTAGGTGTGGATGGATTCAGCTATCCGACCATTTCCATATTTATATTACTTCCCGTTGTTACTTTTGCGATAGCTATAATTGCTGAAATTCATTTTAAAAAGGTAACCCGAAAAACATCATTTGGAATTGGAGCATTGATTAGTGAAATAGAAGAACTTAGAAAATAAAGTTGTGGTAAATGATTTCTACTCTTTAAAAACCAGCCGTAAGAAATGGAAGGAAGGAACGAACGAACACTTGGTGCATGTTATTGAATTGTTCATTTTCAGGTCTGACATGTATTAATTTAGACCCTTATTTTTGATGATCAATGTTGGTTCGTCTACCTGTATTCGAAATACCTTGCTTTTTCGAAACAGAATGGAGTCAAATTTTTGGCCGGCACAAGGAGGTGATTCATTCCTGAAAGTCAATAGACCAGCAAAAAAAACCTATATCAAATGAATGATATAGGTTTTTGTTCTTTTTCAAATGTCTCATCCTTTTTAGAAGGAGACCTAATTAACTTCGAATTACCTCGGTTTAATTATTGAATGATAAGAGTTTGAACGCCAACTCCTTTTTGGTTTTCAAGGTTAATGAAATACACTCCATTTGGAAGTTCACTCACATCAAAATTAAAATTAGACAACTGGCTAGTTGAATTAAAATAGTACGTTTTAAGTGCTTGTCCGTTTACCGTTTGAATGGTCACCTTGCATTTTCCTATTTCTGTTTGCGCATTCATCTTAAAATTAGACTTCGTTGGATTTGGGAAAACACTTAGTTCGTAATTTACTTCTTGATTAATAAACCCATTTGGAGAAGACCCATATAGTAGGGGGGTTGTTCCATAGCTTATTATATGTGCATCTACTGCATAGGTGGCTTTATAGTCATCGTTGCAGTCTGGACACGTTGTAATATCCACACAATTTGGATTGTTTGGATGACAGAAATCTGTATAGGTAGGATCAAATATGTAACTTAATTCTACAGAGTTTTGTACGAAAGAATTCATATTCATGTCAAAAGGAACAGAAATAGCTCCAGGACACCAACCCGCTCTAGAATGCATCCAAGTACCTTGTTGACCGGTACAATTATCTGGGTTCGGATTACAATCGTTCCATAAATCATGTACAAACTCTTGATTGTTGTTTATATAAATGAAATTAGTGGCATGGTAAAATTCTGCGGCATTTTGAGAGTTGTTATTTCCCCATCCTTGTCCAATGGTGGTAAGCTTAAGTTTTGCATCCATAGTATTGGGATGAAAATTATACGAAACAGTATCCAAAGGTTGTAGATTGGTTGGGTTACCAAAATCAAATTTTCCATCCCAAATTTCATCTACTCGAGAATAATCATAGGTAGGAGTTCCTGCCTTATAATCAAAATCAAGAGATAATACCCAGCCCCCTGAGCCCCAAGTATCAATAAATACTCTGAATTCAAATTCCCCTTGTAGAAGGGATTCATAATCGGTCACATCAAGACTATGATTACACGCCACACCATAGGGAGTAATGTAGTTAAAAAGTTGAATCCAATTCCCGTCTGGTCCCTTAATCATAATATAGGCATATCTGTCCCAATCATCACATGCATTTGGGGTATTTGGACAGGTTACCGTTAAATTGGCAATAACTTGATCAAATGATCCAACGTGTTGAGGTAGAGAATAGGTACCTGTGAACCATCTACTATTTGTTCCTCCGAAAGTAATATTCACACCGCTGATGGTGGTTGCGTTTTGATCGGAAGCATTGTTTTCAACAGAAATGCTTTTCGAAATACTTGCGCTTTGTCCGTTGGAAGCATATGTCGTAATTTCAACTTGATGACTAGCATAGGAATTAGGAGTCCATAAATAATAATAGAAACCAGTAGCTAGTTCTGCCAAATTTGAATTTCCATCTATCGTAACCGTCACCGAGTCTATGGTCAGTGAATCTTCAAATAATATGGAAGAATTTATATAGACAGGATAGGCTTTTAGATTCTCCATTACAATAGGGTAATCGTCCGTTAATCGAGTCGATATTTCCGGTGAAATAGTCGCTAAATCAGTAACCTCAAAAGAAGCAATCTGTTCTGCAGCGTAATACGAACTGTTCCCCATCTGTTCGGCTTTTACCCTTACTGTACCTCCTCCATTTAAGGTGACCATGGAGCCGTTAATGGTAGCGGAACCTGAAATAACCGAATAGGTAATGGCGAGTCCTGCGGAGGATGTCGCATTTAATGAAAAAGGAACGTCCGTACTGTATTTGTCCGAAATTGAAGGGAAGGTAATCAGCTGGTTTTGCTGCCCGGTAGCTGCAATACTGCTTTGGATCACCCCTAAATCTCCCGTATGGATATTTTCATTCCCGGTGTTTTTACTGGAGGTGTAACTCACCTTTACATACCTGGAGTTTATAGCTCCAAAAGAAATGGTTTGTCTAGAAACATCTGAATTATTCATCCAGTTGAAATTTCCTATGGCTTCGGGTGTTCCCCAATTCATACCATCATTACTTAGGTATATTTCATATCCAATGGCTTTGTCAGTAGCATTGGCTGGATTGGGTAAATAGGTGAAACCATTAATATCGTAACTGGTATTCAGATCAATTTCAATATATCCGGGTAATGAAAACCCCGCATTATTAAAAAGTGCCCACCAGGTAGTGGTATCCGCATCAAATGCATGAGCTCCTGGATGATTGTTGTTATCGCTACTCACATTTTGAATTACATATGTGTTTTGAGGAATAACCTGTGCATTCAAATTTAATTGAAAGGCCACAAACAGGAGGACTAAAATTCGGGCTGCCAAAGTACCCTTTAAAATTGTTTTGTTCATTGTCTTTAGTTTTTTTCAAACTTAATTGTGTTCTATTCTTTGCGAATAAATTGTAGTTAACAGGAGGTTAACATGGGGGTGATTAATTGGGTGTTCACTGTATTTACAGGGTTTTTGACGGGTTTATTCATTTTTTGAAAATCAAAACATCTGATACGAGAAGGCGTAGTGGCTGGTGAAATGGCACGGTTTTCTTGGGCCTTGAATAGGCAGTGGCAAATATATTGGGGTAATAGGGAGAATTATGGGCTCGAACTTGTCATATCAAAGAATCTCATGACAATAAATTATCGCATAAAAAAAGGGACTCATTTGGAATGAGTCCCTCGTTTTGGTAGCTACAATTATTTTATTCAATAATCAGTTTCTGAATGATGGTTTGCTTTTCAAGAATGTAGGAAACAAGATATATTCCACTACTTAGGTGGGATATGTCTACCTGTATATTACCCTTTGGAATTTCGATCGAGAAAATGTCTTCCCCGGTAATCGAAAGAACGTTTACAGTAATAGGTTCTCCAAAATTTTCAAACGATACCATTTGTTTGGCTGGGTTCGGGTAAATGGAAAGGTTATTCATAGTCGAAATAGTACCTATACCGCTCACTAAAACATTGTGACAACTGGAGGTATCAATACACGTACCATCCGTAATTTTCACGGCATAATCGCCACTATTGATTGGAGTATAGCTTTGTTGATTCCCCGTTGATATAGGGGCGTAGTTATCCGCACAATCGAGCCAACGATAATCTAAACCAGAAACGACCGCAGTTATCGTACCTCCATTTACGGTTACATTGGTATCAATACTGGAGAGCGTAATATTTAGAGTGATAATACTATCACAACCCGTGGAACTAGAAACAACTTCAGTATACGTTCCCGAAGTGGTATAGGTAAAACCATTACCGGAGATAAATGCATCACATCCAGAACCAGATATAGTAGTGGATGTACTTTGGTTTATGGTTAGGTGTATGGTATACAAACTATCACAACCTGTTCCATTGGCAATGGTGTCAAAATAGGTGCCGGATGTCGTCCAAGTTTTTCCACTCGGAGAGATGTACGAATCACAATCTGTTTCGTTTAAAACAACAGGGTACCCGTTAAATATAGTCAGCTCAATGGTGATAAGGCTATCACAATTCAAGGCATTGGTGTAGGTCTCAACATAAGTGCCTGTGGTCGTGTAAACAATGCCACCTGAACTGGTGTAACTATTACAATTTACAGAAGTAATGGTATCATTTGAAGAATAATTAACGGTTAAATCAAGTGTAATTATGGAATCACAACCACCCGTGGTTAAAATGGTATCTTGGTATATACCTGTAGTTGGGTAGTTTATTCCACTCGTTGAGGTGTAATTACCGCAAGAAGTTATCGTGGATGTTCCTCCAATAATAGGAGCGGTACAACTCGAATATAATCCATTGATCTCAGCTAGTGTTAAAGCTCTGCCCCAAATTCCAAAATCATCCAATTTGCCAGGGAAGTATGCACTATTTACAGAGCTAGAGCCCACAAAAAAAGGCATGGTAGCCGTTAGGGTATTGGTATAGGTATATGTGTTGGTGGCAACGGATACGCCATTTTTATACAACGTCATTGCTTGGTTATGATACACAACTACATAGTGTTCCCACGTGGCAGAAGTATACGTGCTTTCACAATTTAGCCAAGGGCTGCCTTGCTTATTCACCCTCCAGCGGACTACTCCGGTTGGGTTGGTGTGAAAAAAATAACAAAATTTATTTGCCCCGCCATTCCCTTGTGTTAATCCGTGCCAGTAGGGCATTGCTCCACCAGAAGAAGTATTTTTATTCATCCAAAACGAAATAGTAAAGGAGGACGTTTCACCAAATGTAAACGCTGGTACTAGGTTGGTCATATTATTACTCGTTCCATTGAAAGAGTAGGCGGAATTTAAAGCCCCATTTCTATCGGTTGTTAATGTCGCACCGTTATTTATTAAATGATTTCCGTTTCCACTAGAATCAAGCGAATTTCCCGAAAATCCATACCAAGCTATTAAATTTTGTGTCGGAACATTTCCTGGTACTTGAGCAATGCAAGGAAGGAATAATATACTGGTGAAAAGTAAAATTAGATAGGATTTCATAAGTTTTGGTTTTGTTTAAATATTTGTTTGTATTAAAATTTATATGGAATTTACTATGGCTTCGGGTATTCCCCAATTCATACCATCATTACTTTGGTATATTTCATATCCAATGGGTATTCAGATCAATTTCAATGTATCCGGCTAAGTAAAACCCCGCACTATTAAAAAGAGCCCTCCGTGTAGTGCTATCCGCATCAAATGCATGAGCCCCTGGATGATTGTTGTTATCCCTACTTACATTTTGAATTACATAGGTGTATTGTGGAATAACTTGTGCATTCAAATTTAATTGAAAGGTCACAAACAGGTCGACTAAAATTAGGGTTGCCAAAGCACCCTTAAAAATTGTTTTGTTCAATGTGTTTAATTTTGTCTAAAAATTAATTGTATTCTATTCTTTGCGAGTAAAATGTAGTTATCAGAAGGTTAACATGGGGGGTGGCTATTTGGGTATCATTGTATTTGAAGGCTTTTTGAGGGAGGTTTTAATGAAAATAAAACCCTCTGATTCGAGAAGGAGTAAGGGAATGTGAAATGATACTAAAATTGTGACTTCGTTTAATTTTCACGAAAGGAAAAATTCAGGCATTCCATTCAAAACGTATTAAAGCGTAAATTTACGGCTTAAACAAACAGGAGCTTTTTTTTCGAGAGATAACAATCCTTTTTTTTAGGTGGTTTATGTCTTCCTATTCAAAGGAGTTTTACCCTTTCAAATTAGGGTATTCAAAAGAGGAAGAACGATTGATTCGTGTCAGTCGGAAATAAAAACCATGCAGAGAAATCCTTGGATTGGGTGAGAAATTAGGAATATAATGATACCAAGAATTGAAACTTTAAGTGAAAAAAAAATAGTCGGGAAGCGATTAAGAATGAGTTTAACGCACAATAAAATGGCAGAGCTTTGGGGAGGATTTATGCCTAAACGACAAGAAATAGCTCATAAACTGTCTAGTGACTTGTTTTCCATGACCATTTATAATTCCAATCATTTTGAAGACTATAACCCTTCGAATGAATTTGAAAAATGGGCGGGGGTTGAAGTTTCAAAATTTGAGAATATCCCTAATGACTTGGAGGAATTTATCTTAATGGATGGACTATATGCCGTATTTGACTACAAAGGACCAAGTACAGACACGGCCATTTACCAATACATTTTTGGAAAATGGTTGCCTAATTCTGAGTTTGTTTTGGCTAATCGACCCCATTTTGAGGTCTTGGCAAACAAATACAAAAATGATTCGCCCAATTCGGAGGAGGAAATTTGGATTCCTATTCAGAAGAAATGATTTTTTTAATCAAATCGAGCTGAACGATATAAGAAGTTCATTTGGAAGTGTAGAAGCAACCCTGGATTTCTATTCGAAATTTGTTCGTCTATTACTTCGTAACCGCAAGAATTCAGAATCTATTGTAGGGATATTAAAATTTTGAAATTCGAAAAGATATTGGTTTTTGGGGGCGATCTGGGTTGCATTGAAATTGATTGTAATTTATAAATGTTTTTTTATGTCAAAAAAAGAGGTAGTTTCAGCGCTAATTTACCAGTAGAAAATTATATGAAAAACGATTATTTTTTCGTGCTATTTATTAGCCTATTTACGATGCAAATTTCTGTTTATGCTCAAAATGTTCAGATTTCCAATATTGGAAACCCTACGGAGCCCAGCATCATGATGGATCCCAATAATCCGGATATATTGGTGGCGGGGTCGGTGCTAGATTTTTACCATACGTCCAATGATGGAGGGCTTACCTGGACCACAAATAGTTTATCTTCTCCCTACGGTGTTTGGGGGGATCCTGTTATTGATGTAGATGCCAATGGTGATTTTTACTTTTTCCATTTATCCAATACTATGGGTGGTCATTGGATTGATCGGATCGTTTGTCAGAAATCTACAGATAATGGACATACCTGGTCCAATGGAACTTTTACCGGGTTAAATGGTAGTAAAGCTCAAGACAAACAATGGAGTGTGATTGATCCTGTGAGTCAAAATATTTACCTGACATGGACCGAATTTGATGAATATGGAAGTGTTAATCCTTTGGATAAAAGTCGTATTCTTTTTTCAAAATCGGTAGATAAAGGAAATTCTTGGTCGGTTCCGGTCCAAATTAATTTGGTTCTGGGCGATTGTGTGGATGGAGATGATACCGTTGAAGGAGCAGTACCAGCGGTTGGACCCAATGGTGAAATTTACGTTTCTTGGGCAGGGCCAAATGGAATTGTATTTAATCGATCCTTCGATGAAGGTAATACGTGGTTAAGCCAAGAAATTCTTGTGGATTCGATGCCATCGGGTTGGGATTATGATATTCCGGGTATTTCTAGAGCGAATGGGTTACCCATTACAAAATGTGATTTAAGTGGTGGGCCTAATGAAGGTACCATTTATATTAATTGGTCTGATCAACGAAATGGAGATACCAATACGGATATCTGGATGTGTAAATCTATGGATGGTGGAGATAATTGGTCTAATCCAATACGGGTGAATAATGATACCACCCAGAATCATCAATTTTTTACATGGATGGATATTGATCAAACTAACGGGAACCTGTTTTTTGTGTTCTATGATCGTAGGAATTACTCTGATAAACGAACGGATGTGTATATGGCGATTTCTACCGATGGAGGAAGTAGTTTTATGAACAGAAGTATTAGTGAATCTCCCTTTATTCCTACGGAGGGAGTATTCTTTGGCGATTACACAAATATTGTGGCTCATAACAATATAGCCAGGCCTATTTGGACACGGTATGACCCTGGCGTATTAAGTATTTGGACGGATGTAACCCCAATAGATAGCATTTTAAGTACTCCAAATTGGTTAGCTGAAGTACCCAGTAATGAAGCAATGGTGTATCCCAATCCAGCTCCTGAGTTGAGCTACTTTTCATTTAAGGTGCACCAATTAGCGAACGTAAAATTGGAGTTGTTTAACATCAATGGTCAACTCAAAGCGACCCTTATTGAAAATGAACAAATGAATTATGGGAGACATATTATTCCCGTAAATACCACAAAATTAAATCTAAGCTCTGGGGAGTATATCTATGTGTTGTCTATAGATGGAAAACAGAAAACCATTAAAACTATTATTCTGGATTAATCTTGGAATGGGAAACTTTCAAACGGGACATCACAAACCAAATAAAAGATTAATTTTAAACCTAGATCTATAGTAACTATAATTTATTCCTATGAAAAAAATACTGACTCTTACTTGTTTCTTGTTATTTATAAGTGGTGTTAAATCTCAAGATTTTAATAAATTACCGCAAATCACTTTGGAGGGAGTTTCGGATTATTCAGAACACGAAGAACTCGTTTTAGAATGTGCCGATTACCTGTTAAAGCACGATGTGGATTATCAAAAACGGAATAGAGCCTTTGCAACCCAATTCTTAATGCGTTGGATGACGGGGTCCGAAATTACCTTTGAAATTGGTTCCGACTTTGTGAAATATTCGGATAAAGATGGTGACCGAACTGCGGTGTATTTGGCATCCTTAATATCGGTAGTCCTCCATGGAGAGGAAGGGATGACAACTCAAAAAGTTGATGAAAAAACCGAAGATATGTTTCTCTCTTATTGCGCAAAATTCAGCCACTTGAAAAGAAATAAAGTCATTAAAAAAGAATTGAAAAAGAGGTCGAGTTCATAACGTGAGATAATGACTGTTTGGTTTTTTGTTTTCCCGAATAAAGGGCTAGTTTTAGGCGTGTTAAATACTTTTATTATGAAAACGAAAAAACGATTATTAGTATGCACTGTTTTGGTCCTTTTAGTCTTTGGGTCTTGTAAAAAAGAGGACCATGAAGAAACCCAGCCTACGGTAATTGTATCGAATGAAATTACAACAAAAATGGACGGCCAAAACTGGTCAGGTGAAATTTTCAGTTGGGCTACATCAGGCGGAACACGCCAAATCAATGCCACGGGGATAAACTCCAGTATGCAAATTTTTATGCCCGAAGACACTACAGGAACCTTTGATGCAGCAGATAATGTGATTACTGTTTCTTATTCCGATGGTACCACCACTTGGAGTAATAATGTTTCGGGAGAGGTTCGAATCACAGCCAACTCAGATGCTCATGTGGAAGGGGAGTTTGAGGTCGTTTTAGCTTCGTATTTTAATTCCGATACTTTGACATTTACTTCCGGTACGTTCTACTTCAAATAAAATTTAAATAGAAAACAATTTGTGTAGCCCTTACTAAAGAAGAAAAAAAAACGGAAATAATGAATATGACTCCTTGTATTCGTTGGATGTGGTGGTCCGTAATAGATTTTACTGGTGTTACAGAAGAGGGGGGATAATGCGACAAAAAAAAGAATCCTAAAAACTGCTTTTAGATTTGTTATGAAGGCAAACTCGCTAGATTTGCACCGCAATAATTAATAAGTGCTTTAAAGATTCCATTGCTCATGAATTATATTTATTCGGCCATTGGCGGTTTAATTTTGGTTTTTATTTTTTTTTTTTTTAGAAAACCAAATAATGGGAAAGCTGATTATTTGTTAATAGCCTTAAATATTGCCTTAGGTTTATTTCTCCTTTCGGATGTTTTGGTGAATTGGAGTATGAATTCTTTTACGCTGATATTTCAAAACAGTATGCCACTTTTACTGTTTCCTGTTTTTATTTTTTACGCTTTACAATTTACGCATTCAAATAAAAAATTACCAGTTATTTGGTATGGATTGTTTATCCCCTTGTTTCTTCTTTTAATATTAAGCATTACCGATCATTTTATTTTAAATACTTATAGTTCTAGTGAGATCTTATTAGAATTCAATAACCCACATTGGGTGTATCACGTACTATTTAAAGGCTCACAAATCCTATTTATGGTCATTTTGTTCCGACTCTTGCGCCAGTTGAAATTTTTTAATTATCGTATAAAACAAGGGTTATCAAGTACCGAAGAAATTGAGTTAAAGTGGTTGGCTAGTTTTACACGTATTTATTTGTACGCCATGTTTCTTGCATTTATTTTATTCCTAAGTCAGAACCTAGGTTGGATCCCCTTTAGCGTGAAGGATGTTTATTTTATAATTTATGCCGTTTTGATTATCGGTATACTCCTAATGACTTATCAAGGTATACAGCATTATACCCTTGATCAGGTAATGGATTCGAATGGTTTATTGGAAATGGATATTCGAATAGCGGTACAGGATTCAGTTAAAATCCAAAATATGCTGACGGAAGAAGAACGAGATTTTGAGCTGTTTATGTTACGGATAATTGAAAAGCAGCAATTGTATTTGAATCCTACCTTAAGTTTAAGGGATTTAGCCCTGAGCCTAAATAAGAGCCCCCATTTTGTATCTAGAATAATTAATGCGCAATCCAATCGCTCGTTTTACGATTTGATTAATCATTACCGAGTGGTGTATTTGAAAAAACTACTGAATAACTCGGCCAATAAAAACTTTACCATTTTGGCTTTAGGGTTGGATAGCGGCTTTAATTCTAAGGCTTCGTTAAATCGGATTTTTAAAAAACACACCAACCTAACTCCTAAGCAATATTTGGATCAAATAAAAGGTGTGTAAATTTTGATTTTGTAGGTCTCAATCTATAAATTAAGGCGCTTAAGGTTCTTTAAACACTCAGATTTGCATTTTTTAATTGCAAATCAAATTTCTATGAAGAAAATAATCATTGGATTATTAATCACCGTTTTTAATACCCAAACTCAAGCGCAAAGTCAAGTCATAAAAGACACTCGCGTTTTTGTTTCCGTAGGGTTTGTGGCCCCACAACTCCGATCTGGTATGGAGTTACTTCGGTCTCAAGATTTACGAAATCAAGGACTAAGTTATTTTCAAAATCCAGATGGTACTCGTAGAGAGGTTGGCCATTATCCGTCCAACACCGGTTTTACCATGACTATGGGTTTTCAAAAACGAATGAAAGTGGTGAAAGGTTTGTGGCTAGGTGCTATTGTAAGTAATGGGCAAACAGGAAGTACTCCTTCGAAAGGTGGGTACGGTGAGGCTTTTTTTTTCAATTTTGTTAATTTGGGTTTATTGGTCAAATACTATCCAATAGAGCAATTAGACATGTATGTTCGTGCAGAAGTAGGCGTAGGTTCGGTATTGACTAAAAACCGATACATCAATGCTAAAAATGAACAAGACTTTTTTCACCAATTTGGTATTGGAAACGAAGTTGGGGTAGGTGCAGGTTACGAGTTCAAACCCTTTAAAGAGAAAGCCATGGCGTTTTACTTTGAAGGGAATTATCAAATGTTTCATACTCGGGTAGAGGTCTCCGATATAGGAGATGATATTTGGGGATTTGGTGCTTTGCAATTGAATGTAGGAATCCAATTCTAAGTGCTTTTGGTTAATTATTGCTAAAAGCCTTTTCAGGTCCACCGAAAAGGCTTTTTTTCGTTGCTATGCAAAGAAATAGATGGTATTACTTCCTTTTTATCATAACCATAATTGGATTGGGTTTAGGGTCACGAACGGCCAGTGTTCCAGCATTTATTTATCCCTATTTGGGGGATTACCTATATGCCACAATGATGTACTTTATAGTCGCTTTTCTGTTCCCTTTTCAGAAGCCCCTAAAAGTGGCTATATTGAGTGTCAGCATCTGTTATGCTATAGAAGTCTTTCAACTCTATGACGCAGCTTGGATCAACGCCATACGCAAGTCTCGCTTAGGTGCATTAGTGCTAGGGTCGGGTTTTTTGTGGAGTGATATGGTAAGTTATACTTTGGGAGCAGGTACGGGATGGCTACTGGAATCCCATGTCTTTACACGGTGGATGAAACAGTAGGTGATTTCAATAGGCTTGTAACCAACCCAAAACACTAAAAAACACTCTAATTGATAAATGGAATACTGGAAGTCCCTATGTATATGAGATTGAATTGAAATTCTATTATTGCTGGTATCGAAATTAAGGCCTAGAATGGGATCTGAATTGATCCTGGGATTTCCAATGGGACAGTTAAGTTATCTATTTTCTACAAAAAACATTTCATAACCAAAATGAATTTAAAGAGGCTTCCCAGTACAAGATAGCAACTTCAAGGAGTGAAGTATAATAAATAGTCAGATTTTGAACAACCTCTTTATCTCCAAAGCTATGAAGATAAAGAGGTTGTTCCTATTTTCCTTTTAAAACATCAGGCTTGTTTAGGGGCCAATTTCACATCGTAACTACCTGTACCGAGTTGGTTTAGCATAGTGAAATGGCTTTTAACAGCATCAAAAAACGTTTTGTGTTGGTGATATGGAATCCCATATTCTAAGGCCGTTTTCTTTACGATTGGCGATAAATCACGGTAATGTACATGACTAATTTTGGGGAATAAATGATGTTCAATCTGATTGTTTAATCCGCCAATAAACCAAGAGAAAATACGTGCGCCATTGGCAAAATTTGCCGTGGTTTCCAATTGATGAATTGCCCAGTTATTCTCAACAGAACCGTTCTTATCTATTTCGTAAAAGTTAGTTTCACAAATCACATGAGCTGGTTGGAATATCAAGGCCAAACAAACTCCTGTTATAGCATGCATCATGATAAAACCAAGAACCATTTGCCACCAAGGCACTTCAGAAATATAAATAGGAATTAATAAGGTAAGAAAAATGTACCAAATTTTATGGAAAGCGATAATAGCCAACGCTTTATTTTTGGTTAAATTTTGTGTGCCTAAAAGCTCCTTATTCTCGTATCTAAAAACACGTTCAAAATCCTTACTGATAAACCAATAAATAGTCATAATGGCATAAAGAAATGGCGCATAAAAAACCTGGTACTTATACCCTTTTTTTCGTTCTTGTTTAGGGGAGAATCTCATAATAGGATTATCTATATCTTCATCATGATCTGCAATATTGGTAAAGGAATGGTGAAGTACATTGTGCTGGATTTTCCAATTCCCGTGATAGGCACCTAAAAAGTTAATTAGAAAGCCAAGGCTTTCATTCACCCATTTTGATTTAGAATAGGATCCATGGTTGGCATCGTGCATAATACATAGTCCAATACCTGACATACCTAATCCCATAATGGCCCATAACATGAAAGTACCTGCTGTCGAAGGAAAAACTTGGGCATACATTAATACGAGTGGTGTAAAATACAAGCAAATCATGAAAATCGTCTTGATTTTCATCTCTGTATTTGCCAGTTTTGAGATGTTTTTATCTTTGAAATGTTGGTTTACACGTTTTCTTAATACCGAGAAAAACTCGGGGTTGTCTTTGGTGTTGAATTTCACTACTGGTCTGCTCATCCTTAAATTTTAAGATGGCGCAATATACATGAGTAAAATGTAAAAAAGACTACGAATAAAATAAGTTATTAAGGATATTGTCATAAGGGATGAAATAGGGCTTTTTTTGACCTAATTTCGTCTCATTGCACGGTCTATATCCCTTTTACTATCTTGTTGTTTTAAAGATTCTCGTTTATCATATAGTTTTTTCCCTCGGGAAAGAGCAATGTTCATTTTCGCATACCCACTCTGAGAAATAAACAATCGAGTAGGAACAATCGTTAATCCTTGGTCTTTTAGTTTTTTTGTAAGTCGGCCTATCTCCGATTTGTTGAGTAATAGCTTTCGTACTCGGTTGGGTTCATGATTTACAAAACCTCCTTTGTCGTATTCGGTGATGTGCATGTTGATGACAAACAATTCCCCATCGGTAATGGTGCAGTATGCTTCCATTATACTGGCCTTTCCTTGACGGATAGATTTTATTTCCGTGCCCTGTAGAACCATGCCTGCGGTAAACTTCTCAATAAACTCGTATTCATGAGACGCTTTTTTATTCTTTATTATAATATCTGACATAATTATCTAGAAAGCTTTTTAATGAAAATATTTTTAGCCACCTCGTTCGAAACGGTTAATGGACTCGTAGATCCTATGATGATATCAATGGATCCATCAAAATCGTTGATGTCTTTTACCCCTACAGATTGTCCTAAGGTCAGACCGGATTTTACTAAATAATTTAAAAAATCAGAGGAGGTATCTTTTAATCCTACAATGAGTCCAAAGTGGTTTAACCCTAGATTAGCAATGGTTACATCTTTATGAAACTCTAATCTACCCGCACTATCTGGAATAGGGTCTCCATGGGGATCGAATTTAGGGAAACCTAGGAACTCATCTAGTTTATTGATTAGCTCTTCACTTTTTACATGTTCTAATTCTTCGGCAATTTCATGAACTTCTCCCCAACCAAAACCCAATTTTTTTACTAGGAATGTTTCCCAAATCCTATGTTTTCGGACCAAATTAAGGGCTACACTTAATCCTTCATCTGTAAAATGAACCCCTTGGTAAGGTTTGTAAATAATTAATTTTTTGGTAGATAACCTTTTCAGCATATCTGTAACCGTGGGAGCCTTGGTTTTGATCTTTATGGCTATTTCATTGGTAGAGGCCGTTCCCTTATTATTTTCAATAAGGGAAAAGATAGTTTTGAGGTAATTTTCTTCCGTAAATGATAGCATTGATCCAATTTTATGGGTACAAAAATATTCTATTTTATCCCCTTATCAGGCAGCCCTAAAAGTTTTTTTATTTCTAATGTAGGTTGTTTCTATTTCTGAATCTTTCTTCATTTATAAATCGTAAATTTGTGTACGATCTAAATTTGTACGCTATGAATGACATGAATAAATTATTAGTAACCCTAACAGCAGGATTCGCAGCAGGGGTAGTAGCAGGTGTTTTATTTGCTCCAGAGATGGGAGAAAAAACAAGAGAAAGCATAAAGAATAAGGCGGCCGATTTAGGAGACGAAATTGATAAACAATATCAAATTGAGATTGAAAAATTAAAATCAAAGGTTTCCAATTTAACCAATGAGTTACGAACTAAAGTGGCGGAATCAGGTGTACAAGAAACAGCCGAAGAGCTTAAGGCTAAAGTGGCCGAAACGGCTCAAGAACTAAGGGATAAAGTCAATTCAGCTCCGGCTTAATTTTTTTTATAAACGGACACTATGAGTTTTGCAAATATTTCAGATTCCATTCGGGAGTCTGCCAATAAACTAATTGAATTAGTCAATGCACATTTGGATTATTACCAATTTGTGGCATTCGATAAATTGGTGTTCTTACTTTCCAAATCTATTTCAAATGGAATTTTGGCTTTTACAGGTTTCATGGTGATTTTCTTTTCAAGTTTAGCATTGGCTCAGTTCATTGGAGAATTATCAAATCATAATTCTGTAGGTTTTTTGGCCGTAGCCATTTTATATGGTTTAGGGGGATGGGTCATCTGGTCTAATCGGGTGAAATGGATCGTAAACCCCATAATTGCGGCTTTAACCGAAGCTATTGAAGAAACCAGTAACGACCTCGGTTTGGAGGATGACAAAGAGGATGATATTTAAACGTTTCATTTTAAGAAGTAACGAGTGAAAAAGGTCAAACAGTTAACAGAGGTGAAAACACTTGACGATTTAAATCGTCTTAAATTGCAAAAGCGATATATGAAGGATTTGAAGAAAATTGAATTTGAATCGAGTATCCTTCATCTCAATAGGAATCTTTCTGCGGAGAAAATTGCAGAAACGATAACCATGGAAACGCAAAGAATTGCGAAACAAACCGTATTGAAATACCTACCTTCTTTTTTAGGAAGATTTTTTAAATAATCGAATTTTAAACATTCTCTATAGAGTGTTATATCCAACTTACAATTACTGTAGTGCTATTTTCTGAAACGTATATTGATGTCATTCTTCCACTAGGAGTACCTAACATGTATACCTACCATGTTCCGGATGACCTAAAAGATCAATTGGATATTGGTTTTAGAGTAGTGGTTCAATTTGGGAAGTCAAAATTGTATAGTGCCATTATATACCGAGTACATTCAAACCCGCCTAAGGCTTATATGGCCAAGGATATTCAAATGGTATTGGATGATAAACCGGTGGTAAATGAAAATCAGCTAAAACTTTGGGACTGGATTAGAGAGTATTACATGTGCCATCCGGGTGATGTCATGAGTGCGGCATTACCTAGTGGATTAAAATTAAGTAGTGAAACTCAAGTTTTATTAAATGTAGATGTCACTATTGATCCATCCATTTTAACCGATGATGAGTTTTTGGTATTTGAGGCTTTGGAAATTAACCAGGTACTCAGTTTAGATGAAATATCTAAAATTTTAAATAAAAAAGGGGTTTATCCAATTGTGAAAATGCTTCTTGAACGCCAAGTAATTGTGGTTTTAGAAGAAATAAAAACGAAGTTTAAACCTAAAAAGGAAAAGTATGTTAAGCTAAACTCCGTTTATCAAGAGGAGGTAAAAATGAAAGCTCTTTTTGATGAACTCCTAAATGCCCCAAAGCAATTTGCCATTTTGATGAAGTACATTGAATTGAGTCAAATGTTTAGCGGGGAGGAATCTGCAGTGAAGCAAAAGGTATTATTGGATGCGAGTGGCGCTTCTTCGGTACAACTTAAATCGTTAGAAAAGAAAGGGGTTTTCAGCATTCAAGAGGTGATAATTGGGCGTTTGGGTGATTTCTCTGATGAAAAAGGGAAAGACCTTGTTTTAAGTCCAAGTCAACAAACAGCTTTAGAAGAAGTTCAATCTAATTTTGAAACTAAAGATGTGGTTTTACTATATGGAGTAACTTCTTCCGGAAAGACAGAGGTATATGTCAAACAAATTGAAGATACCTTGGCAAAAGGTAAAAAGGTATTGTACTTATTGCCCGAAATTGCATTAACCACTCAAATCATTAATCGCTTACGAAAGTATTTTGGGGATCAGGTGGGGGTGTATCATTCTCGATTTAATCAGAATGAACGGGTTGAAATTTGGAATAGACAAATGAGCCCGAAGGGCTATGATATAATTTTAGGAGCACGATCGGCACTGTTTCTTCCGTTCGAAAATTTGGGGTTGATCATTATTGATGAAGAACATGATTCTAGTTTCAAACAATTTGAACCTTCTCCTAGGTATAATGCACGTGATTCTGCGGTAGTTTTATCCAAGATTTTTGGAGCCAAGGTGTTAATGGGATCAGCTACACCGGCTATTGAAACCATGAATAATGCACTGGCAGGTAAATATGGATTGGTGTCTATGACCGAACGATTTGGTGGGGTGAAAATGCCGAAAATTGTGATTGCTGATTTAGCAAAGGCGCATAAAAAGAAACAAATGCAGGGTCATTTTTCCTCTCAATTAATGGAGGAAATAAAAGGTGCATTAGATAGAAAAGAACAAATCATCCTATTTCAAAATAGAAGAGGTTTTTCTCCCTATATAGCATGTAAGACTTGTGGATGGAGCCCTTATTGTACCCGTTGCGATGTGGGATTAACATATCATAAATACTTGAACCGTTTAAAATGTCATTACTGTGGATTTGAACGACATATTGTAAAGAAGTGTGAGGCCTGTGGTTCACATGAGGTGGAATTAAGTGGATTCGGTACTGAGAAAATTGAGGAAGATATGTCTTTAATTTTTCCAGATGCCAAAGTAGGGCGTATGGATCTAGAAACCACACGTTCTAAAAATGCCTATCAAAATATTATTTCTGATTTTGAGGATAAGAAAATTGATATTCTGGTGGGTACTCAAATGGTAACCAAAGGTCTTGATTTTGAAAATGTAAGTTTGGTGGGTGTTTTGAATGCAGATCAATCGTTAAACTTTCAAGATTTTAGAGCCCATGAACGAAGCTATCAACTCATGTCGCAAGTAGCGGGAAGGGCAGGTAGAAGTTCAAAACAAGGTTTAGTAATTATTCAAACATATCAACCTGAGCATCCTATTATTCAGCAAGTAGTGGCGGGTGATTACGAAGGTATGTATCATCGAGAGTTGATTCAACGGGAAGAATTTGGTTATCCTCCCTATCAAAGATTAATTCGGGTGATTCTTAAACATGCCAACAAGGAAAAACTCACCGATTCGGCTCAGTTATTTGTAGATGCCCTTCAAAGCTCCTTTGGAAGTCGGGTTCTAGGTCCAGAGTTCCCGGGAGTTCCGCGTGTTCGTAATAGGTATATTAATCAAATATTTGTAAAGGTGGAAAATGCCGCCTCTATTAATAGGGTGAAGAATATGTTGGTGGACCATATGGTTGTCTTCAAACAGAATAAAGTCAATTCAGGAGTCCAAGTGATTATTGATGTGGATCCATATTAAGTTGAATTTTGCGTAATTCAAAATAGCCCTTTGCAAATCAAATACCCTAATGTGTAATTCAAATAACCTATAATGTAGTTCGTATATTTTTTGATTTCGTAAGCTGATTTAGCACGGTATGTTTGTTCTATCAAAAACAAAAAAACAATCAAATTATATAAATCAAACGTTATGAAAAATACATCCAAATTTTCGCTAGTGGCATTCATGTTAATGTCCGTTTTAAATATGAGTGCCGCTGTTACCTTTGCAGGTGAAATTAAAAAGGGAGACCTTAAAAGTGCCACCGAAATCGCATCCACCATGAATATTGAAGTTATTGATATCAATGGTTCTGTAGACTTTAAAGATGTGGTGACTGTGGAAGATCCTGCATTAAATTTCGATTTAAAATCGATGCCTGCAGGTAGATATACCATCCAGGTTAATAGCGGTAACGAAATAATTAATGCGACAGAAGTGAATACGCTAACTACCGATAAAAGTGTGATTACCGTGGAAGTATTGAATTGGGAAGGAGATAAAGTTTTTGGCTCAAATGTTGCCGGTGATAACTTTAATTTAGAAAATATGCCTAAAGGAGAATATGTAATTAATATCTACAAAGGCCAGGAATTAATTAATACAAATAAAATTGTACAACTTAAAGAGTTGATAGTAAAGTAGGATGGGAAGAGTGAAATACCTCTTTCCGCCTCGTCTATACTTAAAATATTTATAATTCTCGTAGCAGGGTAAAGAAAAGATGAAGTTTCACCGGGAGGTGGAACTTTTTCTGCTTTTAGGCTAAGCGTAATGCTTCCGATTTTAGTAAATTACCATCAATGGGAACAACACCTACTTTTTCGCAAACCATTCCCCCCGCTAAATTGGCCAGTTTCGTAGCGAAAATGGTATCCATGCCTGCTGCAATTGCTAACGAAGCAACGGAAATAACGGTGTCTCCCGCACCTGATACATCTGCAATATTCCGGATGTGTGCAGGAACAATTTCGTGAAGATGACCCTGGGTAACAAACATCCCATATTCAGAAAGTGTAACTAAAGCATCTTTACATCCTAATTGGGTTCTTAACAAATCAATTCCTGTTTGAAGACTATCCATGTCAGAAGGATCAACATGAATATTTAGGCCTTCTCTTAACTCCTTTAAATTGGGTTTGAATAAGGATACATTTTTATAGTCTAAAAAATTCCGTTTCTTCGGGTCTACAGTAGTCGGGATATTTAGGGTATTTGCTTTGACAACGACAGATTCTATTAATTTTGAAGATATTAATCCTTTATCATAATCCTCAAAAATGATGACATCAATTTTCATGGTATCTAGTAAATGATGAATTTTTTTAATCATTTCATTCACTACATTTTCGTTCAAATTGGAGGCATCCTCTTCATCAATACGAAGCATTTGTTGGTTATTACTAATCACACGGGTTTTAACAGTAGTGGGTCGGGAAGCATCCTTATGAACCCCTACCGTACTTAAATCATGCGCACTCATTAAAGAATGGAAGACAGTCGCATTATGATCCTGTCCTACTACACAACATAAAATAGGGTTGGCTCCCAATGCTTTTATGTTTAGAGCTACATTAGCAGCTCCCCCTAAACGATGGTCCTTCTCCGTTACTGAAACCACCGGTACCGGTGCTTCTGGTGAAATTCTATCTACGTTACCAAAAAGATAAGAGTCGATCATTACATCCCCAATAACCAAAGCGTTGAGCGAAGTAAATGATTCGAATACTTGATTGATTAATTGCGGATTCACTAGTATAGTTTTTGAAGTGCTGTTTTTATTCTATTACAGGCATCCAATAAAATTTCATCACTGGTAGCGTAACTTATACGTAAGCAATTGGGGTTCCCAAAAGCATCTCCAGTAACCAAGGCCACTTTGGCCTCAGATAATAAATAGATGCACAATTCCGTTGCATTATGTATGATGCCCTCTTGACTTGATTTGCCAAAATAACTGGAAATATCTGGGAAAACGTAAAAGGCACCTTGCGGAACATTCACTTTCAAACCCGCAATTGTATTTAGTTCCCGAAGGATTAAATTTCTCCTTCTCAAAAAGGTGTCTCTCATTTCGTGAGTTACGGAAGGATCTGCTAAAACGGCTGCTTTGGCTGCTTTTTGAGCAATGGTATTTGCACCAGATGTAAATTGGCCTTGAATTTTTGAAGCCGCCTTAATAATCCATTGAGGGGCACCAATATATCCTAATCTCCATCCTGTCATCGCAAAACCCTTGGCCAAACCATTCACGGTAATCACCCGGTCTTTAATTTTTTCAATGGTCCCTATACTGGCATGTTGTCCGGTAAAATTGATATGTTCGTAGATTTCATCCGAAATCACATATAAGTTTTCGTATTCCGCAATAACATCCGCTAAAGCTTCTAATTCTTCCCTTAAATACACGCTTCCGCTAGGGTTACAAGGAGAACTAAAAACCATTAATTTACTATTGGCTGTTAGGTTGGCCCTTAATTGATCCGGAGTTATTTTAAAATCCGATTCAATAGAAGTTTCAATAATAATTTGCTTGGCCCCCGAAAATTCAGCCATGGCGGAATAACTTACCCAAAAAGGTGCAGGTAAAAGAACTTCATCCCCTGGATTTACCAAACTCAAAAACACATTCATTAAGGATTGTTTAGCTCCTGTAGAAATCAAAATATTCTCCGGTGGATAATCCAGATTGTTATCTCTTTTAAATTTTAAGGAAATAGCCTCTCGAACATCTTGATAACCGTTTACTGGTGGGTAATGAGTGAAATTGTTTTCAATGGCTTCCTTTGCCGCTTCCTTTATAAAGTCGGGAGTGTCAAAGTCAGGTTCCCCTAAACTTAGGCTAATAATATCTAGTCCCTGTGCTTTTAATTCACGGCTTTTTGCAGCCATAGCAAGGGTTGCTGACTCACTTAGGTTTTTTACCCGGTTGGAAACATTTGAACTCATATTCGCAATTTTGAAGTTCTCAAAAGTAACACGATTATAGGTAGTACAAAGTGATATTTGGTGTTTTTAATGGGAGTCGAATAGAATACGTTTTGAAGCGGAAATTAAATTTTATTTTTGAGCACATATACGATCAAAATGAACTTCCAATTAAGACCATTTAAAGAAAGTGATGCAGAGAGTTTAAGACACTATGCGAACAATAAAAATATATCGGATAATTTGACCAATGGGTTTCCTTACCCATATACGAAAGAACACGCCAAAAGCTTTATTGAAATGGCTTCGAATCATGATCCAATTCAAATTATGGCCATTACTATCGATGAAACGGTGGTGGGTGGAATTGGTTTGCATAAACAAGAGGATGTATATGCAAAGAACATGGAGTTGGGCTACTGGTTAGGGGAGCCATTCTGGGGGAAGGGTATCATGACCCAAGCCATTGGATTAATGGTGGGGTATGGATTTGAAACTTTTGATATTGTTCGGATTTTTGGTCGCCCTTATGGCTATAATGAAGGCTCTAAACGTGTATTAGAAAAGGCTGGTTTCCAACAAGAGGCGTTTATTAAAGGTACATTTTTCAAAAATGGAAAGTTTTTCGATGAGTTTATTTACGGTATAAGAAAGATCTCATATTGAGACTTAAATAAGTGACTTCTTTTACACCAACGGAGTTTACAACCTGCTTTAAAATTCTATCTTCGGCACCCAAATAAAAATTCAATTATGCAGAAAATTTGTCTAGCCGCTTTGGCTTTTTTTAGTCTTTTTCAAACGGCAGTGGCGCAATCGTATTGGCAACAAAAAGTGTCGTACGTCATGACCGTTGAACTGAATACAAATAACCATCAGGTAATTGGAAAACAGGAGTTAACGTATACTAATAATTCACCGGATACCCTTTATAAGGTTTATTATCATTTGTATTTCAATGCGTTTCAACCCGGGAGTATGATGGATGTAAGAAGTCGTACAATTGCAGATCCGGATCGTAGAGTGAAAGATCGTATTTCAAAATTGACTGCGAATGAAATTGGTTTTCAGGATGTTAAATCACTGATGCAGGACGGTAAGAAAGTGGGATTCACTATTGAAGGAACCATTTTAACAGCGGTTTTAGCTCAGCCTATTGCGCCTAATGAATCGACCGTATTTAAAATGGAGTTTGTTTCACAGGTACCCAAACAAATTAGACGTTCCGGGAGAGATAACATGGAAGGTATTGAATATACCATGACTCAATGGTATCCTAAGTTAGCGGAATACGACAAAGATGGATGGCATGCGAATGAATATGTAGGTAGAGAGTTTTATGGGGTATGGGGCGACTTTGACGTCACAATTACCATGGATTCTAGCTATGTGATTGCAGGAACAGGTGTGGTATTAAACCCAGAAGAAGTAGGACACGGATATGGTTCAGCTAATTCGGGTCAAGAGAAATTAGAATGGCATTTTAGAGCAGAAAATGTACACGATTTTGGATGGGCTGCAGATCCGGATTACCAACATGATGTCATTGCGGTAGATGATAGTTTACAGTTACATTTCTTTTACCAAACGGATACTTTAGCCCAACAATGGAAAGATATTCAGTCGGATGTGGTAGAAATGTTTAAAATCACTAATACTACTTTTGGAAGGTATCCCTATTCCGATTTTTCGGTGATCCAAGGAGGTGATGGAGGTATGGAATATCCAATGTGTACCATGGTCAGAGGTCACGGTACTCGTCATAGCATGTTGGGTTTAATTACCCATGAGAGTATTCATAATTGGTACTATGGTGTTTTGGGAACCAATGAGTACAGATTTCCTTGGATGGATGAAGGCATGACCACATATGCCGAGGAATTTGCGATGGACAAGTTAGATTCTTTAAATGGTGTTGGTTTTTTAGAAAGCTCGTATAAAAATTACCGGGCATTGGCCACCAGATGGGGCGATAAGGATGAGCCATTAGCCACCCCTGGTGATTTGTATAATTATAATCGTGTGTATAGTATTAGTGCCTATTCCAAAGGGGCTGTTACCCAGAACATGTTACGTTATATTGTAGGAGATGAAACCTATTACCGGGCGATACTTCGGTATTTTGAGGAATGGAAATTTAAACATCCAACACCTAATGATCTATTGAGAATTATGGAGTTGGAATCTGACATGGAGTTAGATTGGTTTTTTGAGCATTGGGTAAATACCTTACATCGAATTGATTATTCGGTAGCTTATGCGGAAGTGGAAGGGAAAACGGTAGTGACTTTGAGAAATGAATCTGATTTTCCAATGCCCATTGATTTGGAAATTAAGTTGAAAAATGGAGAAACTCATTCTATTTACATTCCGCTAAGACAAATGCGAGGCGGGAAAACCACGGATTCTGAAACCTTAAATTCTTGGATTTGGGTACAACCCGAATATAGTTTTAACGTAGGGTTTTCAATACGTGAAATAGCTTCTATCACCCTAGATCCTCAAATGATGTTGGCCGATGTAAATCTAGAGAATAACCTGTTCCCTAGAGCACCTAAAGTAGAACATGAGCTTACAAAAAAGGATCGAAAAAGGAAGAAGAAAAAATCGAAATCAAAAAAGAATAAAAAATAATCCGTGAAAAATAATAAAGCCACTTTAGTAATTTTACTTATTGCTGTTGCATTACTGGTTGGGGTTCAATTAATTTCTCATTTCACAAAGTAAAAGAATGAAAACAAGAATAAGTCTATTAGCCATATTATTGGTTATGGTGCAATTTTCATATGCTCAGGTAGCTTATAAAATCTATAATAAAAAAGGAAAAGAAGTGCGAGTTTCCGATATCGTAGGGAAGGTTAAAAAATCAGACGTTATCTTATTTGGAGAACAGCATACCGATCCTATTATTCATTGGATACAATTAAAAGTAACCCAAGCATTATTTGCTGAAACTGGAAAATTAACCTTAGGAGCGGAGATGTTCGAATCGGATAATCAGCTTTTAATTAACGAGTATTTTGCCGGGGTTATTCGTCAAAAGGACTTTGAGAAAGAGGCAAGATTATGGGATAATTATAAAACAGATTATAAGCCATTATTGGAATTTGCGTATACCAACAAATTGAATTTTGTCGCTACGAATATCCCAAGAAGGTATGCCGCAGTGGTGAATAAAAAAGGTTTTGAAGGATTGGAGGATTTATCGGAAGAGGCGAAGAAGTTAATGATGCCGTTACCTATGGTTTTTGATACCACCAACCCCAGTGTAATGAAAATGATGGAAATGGATTTTGGTCATGGTAAAGGAGGTCCGGGAGCCATGAAAATGGCTAAAGCACAATCGGTTAAAGATGCAACGATGGCCCATTTTATTTTGAAGAACTTGGAAAAGAAAACGCCATTTATTCATTTCCAAGGTGATTTTCATTCCGCTCATTACGGGGGGATTTACTGGTATTTGAAAAATGCAAAATCAGGCTTAGAGGTAATCACAATTAGTAGTGTTTCGGGGTCCGGAGAATTAGAATTTAAGGAAGAATATGCTGAAATGGGTGATTATATTTTAGTGGTTGCTGAGGATATGACCCAAACTTCAAGATAGTTTTTCGAGGACAAACCTAGGGTGTTGAGGATCTTTAAGTTATATTATTTTTTTTTTTTGCTAAAATTCTGTCTGCATCGATTTAAAGATTAAATTTGCTTTTTAATACAATTATAATGAACAAAGGAAAAGTAAAATTTTTCAATGACACCAAAGGTTTTGGTTTCATTGTTGACGAAGAATCTAACAAAGAGTATTTCGTACACGTATCAGGTTTAATCGATGAAGTCAGAGAAGATGACGATGTTGAGTTCGAACTAACTGAAGGTAGAAAAGGATTAAACGCTGTGAACGTAAAAAAGGCATAGGTATAAATTTTTTTTATATTCTAAAGGTCAACCAATCGGTTGACCTTTTTTTATGCCTTAATTTTACTATTGTTCATCGGTAAGAGATTTAAGGAACCAAATAAGTGCTATGCTTTCTTTTTCTAATAGAGTAAAGGGTTGGATCCATTTTGCTTTTATTGGGATGCGAACTTCCTCCCGTTTCTGAAAATGAATAATGTCTCTAAGACGAGATAACGACTCATTATGCATATAGAGTGCGGTAATATATTGACTTTCTGATTTAAGGAGTTTTTTAATAGCATTAAAATCATTTCCCGTTTCTTAGGGGGGACTAATGGGGGATAAAATTTGGAGCTCTAAATATCTTATTCCTCCATCTGAATGTAGGAATGATTTGTATGCCGTATTTACGAATGAAGGAGTATTTCTAAATCCAAAACCGCCATGTGTGCCAACAACTTATTCACCCATTGGTTTCTTTTACTTAAAGCAGGAGCAGAGAAGGATTGAAACTCCAAATACAGCAACCCATTTAGTTAAATGCATGGGTAAAGTTATCCATGTAATGTACGGCTAAAGGAAGATTGTCTAATGTATGACTTTGTCCATCTTCCACGAGATCAAAAGTATAATCTGGCTGGTTTAACAAAGTGTGCAAATCAAAATTAATAGATACATCTGTTCCGCCTGTACCAACTGTGAATATACGGGATACACTTATTCCTGGTCGATACAAATCTTCCGTTCCAGTATGAATAAAAAACGTGGTGGTATCGGTTCCAACGATATTATATCCATCAGTTTTCGAAAAAATATACTGCGTGGACCAAGTCCAATACATGGCTTTTGAAATACTTAAAGGATGATCAGAGTTGTAGGTGGCTGGATCTTGAGCATTTAGGTCCTGACGAACACCTAGGTCAAATTCAATAGCGGTATAACTACCTTCTTCAATATCCCCTTGGATGGTAACTGATTTTGATTCGGGAACAAAATTAATAAAGGCTACATCGGCAATTAATTTTTTAGATCCATCCGCCTTTACAGCGACAATATTGGAAAGGTAAAATTTGCTATTGGTAAACCAAAAGTCGTTGGATTGAGTGCTTTGGTAGATTTTATGAAACTCTAATTCTTGGCCATCATAAAGTTGATCGATGGTGAGTGTAATGGGCTCTTTTGGAATTACCGGACATGGTCCTGGATCGGAGTCCTTACAGCTATGAAAACACAAAATGCTTAGAATAGCGATGGCGAATTTGATATATATTTTCATGACTTTTAAGTATTAGTACTTCTTAATGTTCAGTGAGAAAGTTACAAGACGAATTGGTACAAATATAATATGCTATTGACGTAAATTTGGAGATAATAGTTACCTCAATAAAATTTAACTTTTTTTTTGCTGTTAAAGAATTGTTAAGCCAAAATTGACCGATATTTTATCTACATTTTTGGAGTCAATAGCAATAACAAATTAAGTTTGTAACTGAAAAATATAAAATACCAACATGAAAAAAATCTTACTGTCCATTTTCGCTTTTTCTTTCGCTTTGGGGGCATTTGCTCAACATGACTTTACCTTCAAAATTTCGGGTCTTTCAGATACAACCGTTTACTTGGCAAATTACTTTGGTGGAAAGTTATATTACAATGACACCACAAATGTTGATGCAAATGGTATCGCTAGATTTGTGGGGGATGAAACGAAACCTGGGGGAATTTATGCGGTTATTTTCCCCGATAATCAGACCTATTTTCAGGTGGTTGTAAATGAATCCAAAATTGTTATGGAAACTAAATTGGTTCAACCTGAAGCCAATATGGTGGTAAAGGTATCCGATGAAAATAAAGCCTTTTATGAGTATTTGGAGTTTGTTACTCAAATGCAAAAAAAGATGACCGACCTGAATGCAAAAAAGAAAGCAGAGGGAGCGAATGTTGAAAAAATTGACGCAGAAATAAAGGTTGCTCAAACGAAAGCCGAGAAATATAAGGCGGGTTATTTAACGAAAAATGAGGATTTATTTGCCGCAAAGGTTTTAAAAACCTCAGATGAGATTAATGTTCCTGAATTCGAAAAGGAAGATGGCTCGTTAGATGATGTAAAACGTTTTCGATATTACCATGACCATTATTTGGATAATGTAGATTTAAGGGATGACCGCTTGATCCGTACCCCGGTTATTAATCAAAAAATTGAAACGTATTTAACTAAGTTAACTGCGCAAACTCCGGACTCTATTTGTAAAGCCATTAATTATTTAACGAGTCAAGTAGCGGATTCAAGTTTAATGTATAAGTATATTGTTCAATTCGGTACCAACCATTATGAGAAATCTGAAATCATGGGTATGGATGCTGTTTTTGTTTGCATAGCGGATAATTATTACTCTAAAGGAAAAGCTTGGTGGTTATCAGATGAACAATTAGTGGATATTATGAAATTATATAATACCCGAAAAAATCTTGTTTTAGGTGTTAAAGCGGATAACCTTACATTGATGGATATGGATTCTAATTGGGTTTCTTTAAATGAGGTGAAGGCTAAGTACACGGTGGTTTTCTTTTGGGATCCAAATTGTGGACATTGCAAAAAGGAAATGCCGAAATTGGTTACATTTTACAAGGCCAATAAATCGAAAGGAATAGAAATTTTTGCCGTAGGAAATCAATTTGAAAATGAAGACTGGGTCAAGTTTGTAAAGGAAAAGGGATATGAATGGATTAATGTTTCTGATAATCCTACCATTAATAAAAATGCACAGCAGTTAATATTGAATGGAAAGACTACATTGAATAGTTTAAATTTCAGGGATTACTGGGATGTTTATTCTACCCCACAATTATACTTATTAGATGAGAATAAAAAAATTATCGCAAAAAAATTAAATGCCGAACAACTAGAAGATTTCATTGAGAAGTATGAAAAACGAAATGAAAATACGGATAAGTCTGAAAAGAACTAAAAGCGGATATTAAAATCCTGAGGTGTAAGTCTTTGGTCAAAAAAGACAATTCCGACAAAGAATAAATCTAAGGTCACCACCGTTTGGGGGTGGCCTTTTATTTTGTTCCAGGCATTGGTCATACCTGTTGACCAATGAATATCATCGAAAATATAAATACTTGTACTGGATACCGTTTTTAAGGCCTGGTGGAAGTATTCCAATGTGGCTTGTTCTTGATGATTCCCGTCAAAAAAAATGAGCTCTGGAACTTCCTCTTTGTGAAGTACCCGGGGTAGGGTGGTTTTAAAATCACCCAAAACTGTTTTTATATTAGAAAACGCTAAAAAATCAAAATTTTCTTGCGCAATTTTCAAGGTTTCTGGACAGCCTTCTAGTGTGGTTACGTTTACCTTTGGATTATCACACGCAAAATAGATGGTACTTAAACCTAATGATGTACCTAATTCAATAACATTTCCAATTTTATAAAAACGAACTATTCGATGAAATAATCTTCCGTACTTTGGCTGTTTAGACGAGTTTTTGGCCACATCTTTGACCAATCGACTTGTGCTTGTATTGATTTTAGATCCTGCTCCTAGGTCCGTTATTTTGATTTTTCGAGTATCATTAAAAAGTTTTTTTCGTTGATTCACCAATTCATCAAATTTTGGGGGCTTCGCATCTTTGTACAATACATTTTCTAAAAAATCATATACAAAAGGAGAGTGTACTCCATGCCTATTGAAACCCTTTATCTGGTGTTGTAGGTATTGAAAAGCTGTTTTTAGTCGACTCATAAAATGATGTTCATAAAAAAAGGGGTGGAAAACCACCCCTTAAAATTATGTATTTTAAAACGGATTACATCCCGTATTTAGTCATTACTTTTTCACTAATTCCAGTAAAAGAGAAACCTCCGTCATGAAATAAGTTTTGCATAGTTACCATTTTGGTATAGTCAGAGAACATCATAACCGTGTAATCGGCACATTGTTCTGCAGAAGCATTTCCTAATGGAGAAATATCTTCGGCAAAGTTGATGAATTGATCAAAACCACCAACCCCTTTTCCTGCGGTAGTTAAAGTCGGAGATTGTGAAATAGTATTTACACGTACGTTCTTCGAATTTCCATATTGGTAACCAAAGTTTCGTGTAATAGATTCCATTAATGATTTAGCATCTGCCATATCATTGTAACCTGGGAATGCTCTTTGTGAGGCCACAAAGGATAAACTGATGATAGATCCCCATTCAGCCATTGCATCCATTTTATAAGCCGTTTGTAACACCCGGTGTAGCGACATTGCAGATACATCTAGGGTTTTGTGGAACCAGTCGTAATTTACATCTGTGTAATGTTTTCCTTTTCTTACGTTTGGAGACATTCCTATAGAGTGTAGAATAAAATCTAATGGTCCTCCAAGAATTTCTACCGATTCCGAAATAAGTTTTTCCAAATCTTCCATGCTAGTTGCATCAGCAGATATGATTTGAGAATTTGTGTCGGCAGCCAGTTTATCTAACGCTCCCATTCTCATCGCAATTGGGGCATTAGTTAAAACAAATTTGGCTCCCTCTTCGTGGGCCTTTTCTGCTGTTTTCCAAGCAATAGAGCTTTCATCCAGTGCTCCAAATATAATTCCTCTTTTTCCTTTTAAAAGATTATTTCCCATTTCGATAATTTATTAGCTGCCAAAGATATTATTTTATGATTAGCCCAATTTATTTAAATTAACTTTTATCACCAAGGGGTGTTGGTAACCTAAAATTTATCCTTGCGTTTTGGCTTTTCCTTTTTAGGTTCAAAATAATACCTGAAATCTAAGGCGAAGGACGTACCATTTTGTTTAATATTGGTGATAGAGTAATTACTATTTCGCGAACCTACCAAAGCCGCATAGGGCGTGGAGAAAGGTTGGTTGTAAGAGAGGCCCATGTAAAATATTCCCTTTTTGATGGGATGAATTTCCCAACCTAAATTGGCCACAAAAGATCCTTGGACCCAGCTTTTTCGATTCACTTGGACCTGCCAATCCGTGTTGTAGGCAAACACATCACTTGGATATAAATCCATTTGACCTCCAAGTGATATACTTAAATAGGAGTTATCTGAACTCCTTAATCGTACCATTGCCTTAAAAGGGAGGTCGTACGCAACCACCCTATAACCTAAAGAATTCGTGTAACTATTTTGTAGGCTATCAATGCTTACGGTAAAATTACGTTGCGTTAATCTGAGCCCTGTTTCAACGGCTAAAATTTTGGTAAACTGTTTTCGAATGGTCATCCCAAAGGAGTATCCGAAATTTTGTTGAATACCAATATTTAAAGAATCCGTATTTCCCATTTCAGGATCATTAGAAAATACGCCACTTCCCAAAATAGGTTTGAATTGAAAACCACCTAAATACCCATTATCTTGAGAATACCCCGTAAAAAAAACGGATATCAAGATACCTGTGAGCAGTATGTTTTTCATCTTAATGAGATTTGAAATATCCAATGATACCTATGCCTAGAATGATGATCATTGCAATAATTAACGTATAACGTAGGAAGTTTATTTGAATAAAGGGTTTCCTATATGCCCCAACGGCTAGGTGGTTTAATTTGATGACCGCCTTTTCGTTTACCTTATTAACGGCATAATAGTACTTGTAGGTAGGTTCATCATCATCAAAATGATACTCAAACTTAATTTTATTACGGGTGAGCTCATTTTCAAAATAGTCACTTTCATTCCTTGTTTTAAAAAAGAAAATGGTATACCTATTATCGGTTGGGTGATTCCTCCAGTTTGTAAAATCAAATGATGGTAAATTCATATTATTCGAAGTTTTTGGCCCACTGATAATCGTGAATTTCTGTTAATGTCATTTAGTTTACATAATTTATTAACGGTGGTTCCATAATCGGATGCAATTTTATACAAATAATCGCCATTTTGCACTACATAAAAAATACTTCCTTTAGGATATCCCGCAAACCCATGCTTGGTTTTGCGTAATACTAGAGTAGAATGAGTTAGTTTGTGGTTTTGGTAGTCGACCAAATTTAAAGGGTTTATGGGGTGCCCCTTAAATCGTATTTCCCAATGTAAATGACTTCCCGTGGAATGTCCTGAACTTCCTCCTAAACCAATTAGTTCACCCGCTTGTACCATTTGCCCGGGTTGTACTTTTATTCGATGTAGATGTGCATAAAGGGTTTCTAAACCATTAAAATGACGTACGACAACCACACGACCATATCCCTTGTAATTGCGGGCGACTCTTACCATCCCTGAGAAAGCTGTGACCACTGTATCCCAAACTTGTAGGTCAATATCAATCCCTTTATGCATTCTTCCGGATCGCCACCCATATTTGGAGGTGAGCTTGTCTACTACTGGCATCACAAACTCAGGGCTTCTTGGGGTACCTATAAGTTGTAGTTCAATCACCGAATCAGGGGTCGTAAGATAGTTCGCTCCATAGGGATTGGGGGTAATGGTATTCCAGGAGTGGTAGTAGTGATCAGCAGGATATTGAGAGGTATCAATGATCTCTGTTTCAAAATTGTTGAGCGTTTCTTGATGATTGGCGATGTAGCGATTTAATTCATTAATAAGTGGATAAGGGATCGTATTCAATTCAAATAGAGAGTCAATGGTCGCATAGATTTGATTGAAATCCATGGTCCTTATTTTTAAGTAGATATGAAGTTGATTTATAAGTTCTTTTGGGGGTGAATTCAAGTATGTTAGCGAATCCTTGTATTGGTATAGTTCTTTCGTGGAAAGACTATCCATGCCATCGAAAAGAAAGTCGGAACCATAAACTACCTGCGCAATGGCCGTATCTCTTTTTACCTCTGTAATAGGAGTGTTGCCCAAAGCAGTAATATGGAGTACGGTGAATAAAAATAAAAACGTACCGATTTTTGTGTAGCTAGTCATTGCTGAAATTTTACAAAATACGCAGATGTTTATTTAGGATGGTAGACTGACCATAAATGTGGTGCCTTGGTTTTCGGAACTGATAAACTCCAGTTTACCTTGTAGTTCTTCGACCGATTTTTTTACAATGGCGAGTCCTAATCCAACCCCCTCAATATCTGTGGTGTTAGATGCTCGATGAAACATTTCAAAAAGAAATTTTTGGTCTTTTTCAGGAATACCTAAACCATAATCTATGATTGAAAAATGGAGCTGATTATCGTCCATATGGAAATTGATCTCTACAATTTCTGCATCCGGGGAATATTTTGCAGCATTACTCAATAAATTGGTGAATATTTGAGTGAATAGCCTTTTATCGGTTCTAAATAAAACGGGTATTTCTGAACCAATTTCTAATACCAAAGCATGATTTTTACCAATCCCTGATTCAATGGTTAAAATAATATCGTTAATTAACTCTCTTAGATGTACCGGTTCTAATTCCGGTTTTAAAGCGCCCGATTCAATTTTTCCAATGAGCAATGTTTCATTTATTATATTGGTAAGGGAATTAACCGACCGATCAATACTCCTAAGGTGTTTATTGATTTTCTCGGGTGTTGATCGATTTTCAATATGAATTTCAATGAGTTCAGCCGAACTTTTAATACTCGTTAGTGGGGTTTTAATTTCGTGTGAAATAATATTTACAATCCGAGATTTTAATTCGTTTAACTCCCTTTCTTTGGCTAACGAAACTTTTAATTGAGCTTCTGATTTTTTTCGTTTACCTACTTCCTTTTTTAAATCTTGATTTTTAGAATTTATTTCTGCGGTTCGTTCTTTTACCTTTTCCTCCAAGTTGGAGTTTAACTGCTTTAATTGATCCTGGCTTTTTAATAACTTCTTTTCCAAATTAAATCGTTGGATGGAAAGTTCTATAACCGTTTGCAAGCTACTTTCGGTGACCGGTTTGGATATATAGCCATAAGGATGCGCTTTTAACGCCCGACCTACCGTATCTCGGTCAGACATCCCGGTAATAAAGACCACTGGAAGCTTATGCTCTTCCATGATTTTATTCGTGACAGAAATACCATCTAGCTCTCCAGGTAAGGATATATCCATTAAAACTAAATCGGGTTTGGTGGACTTAACGAGTTTTAATGCTTCGACACCTGAATATGCAATTCCAACTGGTGTATGACCCATTTGCTTAATAACCCGCTGAATAAATAGCGCAGTTACCTTGTCATCTTCCGTAATTAGAATTTTATATGTCATATGCCGCAATTATTGGTGCTAAATTAATAAAATCTCCCTCTTGAATTAGTGAAAATCTAAAGATTTATTCCCTTTTTAACTACTCATGAACTAGTAAAAATAGGTTTACTTTGTATCGTAAATAATTCAAGAATGAGAGGACGTAGAGTTACCATTGCCTGTGAGGATTGTCAGGTGAAAGATATTTCCAAGTTTGGGATGCTATGCAGCGAGGATTTAGATAAAATTAATTATAATAAATCCTGTACAGCATACAAAAAAGGACAAGTTATCTTTCACGAAGATACCCGTCCTTTAGGCGTTTTCTGTGTGAATAGGGGCCGACTGAAAATTTATAAAACGGGGGATGATGGTAAAGATCAAATTATTCAGATTGCTAAATCAGGTGATTTGTTAGGCTATCGTGCGATGATTGGTGAAGACTTGTATCCTGTAACAGCTGAAGCATTAGAAGATGTTCAAGTTTGTTTTGTACCCAAAGACGAATTTGTTCGACTCATGGAAGAGTCGACAGATTTTAGCAAAATGTTATTAAAAGAAGCCTGTCATGAGCTGGGTATGATGACTGAAATGTTAACCAATTTGGCCCAAAAAACGGTACGTGAAAGGCTGGCTGTTTCGTTGTTGATGTTAAAGGATGTGTACCGAGATGAGGAGAACCCAACGGATATAGCCCAAATCAATATGACTCGGGAAGATTTAGCCAATATTGTGGGTACCGCTACAGAGACCGTTATTCGATTATTACACGATTTTAAAGAGGAGAATTTGATTAAAACCAACGGTAGAAAAATCATGGTGTTGGATGCGCCAAGGTTGGTTAAAGTTGGGAATATTTATTAACTATTATTTAGTGCTTATTTAAAGATAGAAATAAAAAAAGGGACGCCATGCGTCCCTTTTTTTATTTCGTATTTTTTGGAGTGGAATTACTCTCCCAAACGGATCACTAATCCACCACCGACATCTCCTGAAATAAAGCTAGAACCGGCATAAACTCCTGCACTTGCTCCTCCCGTACCTACACCAATACCAACTCCTCCCCATTGAATAGGGGCAAGAGCTCTAATATGTAAGTCAATGCCAATTCTATCCGACATCATTATCTTAGCTCCTAAACCAAAACCTATGGCAAAACGAGTCATATCACTTTGTCCATATTGAAGGTAGTAATCACTAATATTTGAAAATTTATAATAAGCTAATCCTACATTAAAGTTACCGTATGGCTGAACCGGTCCATCACTAAAGTATCTCAATCCTCCTAACAAAAAGTAGTTTTCCAATACATCTGAAAAAGTACCATTAGATATTCCACCTCCAGGGTAGTAATAGTCATTGATTTTTACGGTAGAAATTGTTGTACTATAAGTAAATTGAATAGCGTTGTCTCTGTCTAAGTTGTAATCAATGTTAATACCATATGTCGTATTTCCTTTTACTTTCACCTCCCCGCCATAAATAGGAACACGCGCTCCAAAGTTATATCCTACATGAGGTGTAATATCGATTTGAGAAAAACCCAAGGCAGGTATCAAAAGGATTCCTGTTAATGCAACTAGAAGTTTATTAATCATAATTTAATTTTAGGTTGTGTTTTAGTTTGATGCTAATGTAAGCAATTCGTTAATGAGAGTAGTTCAAAAGTTTATCTAATGTTTCGGTAGATACAGAATGATAATTTGGTCGAGCCTTCATATAAATATACATGGCGTGCTTCCCTTTAGGGTCTACTTCTAGTAAAGCCCGATACAATGGCGTTAAGAACTTACGTCTTCCTACATGAATAAGGAATTCCTCTACCTTAGCATCCACTTTAGTGTATTTAGCGAGGATACTTTTCTCCAACCAAATAGCCAAAATTTCATTATTTCCCGATTGCGTAAAATGAAAGGCTTTATCCAATTCTGCATATTTGTTGACACTCAAAGTATCTGGTAATTTACGGAGAAATTGTAACCATTCGTTGGTGCTCCAATCCGCTACTTCAATTTCATCAATTTCAAACGCTCCATCTGTCCATGCTTTCATGGAAGAACCCACTCTTTGGAATCGTTCTGAGGTAAACTCAGGTGCGTTTTGAGGTAATCCGGATTCATAAATCCATTTTTCGATCATTAATTTTGGACGTTTTAATGAATCCTGCCCCGTAAGATGACGATCCAAATAGGTGATGAATTCTTCCGTAGTAATATTTTTGAAAGTATGATCCGTAAAATACTGCTTCAAGAAATTATCCATTCTTTTCTTTCCATATTCTTCTTTCAACATGGAGAGAAAGAAAAATCCTTTTTCATAGGCAATGTCCGTCATTCCATCATCTGGATTCCTTCCTTTCAATTCCAGTTTTAATCGAGTGTCCTCCTTTGGTAAATCGGTTAATGTAAATGCCAAATCTTGAGAACCTAAAATGGATAACATATCCGAATAATCTGTTCCATTAAGAGAATCCATAATTCTACGCTCTAAATAAACGGTGAATCCTTCATTCATCCAAAAGTCATTCCAGTTGGCATTGGTGACTAAGTTACCCGACCAAGAATGGGCTAATTCATGTGCTATCAAAGCAGTTAATGAACGGTCGCCTGCAATTATTGTTGGGGTAACAAATGTTAAACGTGGATTTTCCATTCCGCCAAATGGGAAAGAGGGAGGAAGGACTAACAGATCGTATCGTTCCCAAGCATATTCACCGAATAACTCTTCCGCAATTTGAACCATTTTTTCCGTCTCTCCGAATTCGTAAATAGATGCGTCTAATTGCCCAGGTTCAGCATATACACCGGTACGATCGCCAAGAGATCCAAATTCTAAGTCACCTACAGCCAATGCCAATAAGTAACTCGGAATCGGTTGGTTCATTTCAAATTCGTAAACGCCAGTTTCGTTTTTCTCTTGTGGATTAGTCGCACTCATTAAGGCTAACAAATCTGTTGGCACTTTAACTTTCGCATTATACGTGAATTTAACCCCAGGACTATCCTGACATGGAATCCAAGTTCTAGCCAAAATTGCTTCGGATTGCGTAAACATAAATGGATGTTTCTTTCCGTAGGTTTGTTGCGAGTTCAACCATAACACCGCTCCTGCAGTAGGAGCACTTTCGTAAGAAATACTTACGGATTTAGTTTCTGAAGTAATGGCTACATATAAAGGAGCTCCCATATGGGCTTTCGTTTGACCAATACTATATCCGGTTTCTTGACCGTTGTCAAGCGTTACCTTTGTAATGTTTAAGTCAACTATATCAAATACAATGGTATCGGTATCACTTACATTAATAAAATCCCATGTGGCAGTTGCCGTAATGATTTGGGTTTCAAAGTCTACTTGTGCATCCCAATTTAAATGGGTGACATAGGCATCCTTTTTTTGAGAATAAGTATGGAAGTCTGTAGAGTCATAAATGACAACTTCTTCTTGTGGTTTGGGTTTATTGGTTTCTGTAGAAGTACTACAGGAAACCACTCCTAGCGATAAAACGCTAAGAAATAATAGAATTGATTTATTCATTGAATTAGATTTTACGAATGCAAATATAACCAGACAATTAGGTTATTCGATTAAAACAAAATCTGTGTATGAATTAGGCGAAAAGTCTAGGTGTCACCGAGCCAATTTTTAAATTCTTTGGTACGGTTACGAGCTACTATTATCAGGTCTTCCTTATATCCTGGAAGGTCAATTTTTAAACGACTATTACTCCAAGCAATGATATCCATGGGGGCATCAATACAAATAATAAAGTTCCTGTTAATTCGAAAGAACTTTTTAGGATCAAGCGTTTCTTGCAGTTGTTCTAAAGAATAATCTAAAATGAAGGTGCGTTGGTCACTTGTACACACATAGGTTCCTTTATCCAAACTATAAAAGGCGTTAATATTGGAAGTTAAAATGGTTTTGATATGCGTTCCTACTTTCACCATAAACCGGTCCTTAAACGTCTTTTTACCGCTGGCTAATTGCGATGCTAATAAGTGAAGAATCGAAGAATCAATAACGGGTGAAGAAAGTGACTTTAACTTATCTAAGGATTTTGCGAGTTCTGTTTGCTCTATAGGTTTTAATAGGTAATCAATTCCATTATTTTTAAACGCTTTAATCGCATATTGATCATAGGCCGTGGTGAAAATTATTGGCGGTAGTTTAGGTATAGATGCATAGATATCAAAACTTAAACCATCGGCTAATTCAATATCGCTAAAAATCAAATCAATAGATGTATTGTCCTGTAGATAGGATTTGGACTCTTGGATGGATTCCAATTTGGCCAATACCTCAATAGTTGGATCCACCTCATGGATGAGTTTCTCTAGCCGTTTTGCTGCTCGTGGCTCGTCCTCAATAATAATAGCTCTCATACTTATTTAGATAGAATGATGGGAATTGAAACCCTAAATATTTTATCCGATTCAAAAAACGCTACTTGGTGGTCTGTAAAATAGGCGTATTGTTCTTTTAAGTTGGATAATCCAATTTTAAAAGATTCAATAGATGTCAACATGGCTTGTTTATTATTTTCAACGACCACAAAATGATCTTGTATGGAAACTTTTACAACTAATGGAGAGTGTGATGTCGCTTGATTATGCTTGATACAGTTTTCAATCAACAATTGTATCGACATAGGAATAACCATTTCATTATCCGAATAAGGAAGGTCAATCTCAAATTGAACCCGATTTTCAAAACGGGTTTTCAAAAGAAAGGTAAAGGATTCAATAAATTGGAATTCCTTTTCCAGTGAAATTAACTCCACGTCTTTCGCATGGAGAACATAACGATACAATTCACTGAGTTGACGAATAAACTTCTCGGCTAGTTTTTGATCTTCATAAACCAACTCGGTAAGTACGTTAAAGCTGTTAAATAAAAAGTGGGGGTTTATGTGACTCTTTAAGGATTCGTATTTGTAACGAATCATTTCTGTTTGGAGACGTTCTTTTTCTACTTCCATGGCAATCATGTTTTTGCCAAAACCAACAAAAGTTAGAATAAATGAGATAGAGAATGAAATGGTTAAGGTGATTTTTGTAGCCTCTAGAGATTGTTCCCAAATTTGGGCCCAATTGACATGGGGAAGAAAAAGGCTATACATGATCACTTGAACAATTAGAAATGCGATAGTAGAGTACAAACCAATGCCAATGATATTGGCTATTGCACGTTTGAGTAAGCCTTTTCTCCAAGGTAATTTATCATCCAAAAAATGAAATACCGAACTGTTTCCTAAACTTTGAGTTACCCAAATGGATGTTCCCCAAATATTGGCTACAATAAATGATCGGACATTATCATACGCATCAGGAAATAAATAATGAAGAAAAATGAAGTCTAATAAGGTCATGGCAATAATTACTTGCCAAATGTTTTTAAACGGTTTTATGACGGAAATAAACTTCATTTTTCAAAAATAATTTCTTTTTAGACGTAGAATGGAAACTTAGATTAATTAACTGTTTTCAACGTGATTTGAAGATCTGAAGTGATTTCAAATATTTGATCTTCAAATTTTGCAGGACCCATAAAACCACGGGCATCATTTGAATAACCGTATCCTTCTTCTGGTTTTCCAAACATACCGGTATCCATTTCTCCATTGCTATTGGCGTCATGGTAATACTGCACGGCATAAGTTCCAGCTGGAATATCGGTGAGCATCACGGTGCAAACGCCCTCACTTACCATTCCCTTTATTTTTTGTACCGATTCCTCTTTCGCATCTAAAAGAGAAACATATACGATCCCCGAATTTTGTTTTAAGTCGGTTATTTTGATAGTCAATGTGTTTTGAGCCATGGAAGCGAAAGAAAAAATGGCGAGAGCGGCTGATAGAATAATTGTTTTCATGTGAAATGTTTTAGGTGATATAAATTTATTGGTTACAATTTGCTTTTAAAGTTTGTGCTTGATCTTTTCCCCAGGATGGTTCTAAACCATCTACTTGATTGTAGGCATCCCAGTTTTTTTGAAGGTTCGAAATTCGCTCGCAAAAAATAGAGGAATCGGTTCCAAAGAAATCGGCTGTCCCAATTTCATTGGTGAGTTGCAAATACAAAGCTCTGGGGTTAGTTGGATTAATAGCTAAGGATTTCTTTAAAGATTGGTGCGATTTAATACTGAATTCTTGTCCGCGATTCATAGGATCTACCACCAATCTACCCGTATACATAAAGGCTTGAAGGGCATAGGTTTCTGAATTAGTAGGTTGCATTTCCATTACCTTAGTGATGGCGCTTTCAGCAACATCGAGATACGCATCCCTTTGCGCACCATCTTGGGTCATAAAACTCATTAAAATGTAACAATGCGCTTGGTAATACTGAGGTAACCATTCCTGATCTGCTAAGTTGGAGATGCGTTGAAATGAGTTGGCGGTGGATTGAAGTTCATCCACACTTTTGGAGGTGGCAAATTGTCCAAGAGCTGATTTCATGGCCTCGTTGTAGGCTGGGTTCCCAGCAAAAGTGAGTACCGAGAATAGTACCGCAATAATGGTTGTCAATGTTTTCATGATTCTGATTTTTGGTTGTTTAAAAGTTGATTTTATCTAATTGATTGGTTTCCCCTGTTTTTGTTAGGGTAAGGAAGCATCCTACAAAAAAGAAACTCTTGGCGGCAGGTAGGATTGGAGTACGCCCATAAACTCCTTCGGAATTGGGTACTACGTCATAGGTGTATCCATAAATTTGTTCAAAACCCAATACGTTGGTAGCCGATGCGTAGAGAATAATGTTTTGACGGTAAAGGAAACTCCAGTTTAAATCTAAGCTTAGGTTATCCGGTAGTTTACCAGAATTAAATTCATCCGAATTTTTGTCATTAAATACCCGCGCACTTCCATATCTAAAAGCACCACCCACATACGATCGCCAATCACCAATCCAATGTTTGTATACCAATGTTATACTGTGAGGAACCGTAAATGTAGGGGTGGCTGATTGTGGATAGTGGCGGTAATTTCTTTCTGCTTTTAAGTAAGAATACGAAATCCAATAGGAGCCATTTTTTATTGTTTTTTTATCCTTAAAATACACGTCCAACCCGTAGGCAAATCCATCCCCCGAATTGGAATATGGGGCGCTCATACTGTTTCCATATTTGACTAAATCATGGTACCCTTTGTAAAAAAGTTCGGTTCTGAACGTACGGTCTTTAATATTCTTAGTGTAACTAATAATATAGTGTTGCGCCATTTCGTTGCTCAAATAGTCTTTGCCTAATAAATGTTCATTCATGGGGTTTTGATAAAACCATCCATATGCCGCAGATAAACTGGAGTTTTTGCCTGTTTTGTACGCCATAGAAAGTCGAGGGCTCAGTGTGCTACGTTGTAAGTACTGTGAGTTTTCTCCACGAAAACCTATATTGAATAAAAGCTTGGAAGAAGTATATATTTGAGCTTCCACAAATGCAGCGGATAGGTTTTCTTGAAAGCCTATAGTACTATCCCCAGGTTGTGCCATTCTAGCATATTGGTTTTCATAATCCGTAAAAGTGTTTTCGATACCGGTACGTAATTTTATTTTCTGAGTTAAATGGTATTTTACGGTTCCTTTGATATGATTGCCAATCATTCTTTGAGTCAGGATATCCTCTTTTCGAGTAAATTGATCTACGTTATTGGTAAATGAAGTTCCAAGGGTTGTATGCCATTTTGTTGAAGGAGACCCGTGCCAGTTTACATTAATAAATTGATTGTTGTTTTGCACATCCGTTTGTATGGTGTTGCTGGTTCCGTCTCGAGTTGGTTGAAATTGTGAAAGATTGGATTGGTCCATTGAGGCATATACTTTTAACATTCCAGAACCTTTGGTCTTTTGTCGAAAATTCATAGATCCTCCGTAGGCGGTGGGTTCTTGATTCCAATCATAGTTCTGAGGTGTAATCTGCATGTAGGGTTTTAAGTTGATGTAATTAACTGAAGCGGTTATCGCTCCGTTTTTCCATTTTTTAGTTCCTGCTAAATCTCCTCCTACAGTCATTAAGGAGATGTTTAAAGCATCTTCATCTGGCATGTCGTTCGTGTTTAGGGTAAGCACGGACGATAAAGCTTGACCGTACTCAGCCGAGTATCCCCCGGTACTGAAAGAAGTGCCTTGAAACATAAATGGGTTAAATCGTCCACGTACCGCCATGTTTGGAGCACTTGAGGTATAGGGTTGGTGTACATAAATACCATCTATATACGTTCCCGTTTCGCGACCATCACCCCCATGTACAAATAATTTTCCCGATTCGCCATTGTTACTCGTACCCGGTAAAGAACGCATGGCTGCATTGATGTCGCCCAAGGACCCAGCGGTAGTAACCATTTCAAGGGAGGTCATCACAATGGCTTTTTCTGATTTTCCAGTTCCATAACTTCCTGCAGTAATGATAACGGCTGTAAGTTCGTTGAATTTTTCTTTAAGAGAAATAGTGTAATTAGGGCTCTTTCCAAAAAGAGATATCGCTTGTTTGTAATTTTCAAATCCTACAAATTCGGTAACTAGAACAAATCTACCGGTATCCGTAAAGGGGAAGGAATACTTTCCATCGGCATCAGAAGAGGTTCCTGAAAAGGTGTTTTCGATGTACACATTTGCTCCTGGTAGGGGATTCCCGTCCTTATCGGTGACTAGCCCTGAAATGGTTTGTGCGGAAATCGAAGCCGTGATGAATAATATAAATGCGAGTACCGTTGTTTTCATAACTTATAGTTTGTGAAAGCAAATGTGCAGCGTTAGTTCTGTTTTAGAAATTTAACTTTACTCAACTGTCGTATTTTTAGGATGAAGTGTCCCTTTTACCTGGGTATTCCATAACTGGGGTTTTGATATTCGTAATTTAATGGACCTAAATTAGGTTGTCCTGGATAGGGGGTGGAAAAATAAGGATCTCTGTATGGGTTCATATAATGCTGGTATACACTGGATTGATTGGTTAGAAGGAAGTTGATGGGTAACAAAACCTCATAGGTAACTGCCTCATTATTTACCTTGTATTTACCTAAAGTAGGGCGCTTTTTGTATTTGGAGTCAAAAAAGTACTGGATAAATTTGTCATGTTTTTCAAATGGCGTGTAAAGGGTGTTCATTTGTTCAATTTTTCCTTTTTCGTTTACCCTTACCCAGAGTAGGGTATGCCCTTCTGCTTGGGCTTTTATAGAGCTAGCAAAATTAATAGTATCAGAAAATTTGGACAATTTACCTTGTATCGAACCGGTTTTTGGATGAAAATCACGCGAAACCATTTGGTAAATCTTTTTTCCATCTTCCAGGTAGTAAGAGGACGTTAGTTTTGCTCGTTCATATTTTTGGTAACACAGCTTGGTTTCCCCGATAATGCTTAATTCAAGGGTGTCATAAATATCGATAGAGGAAACGGGGAGGGTATTTATGATGGAGTATTTTTTTCGGTACTTTAATTCAAAGGCATTCGGGTCTATTACTTTAAATTTAATGGCGTAGGCAATGGTGCCTTGGGCATTAAAAATGTGTGAGCTGTCTAAAATTTCATTCGAATAAAACTCCGTCTTAAATAACTGTTGGTGATCGTCAAAGAAGTTTAACAGGCTATCAGCGATTAAAGGGGTTAATGCGCTGAAATAACCGGATTGTATAATATTTCCATTTTGCGTAAGTTCTAATTGCCAAAGATTTCCATCATAGCCCTTTACACGGATTTTATTTTCGCTATTTGTAACCTGTTTTTGCTCTTTCCAAAAATGATCGTATGGCAAGGGTTCTCCTGTTTTTAAAGCATTAAAGTATTTCAACTTTTTTATTAGTTTAGGAATATCCTTCTCCTTGTACTTGTTTTCTAAAATGTCTTGCTTAAGTTCTGGAATATGCCCCATAAAGAGCAGTAACTCTTGCTTTAATTTATTATTGGAACCAGCCTTTAGTTTTGCCCATTGATGACTTCCAATCCGCCTGGCAAAATAATTTACGGGATTGTAATCACCACCAGTGACTTCCATGGCAAACTCGGTGGAATCATCCCTTTCTAGAAACCAAAGAAACATATTATCCGATTTTATGTAATCGGTTTGCCTATAGGAACCACTAAATGAAAAGAGGGAGTCCATTCCCATAATAATGTATTGATAATCTGTAGGTTTTATTTTTTTTGTGCCATACCCATCTCGTACCGAAGTATATATTCCACCACCCATTGAACGGAGTTTAATTTCTTGGGTATCTCCTTTAGCGCTAATGGCTTGGCAAGCAATGAAATCATCTAAAACCATGGGCACTCTTAAAGATTTTTTGGGTTGGTAGTTAAAACCGTTATACCAGCCATAAAAGGGCGTGCCATCCAAATCATAAACGTAACCTACCGGTACTTGGGGGTAAATGGTGAATTGGAATAGCGTAAAAGCACAGGCAAGGAACAAGAATTTCATAGATGGAATAAATGCGTATTTGGTATCAGAACAAAAAATGTTTTTGTTTAAGTGATAGATAACAGAACGGAGCGTGCTCATTAATAACAAATGATTTGGGGCAATTCTGTTGCCGATTTACTTGGGGACAATAATACGGGGTCTACATGAAAATTCTTGACATTTGGAACGGTATTGGCACGAACGAATTGAATAGGAAGAACCACCTCGTAATTTACTGCTTTTCCATTTATCCTATACTTACCTAGTTTTCTGAGATAGGCTGGATTTGGATCCAAGTGAGTCTCCAGGAATAGTTGATGACTTTCATTAGGGGAAAAGAGGTGTTTAATACTAACAATGTCTCCTTTAGGGTCTACTCGTACTTTTAGAAGTGAAATTCCCTGAGCATCCATTTTTAGGGAACAACTAAAATTAACGTCTTGAACTTTGAAATTTATGTAGTCTTGAATCTTGGTGATTTTTAGATGGGTGTTAGAATTCGTGAAATGATAAATCTGTTTTCCGTTTTCCATAAAATAGGAGTCGATCAGTTCACTATTCTCATACTTTTCATAGATCACTTTTTGATGAAGTGAATCAAAATAATGGATAGAGTCAGCGCTATTAGGGGTAAGGTTTAAGATCTGATTATAGCTAATTGAATAAGAGTTTCTATAGGTTATTAAAGGGGCATAGGGATCCACAACTGACTTGGCATATTGAAACGCTATTTTTCCATTGGAGTCGAAATATTTTGCTAGTTCAAATTGGTCCTTTTTAAAGATAATTTCACTTTTGGTTCTTCCCGATACGTAATAACGGGTGTAAAGGCCCTCCTTAATAAGAGGAACAAGTTTTGAATAATGAACAGTATGAAGCTTTTGATCGGATTTGTAATAATCTACTTCCCAAATTGGGTCATTAAAAGAAATGATTTTGGCCGTATAAACAGCCTTTCCTGGAGCATTTTTTAGATTCCAAAATTGGTCGTAATAGAGTAACGTACCTGTTTTAAGAGCATTAGAGTATAAAATAGTTTGAATAAGAGTTGGGGTGCTTTTTTTAGTGTGATTTTCGTTAGGTCCTGAAAATACAATATCCGAGATAGGATCAAAATGTTTTTGAACGAACCGTTTAAATTCGCCTTTTTTTGAGAAGTCCAAACTTTCCCACCGATCACTCCCCGTATGTTTAAAAATGTATTTTGAAGTGGGATTGGATTTTGTGCCGCCAAAAATCTGTGCAAACTCCATGTGGTCGATTTTTAGAGTGAAAAGACAAATAAAGGGACCTTGTTTCAAAAAGACTTGTTGATTGGAAGGGTCCCGTTTACTATACTTCGAAATGGTAAAAAGAGAGTCCGTTCCAATAATGGCAGATAGGAAGTTTTTAGCTTTTATTCTTTCAGAAGCACTCCCATCCGCATGACGGGTATATAAATCCCCCTTTCGAAACAACATTGGAATTTGTTCTTTTTTGTGATCCTGATAGGTGATTTGTCCAAGAATCATATCATCTTGTTCCATATATACTTTTAGCAAAAGGGTTGGAGAGTAAGAAAATTCATCGTAGTTCCCATAAAATGGATTTCCATCCAAATCGTACCCATGGCCCACAGGGATCTGTGCGTAGATATGGCTTAGACTCAAAAGGGATACGACACAGGATAAAAATAAGGACTTCATAAGGATCTTAAAACTTTAAGGGCAGCAAAACTAATTATTTAAGGTTATGGATTTGTAAATATTTTAGCGTCCGTTCCCCCATTTTATTAACTATTTCCTAATGTGAATGAACGATCAAAACAAGGTTGCCGTTCTTGTTTTGTAGCAAAAACTCATGGAACTATTTTTTGTCGTATTTGCCGCTTTGTTTTCGATTATGAACCCCCTAAGTACCGTCCCTATTTTTGTGAGCTTAACCCATGAACATACGAAAGCGGAACGATCTTCCATTGCTATGAAAACGGCTTTTAATGTGTGGATCATATTGTTTATTTCTTATTTTGTTGGGAAGTATATTTTACTGTTTTTCGGAATTAGTGTAGATTCTCTAAAAATTGCCGGGGGATTAATTATTGCTTCTTCGGGTTTTGCGCTATTAACAGGCAAATTCTCTGAACATAAAGGAATGAAGAGAGACAAGGTTAAAAAGGATATTGCCTCTCGTGAAGATATTGCCTTAACCCCTTTAGCCATCCCCATGATTGCAGGTCCAGGATCTATTTCTTTATTGATTAGCTATAACCAAGAGTCGAGCGGATGGATGTATACCCTCATTGTTTTAGGAGCAATATTAACGTGTTGCATTTTGATATTTTTTATGCTTCGTGGCTCCCATCTCATTGTAAAGGTTCTGGGTGCATCGGGTATTAATGCCTTGTCTCGTATTGTTGGATTTATTGTGATTGCTATTGGAATTGAGTTTATTATCTCGGCAGGTTTGAATGTAATTAATATGTTGGAATAGCGATCCAAGATCTTCCTAAACCAGAGGTAGGGATGAGGTAGAATTTCAGTATTTTTGCTTGGTTTAAATTTTTGTGAAAAACCAATGAATATGCATGATATAATTAAAGGACAAGTTCTTCACTTGTTTGAGTTTTTAAACCATACTCTTGGGTTAGATTCTTCGTTAGCTGGGTTTTTAAGTGAGTTTATCAGCTTGTTGATCCTATTTGGGGTCTCCTACATTGTTTATAAGATTACGGTGCGTTTGATGTGGAAAATTATTATTCCAGTCTTAAAAAAATCTAAGAATCAATTTGATGATTTTTTAGTAGAACACCATTTTTTCAGAAACCTAGCCTATGTGGTACCTGCTTTAATCATGTATTATTTTGTGGGAGACATTTTACAAAAAATGCCCTTAATTGGGAATATAATTTTCTTAAGTTTAGAAGTAAGTTTTGTGGTCATCGCCATAGTCGTTTTTAACAGTGTACTAAATACGGTGAATGACTTTTATAGCCGATATGAATTTTCGAAAGATCATCCCATAAAAAGTGTGATCCAAATCTTTAAAATTGTTTCCTATATCGTGGCTTTATTTGGTGTTGTTGCGATCCTTTTTGATAAGAACCTGAGCTCACTTGTAGTTAGCTTGGGTGCCGTATCCGCAGTAATCATGTTGATATTTAAGGATGCGATTTTGGGGTTTGTAGGCGGATTACAACTCATTTTTAATAAAATGTTAGCCATTGACGATTGGATCTCCATGCCTAGGTTTGGTGCGGATGGTACCGTAACCGAAATCAATTTAACCACTGTTAAGGTTCAAAACTGGGACAATACCATTGTGACTATTCCTACCTATAGTTTGGTGAGCGAATCTTTTCAGAACTGGAAAGGAATGCAAGAGTCGGGGGGGAGAAGGATTAAACGTTCTTTATTTATTGATGTACATAGTATCCGATTCTGTACCCCGGAAATGATTTCAAAATACAAGGAGATGGAAGCCTTGACTCCCTACATTAATACGACCGAGACAGATATTCAAAAGTACAATACCGAAAATAAGATTAATCCAGAGGTAAGGGTAAATGGTCGAAGACAAACCAACATCGGTGTCTTCAGAGCCTATTTAGAATCCTATTTAAGTACTCGAAAAGACATCAATACCGATATGACCTTTATGGTACGTCAATTGGCTCCCAATGAAAAAGGATTACCCATTGAAATTTACCTGTTCACTAAAACTACTGAGTGGGTAGCCTACGAAGCCGTTCAATCCGATATTTTTGATCATATTTTGGCGGTAGTTCCCGAGTTTGGATTAAAAGTATTTCAGTATCCTACCCAAGCGAGTAACGTACAGCATTAAATAGAAAAAGGAGGCTAATTAGCCTCCTTTTTCTATTTGGAAATGAGGATTAAATTAATCCAATAATGCCATGAATTTTTCTTTCCTATAATACATCAAGAATAAAATTCCGAGGAGGTAAAAAGCTGCGGGGCCGATTCCGGATGGGGCTAAAACCACGTGAAATAAAACCGCACAAAATGCCACTGGGATTAAGAATAATAAGGTGACCGAAGTTTGTTTATTCGTTAATAATAGGGTGCCACCCACCACTTCAATTACACCAACTATGGGCATGACTCCCATGACCATTAATCCAGAAAATGCGGTTAACACATCGCCTTCGGGGGGAGGCATAGGCATAAATTGTAAAAATTTGTTGAGGCCAAAAACGACCAACATAAGACCCAGTAGAATTCGAACTACCATTTCTGCTTTTTTCATAATGACTTGGTTTTGATTGAGTAGAAAGATACGGATTTAAAATTTATCGTCTAATTTGACAGGAAGGGATGGATCCTATTTTGTTCAAAACTTAACGATTTTCAATGCCTAAAATTCCAAAGGAGAGTAGTAATTTGAACCCCTTCAAAATGAAAATGGTTTTTCATTTAAAGCCTTGAATAGCAGATGTTTTTAATATACGATACAGAGACCACTGGACTCCCAAGAGATTGGAAAGCACCGTTGACTGATTTTGATAATTGGCCAAGAATGGTTCAATTGGCGTGGCAAATTCACGATGAAAATGGGGCATTGGTAGAAGTCAAAAACTTCATTATTAAACCCGAAGGCTATAATATTCCATTTGTATCGCAAAAAATTCATGGCATTTCTACCGATCGTGCAACCAAAGAAGGGATGCCCTTGGAGTATGTCCTGAATGAGTTTAACGAAGCACTGGGGAAGGCACAGTACGTTGTAGGACATAACATTGAGTTTGATGTTAACATTGCCGCTTGTGAATACCTTCGTAAAGAAATTGCCTCTCCGTTACAAAACATTCCCACCATTGATACTAAGGATGAGGCGACCGAATACTGTCAAATTACCGGAGGCCGTGGAGGACGGTTTAAATGGCCTACACTTACCGAATTGTATGTCAAACTATTCCAAAAGGGATTTGAGGAGGCGCATAATGCAAGTGCCGATGTAGAGGCTACTACTCGGGCATTTTTAGAGTTAATTCGAAGAGGGGTCATTTCCGCGGAGCGATTAGGGAAAGAAGAAACCTTCATTCAAAATTTCAAGGCTAAAAACCCGCATACATTTGAATTAATTGGATTAAACATTGCCCCCTACAAACCTATAGATTCCGATACGGATTCGGTAGAGGTTCAATCCCAAGAAGCGGTTGCCCAAGTAACGGTTTCGCAGGTGTCGGAGCAGGTATTGGCCAATTTTGCACACTTTCATGTACATACCCAATTTTCCATATTGGAAGCTGTCGGGCAACCGGCCGATTATGTGGCGGTAGCGAAAGAAGCAGGTATGAATGCCTTGGCGATGACAGATGTTGGGAATATGATGGGCGCTTTTGCATTTGTTAATGCCTGTAATAAAGCCGACATAAAACCCATTGTGGGTACCGATATTTATGTGTGTAAGGATCACACCAATCACTCGGTAAAGGATAATGGTTACCATCAAGTATTAATTGCAAAAAACAAAAAAGGGTACCATAACCTGGCTAAAATATCTTCGATTTCGTTTACCGAAGGGAAATACTATGTGCCGCGGGTGAGTAAACCGGTTATTGAAAAATATAAAGAGGAAATCATGGTCACAACCGGTGGTTTGTGGTCTGAGATTCCAAGTCTGATTCTAAACGTTGGTGAGAAAGAAGCCGAAGATGCTTTTATGTGGTGGCATGAGTTGTTTGGAGATGATTTTTACGTGGAGTTGGTCCGTCACGGAATAGAAGAGGAAGATGTAGTGAACGAAACTCTTTTACGGTTTGCCAAGAAACATGGGGTCAAATACTTTGCATCCAATAATGTGTTTTACCCGACCCAAAAGGGAGCGGAATCCTTGGATGTACTCCTATGTGTGAAAGACAATAAGTTGCTTTCCATGCCTAAGACTTTCCTAGGTAGAACGGGGCGTGAGTCACGTTTTGGCTATCCCAATGAGGAATGGTATTTGAAAACACCCCAAGAAATGGCCGCTTTGTTTTCGGATTTGCCGGAGGCTATAGAAACCGCTGCGGAAATGAACGCTAAATGTACCGGGTATGTATTGGCCCGGGATGTCCTTTTACCTGCCTTTGATATTGGAGAGGAGTTTGTGGATCCTACGGATGAAATAAACGGAACAAAAAACGGGGAAAATGCATTTTTACGTCATATTACCTACATAGGAGCTAATAAACGCTATCCTGAAATTACCGAATCTATTCGGGAAAGACTTGATTTTGAGCTTTCTGTAATTGAAAAGACGGGGTATCCGGGTTATTTTTTAATTGTACAAGATTTTACCACCGAAGCTCGAAATATGGGAGTAGCGGTAGGTCCAGGAAGGGGATCGGCTGCCGGATCAGTAGTGGCCTATTGTATTGGAATTACAAATGTGGATCCCATTAAGTACGATTTGCTTTTTGAGCGTTTTTTGAATCCAGAACGGGTATCGATGCCCGATATTGATATTGATTTTGATGATGAAGGTCGTTCTCGGGTTATTGATTACGTGGTGGAGAAATATGGTGCCAATCAAGTGGCTCAAATTATTACCTACGGATCCATGGCTGCAAAATCGAGTATTCGTGATGTATCACGTGTATTGGATTTACCATTAGCGGATTCCGATCAAATTGCCAAATTAGTTCCTTTTGGAATGTCTCTTAAGAAGATTTTCGGATTGAGTGAAAAGGACTTAAAAGCCAAGCTTCGTGCCGAGGACTTGGTAATGGCCGAAGAACTCAAAAAAATAGCCATAGGGAATAATGATCGAGCTATTGCCTTAAATAAAGCCCGAGCATTAGAAGGTTCGATGCGAAATACAGGTATTCACGCATGTGGGGTAATTATTACACCAAATGACATTACGGAGTACGTTCCGGTTGCGGTAGCCAAAGATTCTGATTTATGGGTAACCCAGTTTGATAATGCGGTGGTGGAGGATGCCGGTTTATTGAAAATGGATTTCTTGGGTTTGAAAACCTTGAGTATCATTAACGATGCCATTAAAATTGCGGAGTTTCGTCATGATGTGAAAATTGAACCGGATGATATTCCATTAGATGACGAAGCGACTTACGCGCTTTTTCAAAGTGGTCAAACTAAAGGATTGTTCCAGTTTGAATCTCCCGGGATGCAAAAGCATCTAATGAACTTAAAGCCCGATAAGTTTGATGATTTAATTGCAATGAATGCTTTGTATCGTCCGGGACCTATTGAATACATCCCTAACTTTATTGCACGTAAGCACGGAGAAGAGGATATTGTTTACGATTTGGAAGGAATGGAAGATCTCCTAGGTGAAACCTATGGGATTACGGTATACCAGGAACAGGTAATGCTACTATCTCAGAAATTAGCTGGGTTCTCCAAAGGTCAAGCCGATACGCTACGTAAGGCGATGGGTAAGAAAAACCGTGCGCTGATTGATCAATTACGTCCTTTATTCCTAGAAGGCTGTGTAGAGCGTGGTCATGATAAGGAGAAAGCAGGTAAGGTTTGGAAGGATTGGGAAGCATTTGCGGCTTATGCATTTAATAAATCTCATTCCACTTGTTATTCGGTCATTGCGTTTCAAACGGGATATTTAAAAGCCAATTATCCTGCGGCTTATATGGCCTCTGTATTAACACATAACCTGAATGATATTTCGAAAGTAACGGATTTCATGGAGGAATGTAAGCGAATGGGATTAAAGGTTTTTGGTCCAGATATCAATGAGTCCTTTACCAAGTTTACGGTAAATAACGATGGGGCAATTCGTTTTGGATTAGCGGCCATGAAAGGAATTGGTACCGCTGCAGTACAAGCATTAATTAGAGAAAGAGAAGAAAATGGAAATTATACGTCCATTTTTGATTTGGTTAAAAGGGTCGAGTTACGTTCGGTCAATCGAAAGTCTATTGAGACTTTAGTTTTAGGTGGCGCCTTCGATTCTACCGGAGTAAATAGAGAACAGTTCTTTGCGTTAGATCAAAATGGAAAAACATTCCTAGAAACAGTCGTGAAATTTGGGGCGCGACACCAAGAAAATGTCAATTCATCCCAAGTCAGTTTATTTGGCGGAGGATCAGAAATTCAGTTACCCGAACCGGTAATTCCCTTAGCCGAAGAATGGATGATATTGGAGAAATTCAATAAAGAAAAAGAGGTCGTTGGGGTATATATATCTGGACATCCACTGGATGATTACAAAGTAGATATTGATAGTTTCTGTAACATTACCGTAGAGAAAATGCAAAAGCCTGATAAGAGCATTGTAGGACAGGATTTACGTATTGGAGGAATGGTGACCGATTTCCGTCATATGGTAGCCAAAAATGGTAATCCTTGGGGAATCATTACTATTTCCGATTATACCGGGAGTATGGAAGTACGTTTCTTTAAAGATGATTATTTGAAATTTAAGGATTATTTTCATAAGAATTTGTACCTATTTATTCAAGGAAAGTTCAATGTACCCAGTTGGATTCCTGATGGGGAACCTCGTTTGAAAATCACACAAATGGACTTTCTGGACGAGATAAGAGAAAAGTTTGCCAAGAACTTAAATATCACCATTGAGATGGCTGGCTTGCATACCGCTTTATTAGAAGATTTAGAAGCGCTGTTTAGTGATCATCCTGGGAAAACGAAAATTAATATGCAGTTTATTTTGGAGCATGAAGGCAAGCAAATTAAAATCAATTCAAACGTCCGACAATTTGCCATTGATCCAAATAATACCTTTATGAAAGCGATTGGTATCTTGCCTTTTATGGAGTATAAACTAGCTACTAAAGGGTTTTAGATTTAAGTCACGAGACGTTTCGGTTGAAACCGAAATGTCTCGTGGACCGGTTTATTAGTGCGTCTTTTTCCAGTAACTTCGTCTACTCTCAAAACGAGGTGTATGACGACTAAAATTTGGAAAGAATTTAACGAAGAGCTTTTAGGGTTTATTAAAAGCCGAGTCAATGAAGATGAGGTAGCTAAAGACATTTTACAAGAGGTCTTTATCAAGATTCATAAAACCATTAAGCAGCTTCAAAACCAGGATAAAGTCGCTAGTTGGGTGTATCAAATTACCCGAAACACCATTATTGATTTCTACCGAAAAAAGAAATTGGAAACAAGTGATTTGGATTTAGAATCCTCTTTACCGGATGAGGTGGAGGAGGTGACTAAAGATTTTTCCAAATGTTTGCGTCCATTTATTTTACAAATGCCTAAAGTAGAACGAGACCTGCTGATGGCTACTACCTATAACAATGTATCGCAAAAGGAATATGCGGCTTCTCACGAAATGAGTTATTCTACAGTGAAGTCTCGTTTGCAACGAGCTCGGGTAAAACTCAAACAGTCTTTTGTAGATTGTTGTGGATTGGAGTCTGATAAATATGGGAATATCATTTCTTCCGATAACTGTAATTGTTAACTTTCAATTGCGTCTTTTTTCAACTTGGCCGTCTATATAGATGAAAGTAAGTTGAATTTTAAAACACAAAAAAATGAAAGATCAAGAAAATTGCTGCAACACTCAAAATTGCAATTGTAACGGTAATACCAACGAAACAGTAAGCTGTCAATGCGATTGTAATTGCGCGCCAGTTAGTTGCTGTTAATCGTTTACCATTATTGTAGTAAATGCCCCTTTTTTTAAAGGGGCATTTTTTTTTATATTTGAAACATGCGATCCAGTTTGGTTTTACTTCTACTTCTATTTATCGCTACCAGTCTATTGGGGCAAGATTCCGTACCAAACCCCATAAATGAAACCGATAATTGGAAATTTAGAGTCGGCCCTTATTTCTGGTTTATTGGCATGAAGGCTAGTTTAGAAAGACCACCAATACCTGCTACCCTACCAGAGCCAGATTCAAAATATGAGTTAAGTGTCCCTTTTAATGAGATAAAGAACTCATTGAAATTTGCATTATTGATAAATACAGAATATCATAATAATAGATACTTGGGGGTTCTGAATGCCACTTCCTTTATTTTGGAAGGAGATGCAATTACACCAAAGGAAATCCTATTAAAAAATTCGAAATACCGTTTGGCAATGGCTTTTGGAGAGGCTTTAGTGGGATATGAAATAGTCACTCATAGAAAGTTTAAGGTCCAAGGCTTTATTGGGGCTAAGGTTATATATAATAAGATTTCGGTACGAACTACCTACGGAATCAAACAAGAATTTTATGGGGAACGTGAAGGTTTTTGGGTGGAACCTGTGGCCGCTTTACGGATTAAATATATTCCCACTCCTCGAATTGAATGTACAGGGTATGTGGATTATGGACCTTTTAGGGTTGGCCCTGAACTGACTAACCAAATGACCATGAATGTTAATTTTTTATTGAATAAATGGTTATATGTCGCGCCAGGATATCGATATTGGCTATTTCGAGTACGCAAAGAGGAAGCTATTTTTAATGGTCAGATGTATGGTTTTTTTATTCGTATGGGTGTGCAGTTTTAAGACACAAACCTGGCATTCCTTTTTTATATTCGCAGTGTAAATTAATTCCATATGTATACCAAAAGCACTATAGATTTTTCAAGAATGATAAAGGGGTTTGGACCCCAACTCCTTTGGTATGGACCTTATGTTACCGCAGTGTATTTAGCCTATGCGTATTTTGGTTATACTGAAATTGATATAAAAATGTCTATCGCCACCGTATTGGGATTTGCCGTAGCCTTGTTATTAGGTTTTCGTACCAATGCTTCGTACGATCGCTGGTGGGAGGCACGGAAAATTTGGGGAGGTATCATTAATGATAGTCGAACTTTGGTACGGCAAGCGATTGGTTTTACCCATCAAAAAAGCATGCCCGCACCGGTCAAAAAAATGGCTTATTACCAAATAGCGTGGTGTATTTCATTAAAGCATAGTTTACGAAACTTAAATGCGTTGGAGGGAGTAGCCGATTATTTGAGTGTTTCGGAAATCGCATACCTAAAAGGGAAAAGTAATGTACCCAATGAGATATTAAAGTTTATCACTCAGGTAAATTCAGATTTGAAAAAGGCCGAAATGATCGACTCATTTCAACATATAGCATTAGATCAAACCATTAAGGATTTATGCGACCATATGGGAAAAGCCGAACGAATTAAAAACACGGTATTCCCAACACATTACAGATCCTATACCCACAAAGGGCTTATTATTTTCACCATGATGTTACCTTTTGGGATGTTGTACTCTACCGGGCCATTTGTGATTCTGATTTGTTTATTGGTATCCTTTTTCTTTAATATGTTAGAAAATATAGCCTATTACCTACAAGATCCCTTTATGAATAGAGATTCGGATATCCCTATGTCGGCTATTTGTAGAACAATAGAAATAAATTTGAAGGAATTATTGAACGAAAATGAAATCCCAGAAACGATTCCACCTAATAAAAGAGGGGTTTTGATGTAGGGTGATCTTTTTATTCTTGTAACTCGCTAAATATTGGATTGCCTTAGACACCTAATCTGGTTTCCATGAATAGGTATATTCTAGCTCTTTCGGCTCTTGTTTTCTTAGGTTCTTGTAAAAAAGACAGGGAGTATGAAACCCATTATCCTAAATCCTATTTACCCGCTTATCCCGGGTCTTACTGGGAATATTCGGATGGTTCCAAAATCCTGACTTCGGATGAATTTGAAATTGGAGAAATTTTTGAAAGTGAAAGTAATTACGGGCAAACAGAACTCACGACCTGTACTTTAATCGAAACCCCTAAATTCCTAGTGTATCAAGGAAAATATTTGAAGAATTACACGGTTTATTATAACCCTAATAGTTGCTACAGTAGGGTGTTGTTAGGCGAAAATTTAGGGTGGTATTTATATTGGTAAATACTAAATATGAACGAGTTGATCTGACAATTGTTGTGGTAGATACCACTCTAACTCTTCCGAATAATAGGACTTTTGAAAACGTGATTGGAATGCATTAGAAGCAAACCTTAGGACGCCCAGAGGAGTATTTTGAGTTTTATGCTAAGGATGTGTGTTTACTAGGTAAGTACAAAATTGTAGGCCCTGCGGATACCTTGCCTCTTCCCAGATGGGAAAAGTATTTAAAACAATACTATGTGAATAATTAATAGGGAGAATCCCGAAAATTGTTTGGGTTAAAACCCAAACACAACCTCGGTTTTAACCTACATTTGAATCCAATCAAAAAGGACAATTTCCCCATGAATAAATTCGAGAAAACCATTGAAATCCGTTGGTCAGATGTAGATCAAAATCGTCATGTTCGTCATTCTGCGTATTACGACTATGCCGCCTTTGTACGGATCAAATGCATAGATGAAGCGGGGTTTGGAGCGAAAGAATTGGTGCAGAATGCCATTGGTCCGATTTTATTTAAGGAGGAATGTTCTTTTATTCGGGAAATAAGACCAGAAGATATTATTCGGGTAAATATGCTAAAAGGAGATATTCGTCCAGATGGTTCTCGTTGGGTGATTCATCATGAAATGATAAATCAAGATGATGTAAAAGTGGCACATCTAACGGTGCATGGAGCTTGGATGGATACGGATAAAAGAATTTTAACAAGTCCACCTTCGGATTTGGCGACTGCTTTTACAGAACTACCTGAAGGCGATTATTACAAAAGATAAAAACAGATGAATACGTCAAACTCTAGCCCAGCCATAGTTTCTCAATGGCTATCGGGTGCGGCTATTTTGGGACTTATTAACTTAATCGTTATTTCGTTTTTCTATTACAGTAATTTACCGGATCAAATTCCAATTCATTATGGATTTAGTGGAGAACCCGATCATTTTAGTACCAAGAAAATGGTTTTCTTTATGCCACTAATCGGTTTGTTTTTATGGAGTTTACTGTACTACTTAAAAGATAAACCCGAAGGGCTTAATTATCCGGTAGCTATTACAGCGGATAACTCCAAACGAATATATGCTATTGGGACACAAATGATTCAGTTTTTGAATGTGGTCCTAATTATTCTATTTAACTATATTAATTACGTCACTATTCAAACGGCTATGGGATTAAGAAGTGGGTTAGGACCCAATTTTGCACCGATGTTGATTGGCGGATTATTTGTTTTTTTAGGGAGTTATATTTGGCGGTTTAAACGCGTGAAATAACGGCAAGGATAAGAGTAGATTGCCTCATTTTACCGATCTTTAGCCCATGAAATACCTATTGCCAGAAGTAGAAACGGATCGCTTGAGTTTTAGATTATTACGCCCAAATGATTTTGAGAATTGGTTGCCTTTATTTGCTGTAGCTAATGTAGCTCGGTACCTAGGTATGGATCAAAGCATGGGTGAAAAACAGCAATGTCAAAAATGGTTTGATAAGGTTTTTCATCGCTACGAAAATGATTTGGGAGGTATGAATGCGTTAATATCCAAATCTACCGGGAAACTGATCGGTCAATGTGGTTTGTTAATTCAAGATATAGAAGGGGAGCAACGCATGGAAATTGGCTATTCGGTACTACCCGAGTACTGGGGTATGGGGTATGCATCCGAAGCTGCTCAAAAATGCAAGCTAGAAGGCTTTGAACGTGGTTTTACCGATCGGTTAATGTCTATGGTCCATGTAGAGAATATTGGTTCCGAAACGGTGGCTAAAAGGAATGGAATGTCATGGGAGAAAACAGTAGAGGAAGGGACGATGAATATTTTTTCGATCGCAAAAAAGGAAGGACCGTTCTAAATATTGTAGTTCCATACCTACCTAAGAAAATATTTGGAGCATGGTACCAATAGCCATATTTTAGCTTCCCCTTAAACGAACGAATATGCTCAAAAATATTTCCCTGATTATTCTTTTATTTCTTACCATCGAAGGCGGATTACATGCGCAAAAAATGGAGGCGTTTGGTGGGGTAAACCAAAATTCATTTTATAGTCGTCCTTCTAATAGTTCAAGTCCATCCATGGAAGCTTCTTATTCTTCCGGTAATGGATTTGGAGTGTATATGGCGCTGGATAGTTTAAGGTATGCGTTTATGGTGTATCGATTTACTTTAGGCTTTGAACAGTATCAAGGTGGGTATGATGGGTATTCTAAAGGGAAAGTTGGAGGGATATCTCAAAGTGGGTATGTGAAAAAATCAAAAATCATGGTAGGGATTTATCCTGGGAATTTTAGATTAGCTCACTTTGATATTAATTTAGGGGTCGAGTTGGGTTTTCTGGTGAACGAAAAAACCACGCAACAAAAAGATTGGTGGGGAGTGGTGGATGGGAGGTACGATTCCAATTCCGAATATTATGATAACGTTTCGGGTTTCAATAAGAAGGTGACCGCAGATTTAAAAATTAGAGTAGCATACGATATGTATATTGCTGAAAATTTAGCCATATCGCCCATGATTTCGGCTAATTATGGGATGAGTCCAGAATTCAATGATTTCTTAGTAAATACCAAGTCATTTCGAATGTTTTACGGAATTGGTATCGAACGGACCTTGTCTAAATAAATATAGAAGCTTTCCATTTACGATGTGCTAAATTGCTTTTAGCACTTCAGGGGACAGCTTTTACAATAGCGTCCTTTTCGTGAAATCTTATCGCAACATTGCGACTTCGTTTTTTTCTTTTTCGCTCGTCTAACCGTGTACCCCAATATTTGAGTACTGATGTCTTTAGATGCTTTTCGGTGAATCATTACCATGCTGCAAATAAACGGTTCATTATCAGAGCGTACAATACCTAATAGTGGGTAGTTTGAAAATGAGTAGAAACAGGCTCCTCTTTGGTTCGAAGAACCTGCTTATGATTAGTCTAATTTAAATACAATAGGTAAGGTGAAAGCAACACTCACCGGAATATTGTCTATTTCTGCAGGGTTCCAATTGGGCATGGAGTTGATCACTCTTAGCGCTTCAGAATCTAGTGCATCATTTACCTTCCTTAAAACGGTGGCATCCTTAATTTCTCCAGCCGCTGTAACAATAAAGTTGACGTACACACGGCCTTCAATTTTGTGGGTAATAGCATATTCTGGGTAGTTCATATTTTCGCCAATGAATGTGTACATTTCCTCTAGACCACCTTTAAATTCAGGCTTCGATGAAAGCTTGGAAACATCATGTTCTACGCCCTGTTCTTTTTGCGTTTTTAATAATTTATCCAGGTCTAATTTGGAGTTAATCGGAGCGTGTTTTTTTTCGATTGTTTCCTTGGATATGGCTGGTGACTCTTGGTCGTTGTTGCTGGTCAATTGAAAGGTAATGGGTAGCGTCATTTGGCACGCTACTTGGCGACCATCAATTTCTGCAGGAGTCCAATTGGGCATATTTTTAATGACACGCAAAGCTTCTTGGTCCAATTCTTTTGTAATCCCTTTTTGTAGGGTTACAAAGGCTATGGAACCATCCTTTTTAACGGTGAAATTAATAAAAACCCTACCCGATAATCCTTCTTCCTGAGCTGCTTTTGAGTATGTGATGTTCGTGGCTAAATAGGTGTTCAACGCATTTTTGCCTCCGGAGAACACGGGCGTTTTTGAGAGTTCACCCTCTTGTAGGTATTCACTAGGAATAGGTGGGGGAGGGGGATTGTTTGTTACGGTTGGAGGTGGTGGTGGAATGTTCGTTATTTCAGACTTTTTTTCACACGAAGTTACGGTTAAAAATAGGGCGAATATAGGAATAGTAAATAGGAGGATGTAATTTGATTTATTGGAAGTTTTCATCATTTTAATTCTTTTTGTAATAGTGAGTCGGTTGTAAAACGGACTTGTTAATAAATAGTGAGAATCCACCGAGCCTAAGGCGTAGTTCAATAAATGCCGCATATAATTTGATTTATGTGCTTTGTACATTTCTTGATCTACTTCAAACTCGTGAATATTTACCAACTCTTTCTTTAAATAGAAGAATAGGGGATTGATCCAGAAAAGGGAATGGAGTACCTCCATAACTACTAAATCAAAAGAGTGGCGTTTTTGGTAATGAATTAACTCGTGTTGTAATACCACCTTTTTTTCTGCTTCATCCATACCGGCACGTAAATGAATGAATTTGAAAAATGAAAAGGAATCTTCCATAGAAGAAGTCTTTAACGAAATATCTCCTCGCTTCTTTGCATCCTTAAAGAACCACAACACGTTGGCAATTTTGAAAAGGAAATACAAGACTAATCCTCCAGTAACACCTCCGTACATTCCTGATCCAGTCAGGACACTTGTCGCATTTTCTGTAAGATTTGAAACCTTAGGCAGGATGTTTACGGGAGTTAAAACAGTACTGGTATACACCATTTCTTTGGCCATTAATAAGGGCTTGATGGCCCAAACTAAAACGCCAATTAAAGGGATGGATAAAAGAAGTATACGTTGAGATATAAACGATATTCTACTTTTAATGACTATCCATAAAGTACTGAATATTAAAATATAAAGATTTATTTCTAAAATCGAATTCAATATACTATTACTCGTCATCGTTTATCATTTTTAGGATTTCATCTACGTTTTCTAAGTCCAATTTGTTTTCCTTTAAAAAGAAGGATAACATCTTTTTACTTGAATTATTGAAATACTTCTTCTTCATGGTTTGCATTTGTCCCCGAGAATAATCATCCTTGGAGATGGTAGGGTAATACTCGTTCGATTTTCCAAAGGTTTGAAATGCAACAAAACCCTTTTGAACCAAAACTCGGACCACCGTCAAAACAGTATTGTATGCCGGCTTAGGTTCTGGTAAGACCTCTAGAATGTCTTTGGCAAATCCTTTTTCTACGTGCCAGATGGCCTGCATAATTTGTTCTTCCGCTTTTGTTAATTCCCTTTTCATACGCTGAGTTTAATTTCAACGCTTCAAATCTATAACTATAAAACTAATTACACAACTATATTTGTAGTTGTAAGAATGTGACAGGATGTTAGTGATTGAAATTCAGTGACTTAAAGGGTCGTTATTGAATGATTCTTTCTACATGAGAGTACACGGTAAACTTGTTTTCTCTACAAAACCCCATTAGCGTGATGCCTAATTCTTTGGCATAATCAACCGCTAAAGAAGATGGGGCAGATACGGCAGCTAAAAAGGGAATACGTGCCGCAAAGGCTTTCGTAATAATTTCGTAGGATACCCGGCCACTGACTAAAAGAAACTCAGCTCCTTTTATGTTTTTGGCTAGTAACAAGTCGCCAATGGCTTTATCTACTGCATTATGGCGCCCAATGTCTTCTTTTAACGAAAGAAGCTCATGGTGCGTATTAAAGATGGCAGCCGCATGGATCCCTCCTGATTTTTCAAATTGGACTTGACCATTTTCCAAAATGGCGTACATCTTGGTGATTTCGGGTAGTCCTATTTTTAGGTTTCCTGTATCTATCTGCGCTTCGGGTACAATGGCCATCAACTCTTGCTTGCCACAAATGCCACAAGAAGAAACAGAAAGTAAGCTACGACTGTTTTTATAACCGGTGCCTAAGGATTCAGGTGGGATTTGGAGATGCACCTTAGAAATGTATCCCATTTTGTTCTTCTTTATGTTCAATACCTCCGGATTTACTTCTTTGTTTCGGTAAATGTCTTCCGAGTATAGTAAACCTCTGACTAATTCTAGCTCATCACCGGGTGTGCGCATGGTGACCGTAAAGTTTTTACCATTAATAGTAATGGCCATCGCTTCTTCTACCGTTAAATAATCATCCACCGGTAGAATGGTGTGTGGAATTACCTTTAAACCTTGGTATTTACGTATGGGATTGCCTGAATTCAATGTGTTTGTATTTGAGTTCAAATGTAAGTTATTCGCTTGGGTAGCGATCGTTTTAAAAATGATATCCCCTAAAAAAACCGCTACATAAATGCAGCGGCTTAATTTTATTTATTAGGTCTCCCGTCTTCCGTCTTCCAACTCCCGTCTTCCAACTTCGGTCTTCCGTCTCCCAACTTCCGTCTTCCGTCTCCCAACTTCCGTCTTCCGTCTCCCAACTTCCGTCTTCCGTCTTCCGTCTTCCGTCTTCCAACTTCCAACTTCCGACTTCCAACTCCCGTCTCCTAACTCTAACTCAATCCAGTAATCACACCATTTTCATCGATGTCCATACCTTCAGAGGCTGGTATAGCTGGTAAACCAGGCATACGCATCATTGGGCCTAAAATAGGAACAATGAATCCGGCACCTGCTGCAATTTCAAATTCACGAACGTTTACATCAAAACCAGTAGGTCTTCCAAATACCTTAGGATTATCTGAGAACGAATTTTGTGTCTTCGCCATACAAATAGGTAGGTTATCCATTCCTAGGTTCTGAATACGCTTTAAATCGGTTTGCGCTTTTTTACTAAGAATAACGTTATCCGCACCGTAAATCTGTTTCGCTATGATATCCATTTTCTCTATGACGTTGGTGGTAGCCCAATCGTATAAAGGTTTAAAGTTTGCCGAACCGGATTCAATTTCTGCGACTACTGCTTCTGCTAGTTCTTTGGTTCCTTCTCCTCCTTTAGCCCATCCTTCCGAAAGGATCGCTTTTACACCAACTGCAGCACATTTAGCTTTAATGATTTGAATTTCATCGTCTGTATCAGATATGAAATTATTGATAGCAACCACTGGGTTAAGACCAAACTTTTTAATGTTTTCGATATGCTTTTCTAGGTTAGCCATTCCCTTAGTTACACGCTCGGTATTAGGCGTGTTGTATTCTTCTTTTGGTGCACCACCATGATGACGTAATGCTCTAACGGTGGCAACAATTACCACTGTTTTTGGCTTTAAACCTGCATGTGCACATTTTAAATCCAAGAATTTTTCAGCTCCTAAATCGGCACCGAAACCAGCTTCAGTGACTACGAAATCCGATAAAGACATGCCCATTTTAGTCGCAATAATGGAGTTGGTTCCTTGGGCAATATTGGCAAATGGTCCCCCGTGAATCAATACCGGGTTGTGTTCTAGTGTTTGAACCAAGTTGGGTTTAATCGCATCTTTCAATAAAAGAGCCATGGCACCTACACAATTCAATTCTTTTGCATAAACCGGGCGTTTGTCAAAAGTTAATCCAATGTAAATCTTACCTAATTTGTCTTTTAAATCACTGATATCTTTACTCATACAAAGGATAGCCATGATCTCAGAAGCAGCGGTAATGTTAAATCCATCTTGACGAGGAATTCCATTGGCTAAACCACCTAAACCGATAGTGATATCGCGTAAAGCACGATCATTCATATCAATCACACGTTTCCATTTAATGGTTCTCCCATCGATACCTAGATTACGTGTTTTACTTTGTAAATTATTGTCAATTACAGCAGAAAGTAAGTTATTCGCTTTTTCAATCGCATTAAAATCACCGGTAAAGTGAAGGTTAATGTCTTCCATTGGAATTACTTGTGAATAACCCCCACCAGCAGCGCCACCTTTAATTCCAAATACAGGACCTAAAGAAGGCTCTCTTAATACAGCCATCGCTTGTTTACCAATTTTGTTTAACCCTTCTGTTAATCCAATGGTAACCGTTGTTTTACCTTCTCCGGCTGGGGTAGGAGTCAAAGCAGTCACTAAAATAAGATTGCTTTTATCTACCTTGGCATCATCAATAAGATTCAATGGAAGTTTGGCTTTGTATTTTCCATACATCTCCATATCGTCTTCATTCACGCCAAGTTTACTGGCGATCGTTCTGATGTGATCTAATTGTGCTGCCTGAGCAATCTCCAAGTCGCTTTTTACTTCTCCCATTATATATTATTTTTTTTAAGTTCTCGAATTTTATGATAGTTGCGAATTTAATAAATCCAAGGTAAAGAATAGGGACCGGAGAGTCTTTAATTTTGGGGGAAGTATACGTCAATAAATTGTTGATTTTAAGCTGGGTTTATAAAGGGTTTTTAATTGGGAAGTCCGTTATTTGTAGAACAACTTTGAGAATATGGTATCCGTAGAGCAGGCTTTAGATTTAGTGCAACAAAAAGTAAAAGTATTAGGGAACGAGACCTTACCCATTGCCCAATGTTTGGGTAGGGTATTGGCTATGGATGTCTTTTCAAAAATTGATATCCCTAGTTTTCCGCAATCGGCTATGGATGGCTATGCCGTGAATGCGCTAGGCGATATTGAAATAGGTGATTCGTTTACCTTGATAGGCGAAGTTCAAGCAGGAGATACCCAGGAGGTTGAGATTATTCCTGGACAAGCTGTTCGGATTTTTACCGGTGCAGCTGTACCCAAAGATGCAACTACCGTGGTGATTCAAGAGGTGGTGACCCGAATGGAAGGACAGATAACCGTGAATAAAACGGTGATGGATGGCGCTAATATTCGCGAACAAGGGGAGCAAATCATGTCGGGTGATACGGGATTGCAAGAAGGAACAATAGTGACGCCTTCGGGCATTGGTTTTTTAGCCATGATGGGCTATGCTCAAATGAAGGTAATTAAGAAACCCGTTATTCATTTGGTGGTCACTGGTAATGAATTAGTCGCTCCGGGTGAGCTGCTGAAATACGGTGAAATTTACGAAAGTAATTCGGTCACCTTAGCCTCGGCATTAGCGCAATATGGTTTTCCGGTGACTAAAATTCATTTTATAAAAGACACCTATAAAGCCACTCTTGATGGTTTGCAAGTGGCTTTAAATGAAAGTGATGTAGTGATTACCTCAGGTGGAATTTCGGTAGGTGATTATGACTTTGTTGGTAGAGCGTTTAGAGATTTGGAGGTAGATGAACATTTTTACAAAGTGAAACAAAAGCCAGGTAAACCTTTATTCTTTGCGACTAAAAAGGAGACGGTAATTTTTGCTTTACCGGGAAATCCGGCTTCTGCATTAACCAGTTTGTATTATTACATTTTACCTGCTTTAAATCAAATGAGTGGTAAAGGATTTGAAGGATTGAAATTAAGTCAGCTCCCTTTAATTGGTGGGTATTCCAAAAAAGGAGATCGAGCACAATTTCTTAAAGGATTCCTAACCAAAGAAGGCGTGGAGATTTTGGAAGGACAAAGTTCGGCCATGATGCATACCTATGCCATTACCAATGCATTGATTTACCTTCCAGAAGATACGAGTGAAGTTTCGGAAATGGAACGGGTAACTGTTTTGACCCTGTAAAATACCATTTGAGGGTTGTGCTTCATGAAGTACTTCTAATTATTGGGTCCTTTGTTTTTGCAAGAAAATTTTTGGCATGAAATTGGTGAAACGGATTGAAATTATTATTATTATTATTAAAATTTAACTATTTAAACTTATTTCTAAAATGGTTATTAAATTAATAACCATAACATCCATGCTATTGGCCTTAGGAGCCATTTTTGTTAATCCTGTTCAAGGGCAAATTTTGGAGGAAGGAAACTTTTTAATTGAGGGCTACGTGGGTTTCCCTAATTTATAAACCACGGTATTAAAAAATGCCTATGTGGACGAAGTATCTGGGATCGAACAAAATGTTAAAGTCGGTGGTATAGGGCCTCTAGGAATAAGAGGGGAGTATATTGTAACCGAAAAATTTGGAATCGGGTTTGATGTGAATTATTCCGATTCTTATATTTCTTGGAATGAAGACTATACAGGGGTCAACTATAATTACAAGGTCAGTGTACCTCGGTTTAGAGCGATGGCCAAGTTCAATTTCCATTATGTACAAACAGAAAAATTTGATGCCTATACTTCCGTAGGAGCAGGTTATGGTTCGTTAAAATATAAGTATGAAACGAATGACCCCTTTTACTTAAATGATAATGAAGAATTTCCAATTCCCATTTCTTTTAGATTAGCCGCTGGAGCGCGTTATTTCTTTATGGATAATCTAGGAGTGAATTTGGAGTTCGGTTTATTTGGTGGTGCTTTGTTTCACGCTGGACTTAGTTATAAAATATAAGGAGCCTTTACATATAAAAGGGAGTGGTCATCTGGTGATCCCTCCTTTTTTTATGTATCCTCATCTAGTAACCGAAACAAAGCCACATTATCAATTTGTAAGCGCTTTAGAATAAAATCATTCCATTTTTTCATACCCTTTACTCTATATCCACGTTGCGTTTCTTTTATAAAGGATTTGTGTTGCAACTCTAGGTCTCTAATACCCTTTTGATACATGTCCTCCACCTGCTTTTGTGAAGTCGCTTTTTTTGTAAGTTTTACTAATTCTCGCCTTTTGATCTCTGTTAGGTCAAAGTACATGTTTACAAAAGCATCCGTATTTGGGGTTTGTGGTAAATAAAAAAAACTCTCATAACGATCAAAATAGGAAACGGTCGTAATATGAAGTGAATCGTTAAATTCATTGACATCCATAAATATTTGGGTTTCCAAATGGTATTGTTGTGATGGAGGGGCTTCAATTGGGGTGTTGTTGGGTGCCAAACCATCTATACCGTGCATCATTTTGATTCTGTTTGTACCCCAAGGTGTAAGTGCACGCCCAAAAAAATGGCCGATAAATTGATTAGTGTGAAAATTAGTGGACCGAATAAATATCCCCGTTTGACCTGGGGTATTGGAAAGAAATAAATTGGAAATATTCTTGCTTTTTCCCATCTTAAACGCATCGTATTTATTCCAGAAATAAGGGTTGTAAGGGATCAGACCAATGATGGAATAATCTCTATAACTAATTCGACTAAAATCAAATAAGGGTAGTTTAAAGGTGTTTTGATAGTCATAAGCGAAAAGTAAGGCATGCGTATTAATGGTAAGAAGGGTATCGTTTATTGAGTCTAAGTTGGCTTTGAATTTTACTTGGTAGTTAAAGTCGGTGGAAATGAATTGAACTTCGGGAGCAGAAGTATTGTAGTTCTTTGTGATTTCTAAAGAAACATGAAGAAGAGGACGTGCGTTTGCCCAAGGGGCAAAAGGGTGTTTATTGGTACGGTCTGTGATAAGCACCGCTTTTTGAATTTGATGTTGTAACGAGTCTACCCAAAGGGTTCCATGAAAACAATCATCACACGCTTTCTTAGGCGTGTAATTAATTTGGTAAATGGTATGGTTGTGATCATCCAAATAGGATTTAACAAATTGTAAAGTATAGAACTTAGCAAGCTTCTTTTTACGCATACCCAATGGGCTAGTAGGGAAGTGAGAACCCGAATAAAATAGATGATGGAGATTTAGTGCTTTGGATGTTTCTAAAGATAAAAAATAACGATCTCCGAAATTAGTAATGGCTAATCGACCTGTTTTAATCTTTAATTCTTGACAGTTATACCCCGAAAAATACCCATTGTAATAGGATTCTAGATTTTCGATGGGTTGGTTCTCCACTTTCGATTCTAAAGTGAAGTATGTTTTGGCCAGTTGTGTTTTACTGGACCGAGGTTCTTTGCATTTTGAAATTAAATGGTATAAAAAAGTCATGTTACCATACACAAAAGCAGATTGTAGTATTTCCGTTTTGGGTTGTAAGTAAATGATGGCGGGAATAGGGTTTTTGATGGTGAAAATTTGAGATGTGTACCCTATAAAAGAAAGGGTTAAAACATCCCTTGTATTTAAAACTCCCCAATTAAATTGGCCCATTAAATTGGTCACTGTTCCAGTGCCAGTAGTGCTATTGTAAAGGGTGGCATACGGTACTGGTTCCTGGCTATCTTTATCCAATACCGTGTAAATTTGATCGGTTGAATCAGTCGGGTTTTGAGAAACTCCTTGAAAACTAAGGATTATCGTAATTAATACAATAAATAATTTGTTCATGTTTATTTATGGATCTAGGTAGGTACGGGGTGAATCTGGTATTAGTTTTAGTTGGAATTGAGAAGGAGGTATAAAATAGTTCATGGTAGGTTTCTCATTTTTGAAATATCCATGGGGATCTATGGATTTTCTAGGAGATGAAACAATTCCATATTATCAATTCTTAAATGGCGATAGATGTATTCATTCCACTCCGTCATTCCATTTAGTTTATACCCTCGTTGGGTTTCTTTTACAAAAGTTTTGTGCTCTTCCTTTAAATCGGTCATGCATTTTTGATAGATGGCTTCTACTTGGCTTTTAGAAGTCGCTTTTTGAGTTAGAATAATCAGTTCCCGTCTTTTTATCTCGGTGAGATCAAAATACATATTTACAAAAGCATCCGTATTGGATGTTTGAGGTAAATAGAAAAAGCTGTCATACGGATCAAAGTAACTTTTGGTGATCACATGAATGGAATCATTAAATTCATTGACATCCAGATATATTTGTGTTTCCAAATGGTATTGTTGTGAAGGTGGAGCTTCTAATGGGACACTTCCTTTTACTTTCTCATCTAATACATGATTTAATTGAATTCGCTTGATACTCCAGGGTTTATAAGCATGTTCAAAAAACGGTTTTTTAAAGTTGCGGTGAGTGGTATTCACAAAGGTGCCGGTTTGTTCGGGATGGAGAGATTGAAACAGTTTGGAAGTCTCTTGACTATTAATCATGTGGAATTCCTTGTAATTCTGCCAAAAGGAAGCGTTGTAAGGAATCGAACCAATCAAAATGTAATCTTGATAACTAATGTTTCCATACTCAAAATGAGGGAGATCAAATTGGGTTTGATGATCGAATGCATATACCAGCGCATTCGTGTTTACCGTGAATACAGAGTCGGTTCGGGTTTTGTACACCAACTGGTAATTGAAATCGGTAGACTTAAATTGAACATGGGATTGGGTAGTGGTATAATTTTTTGTGATTTCTAGCGAAACATTAAGTAAGGAATCGGAATTTCCTAACGGAATAAAGGGATGTTGTTTTGTATTATTTGTAAATAGCGTAATACGTTGAATTTGATGTTGGAGAGAATCCACCCAAAGCGTACCGTGGAAACAGTCTTCACACTCCTTATTAGGGGTGTAATTAATTTGATAAACCGTGTGTTGATTATCGTCTTGATAGGACTTTACAAATTGAAGGGTAAACCATTTGGATAGTTTCTTTTTGTTTAGTCCCATGGGACCAGTAGGGAAATAGGAGTCGGAATTAAATAATTGGTGTAGGTAAAGCGCTTTGGTGGTTTCTGTAGAAATAAAAAAACGATCACCGAAATTGGAAATAGCTAGTCTTCCGGTTTTGAGCTTTAACTCTTGGCAATCGTATCCGGAGAAATAACCATTGTAATATGCCTCCATTCTCTCGATGGTTTGGCCTTTTATTATAGACGCTAAACTCAGGTACGTTTTTGCAGGTTTTGTCCGGTTAGACCGAGATTCTTTACAGCCGGATACGAGTGCATACAAAAAAGACATATTCCCATATACATAGGCCGATTGAAGGACTTCGATTTTGGGTTTTAAATAAATAACAGTAGGAATAGGATGGTTACTGGTGAAGATTTGAGATTCAAATCCAACAAATGATAGCCTAAGGGTGTCGTTGGAAGTTAAAGAATCCCAATTAAACTGGCCCTTTAAATTGGTGACAGTTCCCGTACCCGTAGCATGACTATAAATGGTGGCATAGGGAATCGGTTCCTTTGTTTCCGAATCCAATACCGTAAATGGGAGGGTATGAACCACCGTGGTATTTTGAGAGAATGCAAAAAAATTCAGGGTTATCGTTAAAACGAATAAAAGAAATTTGCTCATACTTTGGTAACGTTAATAAGTGGGAACAAGTTAAGTAGGTAAGAATAAAATGTAAAGAATTAGGCAAAAAAAAATCCCGTTTCAGTTAGAAACGGGATTTAAATATCTTAGAATTCAGAATTAGTTGTTTTCAGCGTACTCTTTTAAAGCATCATTGTATTCTTTTAATTCTTCGGCATTCATTTTGTTCTCCGCATCTTGCATGATAGAAAATAAATATATTAAACTATCGGTATCCGTTTCTGATGTGGCTTCAATAACACCAATTACTTCGCCTTCTTCATCTATCATTTCGTCTTCGGGTTGCGGAATAAAGAATCCTTTATATTCGGCAATGTGTTCGTTAGTTAAACGAATAGCTTTAGTTAAACGAGGAAGTTTTTCTGCAATAGAAAAAGGGCGTAAAGTTTGTAAATCAGCTACTAACTCGTCCACGTTAATTCCGTTATCCTCAACGCTTTTTTGCATTTTGGCGATTAATTCTTGCGCTTTTTTGTTTACCACGATATATTGATTTTAATATTGCTTAATGTTATTTAAAAAGAATGTTTTAGAACTCTTTTTATAGACTTCAAAAGTATAATTTAACCGGAACAAACCCACAATAAAAATTCGCTTAAATCCAAATTATTTCTTGGGGTAGAATTTGGTTACAATTAGGTGTTAAACCATAACCATAATTTACCATACCAAGTACTTGGTTTTGGTTTCGCTTCTTCTACTTTTTTCTTTTCCGCAACGGCAAGGATAGCCGCACTTTTTTTCTTGGGTGCTTTAGGAACAAATTTGGGTTTTAATTTCGCTTCGGCCTTTTTCTTCGTGGCAATTCGCTGTTCTCTACGTTCCAATTTCCGTGCTCTTTCATCGGCTTCTTTGTCGCGTTTCATTTGATCCAATTGCGCTTCCGATTTAGCTCTAGAGGTTCTTACCGTAGCCGAAGATCGCATGCCTTTTACTCTCCCCGTTTCCCGTTTGGCTCTTCGTTCATTCCGTTCCTCTCGTTTACGATTGGCCAATTCGGCTTTGCTCATCATCACTCCATCTACTTCCACCATTTGCTCTTCCAATGTGGGAGGAAGCTCAATTTTCCCAACTACTTTAGGACCCGGGAGTTCCACTTTAGGTGCTTTAATCAGTTCTGCATTCAAAATAATGTCGGCATCCACTTCCTCACTAGCTTGAAATTCAATGCTTTCTTCGCTAGGTAATTCATCCACCGGTGTTTCGGGTTCCGGAGAACCGGCTTCCTCGGGTTGAATTTCGGTAGTGGTTTTTTCTTGAACCGACTCAGAAACAACTACGGCCTTTTTTTCTTTGACGACCGCCACTTTAGGTACGACCACAAATTTGGCCATCACCTTTTCGGCTAAAGCATCTTCTACTTTCGTGTTTAAATGGGAACCAATCTCGATGTCAAATTCGTTTTTTAAGTACGAAAGGATTACAGTTGGTTTAACGTTTATTTTTCTGGAGAGTTGTCCTAGCCTCATTTTTTACTTTGAATTGAATGCAAATATAATCGTACTAAAATTTTATTAGCTGTTTTTATCGTTAAAATAACTCATGTCATTGGAACACTTTTACACAGTTTATCAACTAATTAGATAGTTTGGAAGCCATTTCAGAAAAGGCCTTTTCTTGGTTCGCAAAATCCAATGCCGTGCTAGCCTTTCGTAATGCAAGCCGAGTAAATACATGAAACTCGGAATCCATAATTTCTACGTCAATGGGTTGACCCGAACAAGTGGTTAATCCTTTGTAAATCATCACGGTACTGGTGGAGCTAGCAGTGGGGTCATGTTTTGAATGGTAACATTTTAAGTAGGTTCCTTGGGGTAAGGAAAAGCCCGATTCCAATTCTTTCCGAATTAATTTCATTAAATTGTTTAATTCATTTACGGTTTCATGAGGTCTAAATTTATACCAATATTTTTTTTCATCTCCTTCTTGTTCCTTTTTTACATAGCCTAACATGGGGCCTACAATTCCTGCAATAGATTGTAGTTTGATAGAACTGACCACAATAGGGTCGATTAAAAAGATGTTTTTTGGAGGGATATGAGAATTAAAATAACCCGAGGATACGAGCTCCAGTAATAAAGGGCCTCCGGTAGAAGAACCAACCATACTGATTTTGGTATAGCCTAGCTCTTCTAACTTCTCATATTCTCGTTTAATAGCCCAACTCCAGTCATTCCAGGTGGCATCTTTGAAATCGGAATAGGTTCTACCATGTCCATCTAATAATACTTGGGAGACTCTATATGGACCATTGGGATCGGAGTAATCTTGAAATTCTTGCCACTCAAAAGTAGTGGCAGAATAACCATGTACGGCAATTAGAATGTGTTTGTTCAAATCTGAAAGGGTTGGATTGGGATATTTTGCAGATACCAAAAATTTTTCGGGTTGATAGATAGAGGCATCAAAAATGACATTCCCATCCAATAAATCTTTTGAAATATCCTCAGGATCTCCACAAGAAGTCATACATATTGAAATGCAAAGAATGGCTAAATAGGTTAATTTATTCATTGGTTTTCGTTTTTAGAAGGGTGTAATAAATGTTTAGATGGTAATACAAAGGTTGAAAGGTACCCGGTGAATGGCCTTCTTCTGCAAAATCGATGTAATACCCTGAACCCAAATGGATGGAAACAGGAATGTTTTTGAAGGCATAACTTACTAAAAATTCAGGGGAGAGTAAGAATGCGGAATGGGGTAAGGACTCAAATATTTCCTCTTCAAAATCTACGTTCAGGTAACCTATATTTAATCTCACTATCGGTCGAAAGGATTTCTCTTTCCGAAAAGCCCAACTGGAGGAAAATAGATAGTTATCCTGTTTTAATGCATTGGAACCCATAGCCGATCCCCATCTAGTGGTCACGTAATCAAATCCGAAATAGAGCTGATCGGTTTTTAGATTTTTAAATGAATATTGAAAAGAGATCCCGTTTTCCCAATACATTCCGTTGGTTTTCTGAATGCGAATACCGGCATTAAAGTTTTGAGATATTCCGGTAAAGGAGATCAGAAATAGTCCGGTCCAAATTAAATGTTTCATAATAAGCCACTTTTAGGTGACTCAAATGTCGTTTAATTTAATTCTAAAAAGGATAGGGTACGCTTAAATTCTGTACTTAAATCCGCATTTATTATCACAGGTTCATCCGTAATAGGATGAATGAACTCCAGTGAATTTGCGTGTAACATCATGCGCATCATATTCCATTTTTCTTTGAAAAGCTTGTTCTGCTTGTTACAACCGTGAGGTCGATCGCCAATGATAGGGTGAAAAATATGCGCTAGGTGTTTTCTAATTTGATGAAACCGTCCGGTAGTAGGAAGCACCTCGATTAATGAATACCTAGAAGTGGGGAATTGACCAAATGGCACCTCAATTTCCGATTGTTTTAACGTAGAATAGGAGGTAACGGCATCTTGCGTTTTTCCCGATTCATTGGTCAACGCATAATCTATGGTTTCTTGTTTGGGAGTAAATCCTCTCACAATGGACAGGTAGCTTTTTCGGACCCTGTTTTCGGCAAACTGCTTTTGTAAAAGTGAATTGGCTTCGGGTGTCAAGGCAAATAATAAAACCCCACTGGTTTTTCGATCCAATCGATGCGCTGGAAATACCTTCTGACCCATTTGATCTCGAAGTAACTGCAATGCATATACATCGGTATTGGTGGCAATTTTGCTCCGATGAACTAATAATCCGTGTGGTTTATTTATCGCAACAACATGTGCATCCTGATACAAAATCTCCAGTGGTTCCATGGCACAATGATAGGAATGATGGATTTAACAACCATCATTTGCCTGATTTTATTGCTTTACAATTGTAAATCGTTGTATTCCTCTGGGAGTGTATAATACCATCAAATAGGTTCCCCTTAATCCGGGTATTTCCAGATCGATATGGTCCACGTTTTGGCTATTTGTCTTCAAAATTAAAGAGCCTAGAATAGTATAGATTTCTATGACCGTATTTTCAGTTGGGATGATCCCATCAATGTTTATAGTGCCAATCGTTGGGTTTGGGGAGATTTTTATAGTTCCAAACCTAGGGGGCTCTATTCCTACAGTGGTCACAAGGATGCAATTAGAAGTATCTATACATCCACTGGAGTTTATCTCTACACTAAACTTTCCATTTTGTAAAAGTAGTAATACAGAGTCTGTGGCATCTGGAATAACCGTATTTGTATTACAATTTAGCCATTGAAATGAAGCGTTATTTGCCGTAGATATTAAGGAATCATTTCGGTACAAAACCGTGATATTTACTGTGTCAATAGTTAAATGGATAGTTATTATGGAATCACATCCTTGATGATTTGGTATCGTGTCGATATAGGTTCCAGAGGTAAACCATACATAATTGCCGGATGGGGAATGGTATTTTTTACAAGCGGACTCTGTTAAGGTAGTAGATGTAGTTGGAGGAATGGTTAAGGATATTTCAATAATAGAATCGCATCCCATTTTAGTGGTCAATGTATCCAAATAGATCCCCGTGTTTTGCCAGGTATAATTACCAGATGGTGAAACTAAACTAGAACAAGAGGTAATGGATTGTTGCATGTAATAGCTAGGGTGTAGCGTTAAATTTATGGTTACCATTGAATCACAACCCAGACTGTTTATTAAGGTATCTGTATATGTACCCGTTTGATACCAAGTTTGATTTCCAGATGGAGAAACCAAAGAGTCGCACGCATTCATTGAAATGGTATGAATACTTGGGTTTAAAATATTTAAGTGAATGGTCAGTATGGAATCACAACTCATTGAGTTTGTCAAGGTGTCGTTGTAGGTGCCACTTACCGTCCACGTTTGTAGGTTGGAAGGAGAGGTAAACGAATTACATGCGGCTACTGTTACCGTATCAAAAGAGGGCGGAATTATGAGTAGATTAATCTCCAAAATAGAATCGCATCCCATTTGAGTGGTCAGCGTATCTATATATATCCCGGTGTTTTGCCAGGTATAACTACCAGATGGTGAAACAAAACTAGAACAGGAGGTAATGGTTTGTTGAATATAATAACTAGGATTTAAGGTTAAATTAATAGTTAAAATGGAATCACATCCTTCGCTGTTTATAAGAGTATCTGTATAGGTGCCCGTTTGAAACCAAGTATGGTTGCCAGATGGAGAACCGAAGGAGTCACACGCATTAAAGGAAATGGTTTGGCTACTGGGGATTGAGATGTTTAAATGAATGGTCAGGATGGAATCACACCCCGTTGTATTGATTAGGGTGTCATTGTAGGTGCCACTTACAGTCCAAGTATGGAGGTTGGAAGGAGAGGTAAACGAATTACATGCGGCTACTGTTACGTATCAAAGGAGGACTGATTTAGGAGGATATTAATTTCCAAAATAGAATCGCATCCAAAAACATTGGTTAAAGTATCAAAATACACTCCCGTATTATTCCAAATGTGATTCCCGGAAGGGGAGGTGTAAAAGTCGCAACTCGACACGGTGAATTGGGTAAGATGTTGCGGGTTAATTATAACTAAAGCGGTAATGATAGAGTCACACCCCATAGCATTAGAAACCGTATCCAAAAAAGTTCCAGTTTGCTGCCATAAATAGTTCCCGGAGGGGGACGTAATGGGATGGCAAGAAGTGAGGTTTAGGGTGGATGTAGAAATAGTGTTAATGGTCAAATGAACAATTATTATAGAGTCACATCCGGTTTGGCTAGTAAGGGTGTCATGATAAATACCAGTACTAGTCCATAAATGGTTGTTTGAAGGAGATGAATAGTTCTCACAGGTGGTAATATGGATACTGGATACAGAAGGATAGCCAATGGTTAAATGAATGGTAATAATGGAGTCACAATTAAATTGATTTGGAATCGTATCTGTATAGGTTCCACTGCTAGACCAAGTATATAAACCCGATGGAGATATATAGTTGATACATGCCACTGGCGATAGTGTATCGTAGGTAACTAATGAATGGATGGTTAATTGGATCGAAATTACGGAATCACACCCCCATGAATTTAGTATGGTATCTTGATAAACTCCGGTAGTATTCCATGTAAAGTTACCACTTGGTGATACAAATTGGTGACAAGCCACCTGAATAAGGTTGGCGCTGGTTGAATTTTGGACGGTCAAATTGAGTTGCAGAACCGAGTCACATCCGTGTGTAGAGGAAATGGTGTGAAAATAAACCCCTGTGGTAAGATAGTTGGTACTGTTTACACCCCAAAAAAAGCTTCCACAGGCTGTTTGGTTAAGGAGGGTTGTATCCGAAGAATTAATAGTCAGATGGTAAGAAATAATACTATCGCAACCTCCTGTATTGGTCAAGGTGTCTAGGTAAATACCCGTTTGGTTCCATATATAATTCGTACTTGGGGAAATGGCCTGCCCACATGCAGTGTCGTAAATAGTCGCATAAGTAGCATTGCAACATTGAATAAGGTTAAAATGAGATCCATAATCCCAACGGGTACGAATGGTGTTTTCAATATAAAACTGTTTTAAGCCGAGTCCAAATATACCCGCTTGTGCAGTCCAAGTAAAAGAACCGGTATTCGGTAAGTTTTGGCCAATATATAACTCACTTGTAAATGCGACTATGTCTGCTAAATAAATTCTCACGGTGTCGGTGGAGGCGCCTCCGGACCAGGTAATGGTGTAGGTAGAGTCTTTACAAATTACATTGGGTGTACTCCCCAAATTCAATGGGGGTTGAGCCGAGCCAAATAGAGAGATTAATGTGAAGATAAAGGTGAAAAGAATGGGGGACTTTAGAATGCATTTCATTTTTTCTATGGCTTATAAATGAAGGAGTTGTGGTATGATTACTTATTTAAGTTAACGGAAGACGAATCTATAAAAAAAACGTTGTCTATCTCTGTAATTCGAATTAATAGTCTAATATTATCTTTCAACATTATCAATTATGAAAAACTCTTCCAGCCAATTAGACGAACAAGCGCATTCAGTTATTGCAATAGCGCTCCGTTTATCATTTATAGCTTTTCTATTTATTATTAGTTTTAAGATTTTGGCTCCTTTTGTTTTACCCATTGTATGGGGAATCATAATTAGTATTGCTGTTTATCCCTTGTTTGTACGCTTGTCCAAAATATTGGGCGGAAAGGATAAATGGGCATCTGCCATTATTGTAGCGATTGGAATTGCCGTATTTGTGGTGCCATTTGCCGTGGTAATTATGAGTACCGTACATGGTATTGAGGTGTTTTTGGCTAAATTAAATGCCGGAACATTTGTTTTACCCCCTCCTCCCGAAGAACTTAATCAATGGCGAGTATTTGGGGGGCGTTTATATGACTTCTGGTTGGCTTCGTCCAATAACTTGATGTTGCTTATTGAAAAATTAAAACCGTATTTGACAGAATACCTACCCACTTTATTTTCATCGGCAGCTGGAGTAGTGGGAACCATATTTCAATTCATCTTTTCAGTGATCATCGCTGGATTATTTCTGGTGAATGCCGATGGAGGTAAAAAAGCAGCGAGCGGGTTATTCCAAACCATTATCGGTAAAGAAGGCGATTCTTTTGTGACGCTTTCCAAAGGGACCATTAAAGGGGTGGTTCAAGGGGTGTTGGGTACCGCTATCATTCAAACCATTTTTATTGGAATTGGAATGTTTGTGATCGGGGTTCCAGGGGCAGGCATTTGGACCGTTTTGGTGTTGATTGTAGCCATTATTCAACTCCCACCTAGCCTGGTGGTTCTACCGGTGATTATTTATGTTTTTTCAGTAGAAAGTACCTTGGTGGCCGTGGTTTTTGCCGTTTGGTCATTTGTTTGGAGTGCATCCGATAACATTATTAAACCGATGTTAATGGGTAGAGGAGTGGAAGTACCGATGTTGGTTATCCTTCTAGGTTCTATTGGGGGTATGATTGCTTTTGGAATAATTGGTCTTTTTATTGGATCCGTCACTTTAGCGATTACCTATAAAATAATGATCGCTTTAGGAAAAAGAAATCAAGCCTAGCTTATTCTATCTTTTTAGTTTTCTTCGTGAAATCCATAATAAAACCAATGGTGCCGGTAAATTCAGTAAACCAAAAATTTTGCATCGATCGGTCATTCGGGCTTTTGCCAGTCGTTAGAATGTCTTGCATACTAATGAACCCGTTTTTCCATTCGGCATTAAAAGTTAAATGTTTCCATAATATAGCTTGAATACCCATTTTAGCCGACATTCCGAATCCGGCTAAATGAAAGGCATCGTAACGAGGGAACTCCATTAGAGTAACGTTAGAACGTGGAACAAGTAGTCCAATACCAGGGCCAATATAATAATCAATACTGTGTTTTTCGTTAAATTGATAAATGTTCCCATGGTATTCTGCTTCCACACTCGCATAATTCAAGCCATCCGTATGTTCAAATTTCAAGAAATCATCCGTGAGCTTTTTAGCTTGGCGATTATAGGCTCCGTTATGAGAACCGTTTTCAATGTTAATATAGCCTTCCATAGCCACGTATTGATCTTGAACCATAACGTATTTCATATGATCGGTACCTATGGACAAACTCCAACGATTGCTAATGAAATAACCGAAACGTAAATTCCATTGCGGAATAGAAATAGTACCTGGATTGAAATAAGTATCCCAATCAAATGGAGTGGGACGGTCCGTGGCTTGTACATCATACAACGTGAAATTGTAATCCTGACCTACAAAGGATATATCTGAATTGGAGTACCCCGAAACATTGTATCCCCAATGTCCGAAGAATTGATTTTTACGACTGTAATCTTGGTTCCATCCTTTTTGAGCATAAGAACCAGAGATACTACAGAATAGAATAATGAATGTAAAAACTATTTTCATACGGAATATTTCAAGTGGGCAAATTTAGGGGAGTATGGGCTTCAAAAAATGATATTTGTTAGGCATTTAAAAAAAAGGTAACTTATTTCCATTGTGTAGGTGAGGAAACCAATTCCATGTTTTTTAGGAATAGACTTTTGGTTTCCTTATTAGAAGTGTAAAATAAACGGCACTCAGCGCTTGAGAAACCGGTTTCTAGTTCGGAACCTTCTTTTTTGTGATTGGGGTAAAAAAATGCTTCGAGCCAAATAGTATCTTCTGAATTGCGGACCAACTCCGCAGGTTTAAATAGCATTTCATAATGAATGGAATCAACGGAAATACCCTCTGAACGGAGGGCTGTAATTTGGATTTTCACCCCCTTGGACCGACCTGCACCTCTAATTACTGGGGTATAAGTTGCGGATAGAATAGTTAAGTTTTCGGTGGGAATTTTGGTCGTATTTTCAGTGGAAACACAGGACCCTAACGAAATGAAGAGGATGGCAACGGTAATGGGAAGAAGGCGGTTTCGAAACATTTACAATGTGTTTGTTAGGTACAAATATCGGTATTTGTTTACGTTTAAAATAGTTTTGAACACCACTTTACTTATTCCTCAGTTCCGTTTATTTTTGTTAGGTAATTTCCTAATTCATTACAAATGAGAATAAAACTTTACACAGCTACAACCACCTTTTTGGTGGCTTTACTCATTACCACAATAAATTATTACCCCGCCTTTGATTCTTCTACCGCCAATTCAGTAGCGTCCAAACGAATTGCTTACGAAGCATTTTTGCAAAATCATGCATTCAATAGAAGGTTATCGGAGACTTCTATAAATGAAATTCCAAAACGAGACCGACCGGATTTGGCTTTTGAACAAAATTTCTTGGCCACCCTAGATCCAGCTACCGGAAAACCAGAAATTGAACGTTTGTTTCCCATTATGGAGAGAACCAAGAATCTGCAACAAATGGCCGCCAGAACACCCGGATCGGCTAGCTCACCGTGGGTAGAAAGAGGTCCTAATAATGTGGGTGGTAGAACCCGTGCTTTGGCGTGGGATCCCAGCGTAACCAATAAGGTTTGGGCAGGAGGTGTGGCCGGAGGATTGTGGTATAACAATAATATTACCAGTAGTTCTTCCTCCTGGCAATCCGTTAATGACTTTTGGGACAATGTTTCGGTGACGACCATTGTTTTTGATCCCAATAACTCGAACACTATATATGTGGCCACCGGTGAAAGTTATGCTTCGGCTAATAGAGGTGCTGGGATTTGGAAATCTACCAATGGGGGAACCTCGTTTTCTCAATTGACCGCCACTTCTGGGTTTTATTATATCAATGATATGGTAGTACGTAACGAAAGTGGTACATCCGTTATTTATGCAGCCGTTTCAAAATCGTATTATCAAGGTCAATGGCACGGATCAAATAGCGGATTACAAAGATCGGTTAATGGCGGTTCCTCTTGGACCCAAGTCATGATGAATGCGGGTGGAACACCCATTGAACTTTCTGATTTGGATATTGCATCGGATAATGAACTTTGGCTTGGAACCACCAATAACTCCTCTAGTTCAGGAGGAGGACGGGTTTATTCCTCTGTTTCTGGAACTTCTTTTAATTTAGAATATACCCATAGTCAAAGTGGTAGAGTAAACTTGGCATGTGCCCCTTCCAATTCTAATTATGTATATGCTTTGTTTGAAGTTAATTCAAAACTAGATGCCGTAAAAATGACTACGAACGATGGTGTTACATGGGTCTCGAAATCGGAGCCTCAGGACTCGGATCCGGATATTTCGGCCTCTGATTTTACACGAGGTCAAGCGTGGTACGATTTAACCATTGATGTAGACCCCACCAATATGAATACCTTGATTATTGGTGGAATTGATTTGTTTAAATCTACCAATGGAGGAAGCGCTTGGTCGCAATTATCGCATTGGTATGGGGGATTTGGCTTACCAGGAATTCATGCCGATCAGCATGCCATTGTGTATAAGCCGGGTTCTTCTTCAACCGTCATTTTTGGAAATGATGGAGGAGTAGCTTATTCCAGTAATATGACCAGTTTTAGTCCTACCTTGAATCATAGAAATAAAGAGTATAACGTGACCCAATATTATGCGTGTGCCATACACCCAACAGCATCGAGTAACCAATACTTGGCGGGATCCCAGGATAACGGAACCCAACAATATAGTGCTACAGGAGTGAATTCCACCACCGAAATTATGGGTGGAGATGGCGCTTTTTGTCATATTGATCAGAGCAATGGAAATTATCAATCGGCCCAATATGTGTACAATGTGGTAGATCATTCGAATGATGGGTTTACGACTTCCAGTAGTGTGTTAGCAGATCAATTAACCGGTCGGTTTATTAACCCAAGTGATTTGGACGATAGCCAAAACATTTTGTATACCTATAAATCGTATACTTCGGTGTATAAAATAACCGGTTTCGAATCCGCTTCTCCGGTAGCATCTACTGTGACGTTTTCGAGTATTCTGTCTCCCGCTTCTTGTTTAAAGGTCTCACCGTATACCAGCTCCTCTTCAAAATTGTTTATCGGTACTGTTGCAGGTCGTTTGTATCGGATTTCTAATGCCAATACCAGCCCATCCAAAACAGAGATTACCGGAAGCTCTTTTCCTACAGGTTCTATTTCGTGTATTGAATTTGGGCAAAATGAAAATGAAATGATAGTGACCTTTTCCAATTATGGAACTACTTCTGTTTGGTATACTTCCAATGGGGGGACCTCTTGGACTTCCAAAGAGGGGAATCTTCCGGATATGCCAGTACGCTGGGCTTTGTTCAATCCATTAAATTACAATGAGGTTATTTTAGCCACCGAAGTTGGCGTTTGGGCTTCTACCGATTTTAATCAAAGTTCGCCTTCGTGGACCCCGTCCAATTCGGGACTGGCCAATGTACGGGTGGATATGCTGCAAATCAGAACTTCCGATAACCAAGTAATTGCGGCCACTCATGGACGTGGTTTATTTAGTTCAGACGGATTCACCGGTGGTGGAGGAACCCCTACCAATTATTGTGCGGCCACTTCGTCAACCAGTCCGTGTGATGAATACATTAGTAATGTAACGATTGGGTCCATTAACAATACGTCCTCCTGTGGGAATTATTCGGATTTCACTTCCCAATCTACCATCATGAGTTCTGGAACTACCGTTTCCTTAAGTATCTCCACAGCACAAATAGGGGGTACTGGGGCAGGGTACACCAATGATCAAGTAGCGGTTTGGATTGATTGGAATAGCGATGGCGATTTTACCGATGCGAATGAACAGGTGTTTGTAGAAACCTATTCAGTCAGTACCGTATTACCTCTTACGGGTAGTATTTCAGTTCCTTCAAATGTGCAAACAGCTACGGTACGGATGCGAGTTAGGATGTCTTTTTTACCAGATGACGGTCAGATTACCCCGTGTGGAACCTCAATATGGGGCGAAGTAGAGGATTATACCATAATTATATCTGGTTCGGTACCCATTCTTTGTGGGGCTACATCCTCTGCCAGTCCGTGTGATGAATATATTTCCAATGTCAGCAT
>CAJXZP010000003.1 GCA_913062955.1 uncultured Flavobacteriales bacterium | reverse complement strand
ATCCAATTGGTAAGGAACTGTATTGTCATCATATGCCGTGGCATAAGTAGATCCGTTCGTTTTCCCAGGTAAGTAATAGTTAAATCCACCTATAAAAACAGTTTTTTCATTTTTTGAAAAGAATACATCTGCTCCAATCCCCAAATTGGTGCCAAGGCTTGATTTTAACAGTCCTAATTGACCACTAATGCTTACTTGAGAAAAGGCAAATGATGTATTTATAGAAATAAATACTAGTAAAGTAATTTTTTTTAACATCGTAAATTTTTTAAGTTTTTTGGTTATTTAACAGGTCTATTTTAATTAAGGTAACGCAAATCTAATTAAATAATTGACACTTCAAAAAATGATAACTTAAAAAGAAAAAGGTCAAGAAACAATTGAACTAGTAGCCCTATTATTTATAGGTTCATAATTAATCCGAATGGGACCTCCACTTATGCAAATAAATTCCATATAAATCATACTTCATCCATTTCCCCCTCCCGATACCCGAAAAAACACCTCTAACATTTCCCAAGTTGATCCCTCTTTAAAGCCCCCTTAATAGGAGATGCATTAAATAAACGAATCTAATTAGTAAATTCCCGAATCATACCACGTAAAAACGCACCTCACAACCAGTCTTATTGTGAATGAAAAGTGTCTTTCCAACTTTCAAAAAAAAAAGAAAAAACCGATTACCAGATTATTACTAACCAATTAGGGGTCCTATAAGCAGTTTTCTTTCTAATTGCCCCCCTTAAAATGCATGACTTAAAAATATTATTCGATTGGTATTAAAGATCAATACTACTATAACCTACTCATCTAAAACCCTTCACCACACTGATTACAGTACTTGGCATTATTGGAATTAAAAGAATTACAACGCCCACATTTTTTTTCCTCTGCCGAAGCTTTTGAAATTCCTACGGTCATTATTCCGGTAGGTACCGCAATAATGGCATAGCCCATAATCATGGCAAAAGACGAAATAAACTTTCCTAAAGCCGTGGAGGGAATCATATCCCCATAACCCACTGTAGTTACCGTAACAATAGCCCAGTAGATGGATTCGGGGATACTTTTGAATCCGTCTTCATTCATTTCTACCACATACATAATGGTTCCTAAAAGGGTGACAATGGCCAATACGGCCATTAAGAAAATGGTGATCTTATATAAACTGGCTTTTAAAGCATTTATTAATACCTGTGCCTCATTGTTAAATCGAACTAACTTCAAAATTCTAAACACCCGTAGCAGACGGAAAATCCGCACCACTAATAGGTAATGGTAACCGACCATGAAAAAACTTAAATACGTGGGTAGGATGGATAATAAATCGATCATTCCCCACCAACTAAATATATATTTTGAAGGCTTTGGGCTGATCCAAATACGTAGTACGAACTCTATGGTAAAAACAAGGGTTAAAAACCATTCAATTCTATTGAACTCGTACTCAAATCGGGCATCAATTTCGGGTACACTTTCCAGTATAACAATTAGTACACTGAAAAGGATTACCCACAGTAAATACAAATCAAAATTTCTTCCGGCCCGAGTATCCGTTCCGAAAACAATAACATGTAAGCGTTCGCGTAGATTAGTCATATTCATTTTCTATCTAGGTCTCAAAAATAATGGAATATTGATATCACCCATTTATTAATCCATAAATATCCACACCCACGCTTTTTCACTATTTGTTAAATGTTCCTTAATTTAGAACAAATGAATTCTACCTGACCAAAATTGAAGATTTGGCAATGTAACTTCACGAACACAAAACAAAATCTATGAAAAGTTCTAATTTCGTCCTTCATAAAATCACACTCCTATTTATTCTAATAATCAAATTATCCTTTCCTATTATGGCACAAGAAAACACAGAAAAAAAATACAATCAGCTTTCGGAAATGGAAGAGTATGTTATTGTCAAAAAAGGTACCGAACGTGCTTATACAGGTGAGTTTTGGGACCATTTTGAAAACGGGACCTATGTATGTCGCCAATGTAATGCCCCCTTGTATAGATCCAATACAAAATTTGAAAGCCATTGTGGCTGGCCTAGTTTTGACGATGAAATCCCGGGTTCGGTAGACAAATTAACAGATGCTGATGGCAGACGAACAGAAATAATATGTTCGAATTGTAAAGGGCATTTGGGCCATGAATTTGTGGGTGAAAAATATACGGAGAAAAACTCTCGTCATTGCGTGAACTCGGTATCGATTTTATTTATACCCTTTGATAAAAATTTACCTGGTGTTATTGCCAATGAGTAGTATCATCGTTAGGAAAAAATTCAGAACCAGGAGCAAACATCTAGGTGAGCGTTTTGTTTAAATACTAAGTAAAACCTAAAAATGCCATTGAATTCCTTCAATGGCATTTATTTACGGATTAATTTACATCCTATTTCTCCGGATCATTACTTTTTGGTTTGGAAATACTTTCTCGCATACTGGTATCCGATTTTATATTTTCCATTTTATAGTAATCCATGATGCCTAAGTTTCCAGATCTAAAAGCTTCTGCCATAGCTAAAGGCACTTCTGCTTCTGCTTCAATTACTTTTGCTCGAGCTTCTTGTGCTTTTGCTTTCATTTCTTGTTCCACCGCAATGGCCATGGCTCTACGTTCCTCCGCTTTTGCTTGGGCAATATTTTTATCTGCCTCAGCTTGATCGATTTGAAGAACAGCCCCAATATTTTTACCTATATCTACATCGGCAATATCAATAGACAGAATAGTAAATGCAGTACCACTATCTAAACCTTTTGCTAATACTGTTTTAGAAATAACATCGGGGTTTTCCAATACCTGTTTATGGGAATCGGCAGAACCAATAGAGGAAACTACCCCTTCACCTACTCTGGCCAAAATGGTATCCTCACCAGCACCACCCACTAATTGTTTAATATTGGCTCTAACGGTAACTCTGGCAATAGCAATAAGCTGAATACCATCCTTGGCCACTGCAGCCACACGTGGTGTTTCAATAACTTTCGGATTTACTGACATCTGAACGGCAGAAAACACATCTCTACCCGCTAAATCAATTGCAGTAGCCATTTCAAAGGTTAAGTCAATATTCGCCTTGGAAGCGGAAACTAAAGCATGTACTACTCTAGCCACATCCCCTCCAGCCATATAATGCGCCTCCATAGAATCGGAATCTAAAACCAAACCGGCTTTTGTACCTTCAATCATCCCGTTTACAATCAACCCTGGCGGCACCTTACGGATTCGCATGACAAATAATTTAATTATTGGAATTTTCACGTTCGAGAAATAGGCCTGAACCCAAAGCAATACCGGTACATAGTACAAGAACATGCCCATTAAAATTAATCCGAGGATGAGTAATACAGCAGTAAATGCCTCAACTCCGAATACTAAAAAGATACTTTCCATAGTTTTATTGTTGTTTAATTGGTGAAACGAAAATGGTGTTATTTTTAATGTGTGTAATATAAATTGCTTGCTCTTGATCAATAAACCCGTCCATAGAGTTGACTTCCACCACAAAACCGTTTATTTCGGCTTTACCCATAGGGGCTAATCTAGATATTGTGATCCCTTTATCCTCCGGTTTTAGTTCCTCTAAATGATTCACTTTAACTTGATAATCGATATTCTTTTTCAAGGATACCCTAGACAGTAAATCATATTTGACACTCACATATAATAGGATAGAGGCACCAGACAAAGACCCCATCAAAACGGTCCAACCCATCAAATCGTTGGTTTGAAAAGTTAAATATACTCCAAGCCCCAGACAAACCAGTCCTACAATTCCAGAAACCCCAAAACCGGGAAATACAAATACTTCAAGTACTAAAAAAAGTAACCCAAAAACGACTAAAACAACTGCTAACCAAATATCCATGTTAATATACGTATGATTTTGCTACGGGAATAAAAGCTTCAATATCACTAATTCTAGATTGATCTGAAGGATGTGTACTTAAAAATTCGGGGGGCGATCCATTTGCATTTTCTGACATTCTTTTCCAAAATGCAATCGCATTTCTAGAATCATAACCTGCGTATTCCATAAATACCAAACCCATTTTGTCAGCTTCAGTTTCGTGCATTCTAGAAAACTTTAATAAACCCAAGTTTGCCCCAGCTCCATAAGAGTCGGAAATAATGTTCTGTAAATCCATACCTTGAAAAGAAGAATTATCAAATAGTATCGCCAAAGCAGCGCTACCATATTGAGCCATCATTTGCTGACTCACCCGTTCGTTACCATGCCGAGCAATAGCATGTGCTATTTCATGACTTAAAACTACAGCAAGTCCTTCTTCGTCTTGGGTTATAGATAAAATGCCTTCATACACCACGACTTTTCCACCCGGCATGCACCATGCATTGATATGCGGACCTTCTACTAGGTTGAACTCCCATTCGAAACCATTTAAGCGATGCACATCCCCATGTTTGTCTAAAAAGGATTGGCATGCAACGGCAAGTTTCTCCCCCACTCTTTTGACCATCACCGCATCGGTATTATAGGAACTGATTACCGTGTTTTCATCCAAAAAGGATTGGTAAGCAATAGCGCCGGAAGATATTAATTGAGATTCGGAAACAATCTTCAATTGCTTACGATGTGAAACGGGTACAGATGCACATCCAAAGAGCAACCATAAAAAGAGGTATGAGGTATATTTTATCATTCAATAGAGGCACTCAGTCCCTTGACTTGAAGTAGTCGACAACAGGTGTCTAGTTTATCATCTTCCCCATGCATAACCTCACATTTACCGTTGTAATGAACGATGAAGGCACATTGTTCTGCCTGAATACTGGAATGGTTACAAATTTCAACTAAACACTTTATTACATGATCAAAAGTATTGTAATCGTCATTGTGTAAAACGATCTTTCTTCCTTCATCCAATAAGACATCTAATTCGGTTTCGGGCAACTCCAAAGGAGTTACAGAATTCAATGAAATTTCCTTTAAAACGTAATAATTACTCCTCATTTTTTTTCACTACTGGATTTGTTAAGCCTTTGGCTACCAAATCAATTTTTAACATTTCCGCATCTTGACGGTTTGTAAAATTACCAATTTTATATAACGTAGCGTTATTATTTTTTTCAATAACAACCCCCAAGGAATTTAACCCCAAAATCTCTCTTGCTTCTTGAATTGGAATCCCCCCTGAATAAGGCCCTATACTCACAAAATAAGTTGGAATCCCAGAGTTGGATATTTCCGTATTGCGATTCAAATTATCCTCCGTGTTTGAAGGAGTTGTATTTACTTTCTGGGTTGTACTTATGGTACTCGTCCCTTGAACCGTACCATTGGCAATTAAGGCTCTTGCCTCTGCTAAAGGAATTCGGTTCCCTTGGTAATAGGCGGTTACAAAGGCGTCTAAAATTCCAAATTGTACAATTCTAGATCTCGCAAGACTTGCTTGTGCAATAGATCCATATACCCCGCTGGAGTATCTCATTAAATTATTTGGAATTTTTTCCGAGTTTAACGGAGTTAAACCTAATACGGATCCGGGTTGAATCGTCTGTGAATAAACCCCTACCTGAACAGTGAAAAACAATTCTTCTCTGGAAGAAGTTCCTTTTACCTCAATATCACCCTGACCGGGTAAAAGAGGTACGGAATTAATTTCCGTTACCTGTACACTTTGAGTAGGTGGGGCGATTGGCGTATTTTGAGGTGTACTAGAAACGATAATATCCGATGCGTTAATTTCACCAGAAAGCACCCGTCTAGCTTCCGAAATTGAAATTCGTTTTCCATCCAAATAGGCGACTATAAATGCATCCGAATAGCCTTTGGAACGAATCCCATCCTTGGCATTATTGGCGGTTACAAAATCCTTAAATAAACCTGCGGTATAACGTGTTAATCCAGAAGCCGTTTTTTCTCCTACTATGGGTGCGAAACCTTTGAAAGTAGATTGGTTGATAGGGTTTCTAAAGGCACCAATTTGGACCTTTAAAACCACCCCATTTGGTAAAGTTACCCCTACAGGAATAGGTTTCGTTTCATCGTAAAAGGTCGTATCATTTTCTACAAAAATATCCGTAGTCAATGCCATTGGAATAGCATCAATATTGGTAGAGTCGTAATTGAGATCAACCATTGGCGCTTGAACATACCCACTAATAGCCGTCATTATTAAAGTACGATCAGTCGCATTATCCAAAACCAGTAATTTAGCGTTCGCTTCATTCAAGTTAAAATAGGCTTCATTTTCCAGCAACCTTGCCTCCTGATACATTACTTCTGCCTCTTCAATTATTCTTTTCTGAACTTTACGTTTCTCCACAATTTCTTTTTGAATGGGCGCTTTTTCATCTTCTGGCAACAATTCTAAAGCCTCATTTAAAACACTCAACTCTTCTTCCATTTGAATGGCTTCGACCTTTTTATTTTTACTGGATTGGTACATTACAGCAGCCGTTTGAATATCCTTTTCCGACTCCTTCTTTACTTCCATGTACTGGATATATTCAGACTTACTCTCCACTTCTTCAAATTGCTCGATTGTGAGTCTATTCTCAATTTCCGGTAATTTAATCAGTACTTCCGTTCCATACGGAGTTAACTTTTTCAACGTTTCCGTTTCAATTTCCGCCATCTCAGATGCCGATTCTTTTGCCATTTCAGAGGCTAACTTACTTTCCGAAATATTCTGTTTCACATGAATTATTTGCGTTTCAATGACCCTACGATGCTTTTTCTTTTTCGTATTTTCAAGGGTATATTCTAGCTCCATTAATTCGGATTCAAGGTCCCCCGTTTTAGCATCCACTTTTCTAGCTTCCGTTAATTTCATTTCAGAAGGCCTTTCCCCTAAAGGATCTGCAACCATTGTTTTTTGTGCAGAATTGGCATCTTCCTTTTTAGCTTGTACCAATTGCAATTTTTTGTTTTCGTACGCTACTTCTGCATCCAATACTGCTAATTCCTTTACCAACCTTTTCTTCTCTTTCTTTTTCTTCGTGTTTTCAATAGTAGCGGCTAATATATCTCTTTTGCTTTCTGATTTTTTCACAACAACTTCTTGTTCTTCCGTTTCTAGCTCAATTTGTGAAACCACCACTGCACTCGGGTTAATTGGCGAATCTTGAATGGGCATCAAATTAGAAGTTTCATTGTTTAGCCTTGAATTGGAATTCTTAAAATGACTTGCCTCACTTACTTCATTTTCATTTCCAAGGTCTTCTTGGACTTGAGTTTCATTGCCAACAACGGTATTTTCAGCCGTCTCTTCTGTACTTCCATTCTGGGTAGATTCTATAATACCCGATTCCGTTTTTGTTGTTTCCTTGGTGGTCTCTGAATCATTGCTAACTATAGCTTCGTTATTTCCGGATGAATTCAAAGGATTCTCCGTTAAACCTAGCTCATTTCCTACATTTGAATTCTCATCAATATCTGCGTTAACGGGTTCTAAATTTTCGGATTCATTATTCGCTACCGATTCATTCGAATTTACCGTTTCGTTACCCTCTGTCAAGGCTATCTCATTCTCCGTATTTAAATCAGATCTGTTTTCTGAAATAAGCAATTCAGAATTTCCAGATTCCCCATTTGACGAAACATCGTTGGAAACGATCGATTCATTCTGCTCCAACAGACTACCCTCATTTATTGTTTCTGTAATTTCATTTCCTTCAATTTGTACCGAGTTAGCAGTGGACGCTACATTCAATTCATTTTCGGTCCCGTTTTCATTCGTACTTTCCTCTTCCTTATTTTCACTAAAAGATTCTGGGTTGGAATTAAGTGGGCTTTCGTTGGCATTTGAAACCGCTACTTCTTCGGAAGCATTTGCTAATTCTTCGATGTTCATCCCATTCGTTTCCGGAATAGCCACGGACTCCTCCAAGAACTCATTTATGGAATTTTCATTGGTAAAACTCTCAGAACTAGTATTGGTATTTGCCGTATCTAATCCATCCTCTTGTACGAGTTGATTATTTAGCTCTTCTGGACTTGTTTGCTCATCAATACTAGGGGTATTCGCATTGACCAACATTTCTTCTTGTGCATCTAATTGCTTAATAATGCGGGAATTTAATGCCATGAAATTTCTTTTTTGGGAGGCTTGATCTTGCAACTCTTCCATTTTCACATTAATCCGAGAGGTTATAGCTCCATGAGATGAATGCTGCTTTGCATAGGACAATTCAGCGATTTCCTTTTCAATAGCTACGACCCAATTGTAATTAATTCGTTGGGTCTCTTTGGCACGTTCACTTTGATTGGTTTCTTGTTTTACAGAAGCATATTGGGCTTCAAATCCTTCATTATAGGCGGAATTACTAAAGTTCACTTTCGCATTCTTCAATTCCTCTTCCTTGTATTTTACTTTCCCTGTATTGGATGTAATCTCTAGAGGAATTCTTTCTCCCTCCACCATAACTACTTCAGTTACAGGCTCTTCATATTCTTGGGTATACTCAAAATACTCGGATTCGGGTTGACCTTGAGAATTTGATTCATCTGATTCGGTAATGGAATTAGACTCCCCACTAGTAACTAAGGGAATTGAAGTTTCAGTTAATGTCTTGGAATCTACACTTAATTCCGAACTTTCACCATTGATGGTATTTTCGTTATCTATGGAATTGTTTGAACCCTCCAAATCACTTCGTTCATTATTCACTAATGAATTTTCATTATTACTCTCCGTAAAGACTTCTTCCGAATTTGAATTAATGGACTCATCGGAACCCTCTGAACCATCTGAACCATCTGAACCATCTGGCAGTAAAGTCGAAATCCCTGGAACTAAAGCTACAGAACCATTTTCGGCACCCATATTAACCGTACCCCCAGCGTTTACGGTGGAACTAGAACTCGAAGGTTCTAGGTTGTTTTCAGCCTCTTGCGTTTCCGATTTACCTGCTTCGGTAAACTCTGTGGTTGCTTCAAAATTTTCGTTACCCGCATTTTCTAAAAATGTATTAACCTCTTCCTCAGATGAACTTACAGCTTCCTCCACCACGCCTTCTTCCAAGTTTTCTTCGTTGGAAATAGGCAATTCTGACCCCGTTTCACTTTCCAGAATAGCAAATTCTTCAGTAGCAGATAATTCAGAATTGGATCCCGTAGGTTCCATATTCCCATTTTCTGTACTTACTTCGTTCTGTGTGACACCCTGGACATCACCATCATCGTTTTCAGCCATTTGGGTTTCTGAAGAAGTAGACGAAACCATTTCTTTAGAAACTTGTTCCATTGCATCAATTTCATGAGAAGTAGCTTGAATACTGGCCAACATGGCTACTTTTTGATCCTCGGTCACCCGTTCTGAATTTTCATTTCGATGCGTAGATGTAGATTTCACCTCATTTAATAAAGCTCTTTCATGACGTAGGGCATTAATGGTCAATTCAATTTCCGAAGCTGTAGCAAGTGCGCTTTTTTTATCCTCTGCCAAGGGTTCTATTTCTTCTTGTAAATTCTCAATTGTCAATTGAATCGCTTCTTTTTCCTTCTTCTTTTTCGTAGCTCGCTTTGTTGCTTTGGCGGTAGAAATATCATTTTTTAAATCTGCCTGTAACTCCTCTAAGGTAGCTGCTTTAGCAATAAAGCGGTTCATCTTAGCCTCTTCTCGTTCAATATCGGATTCTACGTTTTGCCCCACTTGGTCCACCCCAATTTCAACTTTGTTGTTTTGAAAATTGGTATACAGTTCAGTCGCTGCAGCTGAAGAGTTTTCGTGCACAGCTGATTTTATTCTCATTAAATATCCTTCGGTTTGGTTCAACTGTGTTTGAGCCTCCGAAATTTGTGTTTCGTACTTCCTCCCAATTTCAAATGCTGCCTCTGCTTCTATCGAATGGACTCTTGCATCTTGAATCAACTCGGCAAACTCTTTTTGCTGTTTTTTGGTTTCGTTCGAGTTATTCATTAAATCAATTTGCTTTTCTAACTGATCCGCTAATTCTAAGTCCTTATGAGCCAATTCCCGTTTACTATTAGCGAGGAGATAACTGGCTTCTTTTTGAGCGACCAATTCCTGCATTTTTTTCTCCTGAATAACTTTCGTTTTTTCCAATTGAGTCACCATTTGTTTTGGACTAATGGTAATTTCAGGTTCTTTGGTCTCTTCCATATTCGCATTCTCGGCAAAGACTTGTGCAATAATTTTTTGATCCCCAGGGGCACTTTCTTCTTCAAATAAATTCCGGATAATTAATCGTTCACCAGCGTCATCTTTAACAATCAGAATTTCCTGTCGTAACACCTTTATTTCATTTTGATGAGGCAGTTCAACCCTGCCCTTATAAGCTACTTCCCCACCGTAAGGTTCCACCAAAAAGGAATATTTCCCCCCATTTTTTAATCGCATGACATATTGTCCCGATTTTTTATTGGTATTAAAAGTGCCAACCACAATATGATCTTCTAAATCCTCTACCGTAATTTTACATGATTTGGTATCATCGGAAATGAAAAAACCTGCTAAAACTGCGATTTCATAGTGTTTACGTTGGGCATTAATTTTATAAACGAAGGCTTTTCCTTTTTCACAATTTCTATTGGATGCAAAAAACGCAATACCTTCATCTCCAACTTCAGCGTACATAAAGTCATCATCGGGAGTATTTACGGAATAATCTAAATTCACCGGAGCACCAAAAGATTTAGTCATCTTATCAAAAGAAGACACATAGATATCGGCTCCTCCCATACTATTATGACCGGTACTCGAAAAATAGAACTTTGTTTGATCTTCTGTTAAAAATGGAAAACGCTCATCATATTTAGTATTTATGGTTTCGGGTAATCTAACGGGTTTTCCAAGCTCTCCGTTATTAGCCACAAAAACTTGAAATAAATCCAACCCATTTTTATCGTTATCACCGTAAGAAGAGAAATACACAATATTACTATTGTCATTTTTATACATTACAGGAACATACCCTTTCTTTTTATCGACAGAAGAGTGCAATTCTTTGGGTGCATATAACATACGCCCTCCCATATCTTGAATTTTGAAGGACGTGAAAAAATCTGCAGCCGAAACTTTGGTCCGCTTCATGACCAATGGAGTCGTAATATTTCGCAACAGTAATTTCCCGTTTTCACAAAATCGGATGTCTTGATCTACTGGATATTTGGATTTATTTTTATGGCTTAATTTATCCTTGTACTTATTAAAATAAGTGATGGCTTCGTTAAAACGGTAATTATAGTGATACCCTTTACCCAAAAAATAAAATGCATCCACATCTACATTTGGTTTACTCACGGCATATTCTAAGAATTTTATAGGGTATGCCTTATCCTCATCCACATACATCAAGCATGCTCCAAAGCGGTAATTGTAGTTCTCATCTTTCGGATACAAGGAAACCAATTGAGAATATAAATCCTTAGCTTCAAGATAATTGCGCTGTTCAAAAAGGATATTTGCTCGTTCTTGAAGTTCATCCACCTCCTTGGTTTGAGCGAACCCCAAACTGGAAATGAAGATCAGAACCAACACTAATAGTAGACGTAAATTTCCGTTAAAAACTGGAGACATAAAAATGGTCAATTTGTTCGTACAAATAAAAGCACTTACGCTCGAACCACCTCTAATCTTTGTTTAAAATTTGCACCAATTAATAGAGAAGAAAGAGCGACAGTAATTACCAATGCATTTACATCGATAAAAATAAAGGTAACAATAAGTAGACTACTTAATGACAATATTAAAGAAGTTATTGAAACTTTCTTAGCCCATGCCCAAGCCCCTACAAAAACGGCTAACGCCAATAATGCAGGTGCCAACCACAAACCAGCAAACAGCCCAAAATAGGTTCCCATGCTATGCGTTCTTTTGAATTCATTGTATACTGGAAATGTATGTCCTAATACAACTATAGCAGCCAGAAGATATTGAAACGGAACCATACCTAGCAACAATACTTCCTGGTTACTCACCAAGTTAATCAGAACAATAGCAGCAAACCCTTTTAGAAACTCACTCCCAAAGACAATTAAACCCCACTTGTTATTTTCAAACGAAAATTTGTTCTCCGCCCAATCCTGTTTCTCATTGTAATCATCTGAATCGACTCCAAAAAATGCGGAAGCAATCCAAACCGGAAGAGGCATTGAACTTATTTGCCATACTAAAAAGGCTACCAATATTAATTCTGATACTTGCATGAGTAGCCAAATATAGATTAATATTTGAGTTATCAACAAGTTATAAACATGATATTCACATTTTATTGTTCATTAGTTTTATCAATCACTGATTACGAGCCTGTTATAATCCGCTATTCCTGTGATTTCGCATCCTCCATTCGCAATAAGAATTTTGTCCTTAAGCTTCTAGGTCCCGGCATAAATAAGAATTGACGAATCTCACCGTCACGTTTAATTCTTTTCTTATCCGATTTTATTTCACGCATTTTCACAATAAATTCTTTATTAGTAGTATATACACTCATCAGACCTGTTTTACTTCTATACCCAAACACGTAGTAATTACTTGGGGAAATTTCAAGGTAAATAGTAATATCTGTTTGTCCACGCTTCTGAACTAACTCCACCCCACCATCAAAGAGCATATTAACAGGTGTTTTACCGAAGTTCCCAACTCCAATTTTCCCTTGGGAGATATAAGAGCTCGTATTTTCGTTCCAAACGAATTTAAGTTGTGAGAAGAACATCGTTTTCCGTAATTCCTCGGGAATTTTCACATTTTTAGAAAGTCCCATCTTACTAATCATTTCATCTGCGTCTTCTTTTTTCATCAATTCACGCAATGTCAATTCATAATTAGCATTCATTTCTGTAGGTTCCAATTCCGCTTTTTGGGCGTCAGCAATAATCAACGCTAATAAACCATCATCAAAAAGAAAATCAACAGTCATTGAGGTATTAAATACCGCTTTATTATTAACGCTATTGTACGTATAGTTACCCACAGCTTGCACTTTTACACGACCTAGATCTTGCGTAAAATTCAATTTCCCCTCCCCTTCAATGGAGCAGTCTTTGGTGTTAATTGCGATGTAATTACCGGGATAGGATTGTTCATTCAGTTTTTGAAGATTCGAAATTCGATATCTTCTCCCAGAAGGGTCAAATTCAAGATATCCAGTAGCCAAACTTACTGGGACATCCCTATAGCTTCTCTTTTTATTCATAAAGGCGCCATACATCAAATTGGAATCACGCGGCATGATTACGGAAGCAAACAAATCTTTTCCATCATTATCCATAATAGTTTCATCAATAGCAATAACAACCTCATTGGGATCCACCTCTCCTAAAAAGGAAAACCATGCAGGAGGAATATTCTTACATTCATGTACCAATTTCCCGTATCCATCAAACGTTAAGTTTTTTCTACTCGCAATCAAATTTACTTTACCTCTAAAGCGATACATTGGACTTAATGAGAAGTCATCATCCTCTAATATGATACCCTTAGCATAGGTTTGTCGGGTACTATCCACCCCCACCGAAGTAAGTTCTAAAACCTGCTTAAGTCCGTTTTCATCCATGTAGTCATAATTCCCACTTGATTTGAAATTCCATCGACCTTGAATATCCGTTCTGGCATTATAAATTGTATGATACCTAAGCTCGGTATTTGCAATAATTTGTGAAGAATCCAACACTTCCATTACTGCATGTTTATAAATGGTTACCAACCCTTTATTTGGAATCACTTCCGCATCAGCTACATTAATTAACTTCACTTCCCTAGCGTTTAGCTCTACCTTCGCTAAACTATAACGAGCGGTCTTCGCATTAAATCTCAACGAATCCTGCGTAGGATTAATGGAAATAAACTCTGCCCCCTCGACCTGAACCTCATTAGCTCCACGAACGACTTTTTTTCCAGCAGCAGAAACTTCCAATTCCTCTTTATCCATAAACCAAGTAAATCGATCCAAATACGCTTGATACATTACCTGCTCAAATGTTGTTAAACTGGCCCCTGTATTAGAAACAAACTCCCCTTTCCGTTCTTTGAAATCAATATCAGCCTGCACATTTTCGGAGGAAAAATCCAAGGTTTCTAATCCTTTTCTTCCCAAGTCGAAATTAGCCGTATCTGCGTGAATTTTATAAAATGAATATATCATAGAATCGGAATACAACCGAGCTCCTTCAAACGCACTAATCCCTCTACCTGTCATATCATTAGGCGTATATTTTATTCGCCCTTTATGTTCTACAATACCTCCAAACATATGAATAGGTTCCTTTCCATTTATGGAACTTAAAAAGTACTCATCAATGTAAGGGACCCAACGTAACTCGGTGGTATCTGCCGATACATTTGGGTATTCTACGGCAGCCATTTGCTCTTCAATTTCAACCATTTTGGTTATACCCCTCACTTCTTTAGGAAAGAAATAGAAGTCATCTGAGGCAGCGGTAGACGTCAAATAATAAAGGTATCCATTCCCTTTCAGTCCTTCATCCGACAAATGAATTTCATTTTCAAAACTTCCTTTATCCCCATAAAGAGGATATCCTCCAGGGGGTGCAATTCTTTTAAAGCCTAACGAAAAATCCTCTTGAAGCGTTAAAGACTCACGAATGTCGGGTAAAATTCCGGCAGAGGTAAAAACACCCTCAAAAGCAATACCCTCATTCGTAAATTTGTCTAATGAATCAATTTCAAAAGGATCCAACTTGAAATAAAATTCATCCCGATTATAGATCTTATTAAATACCGTTTTCTTATCATAGTAGGCATAAGACTCCTGTTCGGATCTAAAAATAGGGTACTCTGGTAAATCTTTCTTTCCAGATTTATTTTCTGGGTGATCAATTTTCAAGTCACCCGTTAAACCTTCTACAAGGGTTCTAACCCGAGCTTCCATTTGGTACCCCCCTTTATCCACCTCGTCTGTAGTTGCCCAAATCTGCATGGAATCTAACACGGGCATTTCTAATACGAAATTGTCATAATTGAATGAAAAATCTCGACCATAAAAATCCACTTTTCCAGAAGCAATAATTCCATTAAAGTCAAAATCTCGGTTTTTCTTCATTACAATAATCCCTTTTTCAGGAAGGACCTTTACATTATGATTTGTACTTAAAGTGACACTATTCACCCCATAAATGGTTAAATCATAGTTCATTAAATTTAAAGTTGCATTTTTTCGATTCTTTGACTTCCGCCCATCGGAATGCACTTTAATAACATCATAATCTTCCTTACCCGAAAAGGAGTTCACGGAATGAAACAGTTTAGGGTACAGAGTCACTTCTTTAATATCCGAATCATAAGACAAATATCCCATTACCATATATCTTAAAAGCATCGGTTCAACACCCGTAGCAGGGATTTGCATACACCCAGACATCTCACGGAGGGACAATACATTGGTATCGTATTTGATGGCACACCTTTTCATTCTCCCTAAAGGGTTCCAACTACTATTCCCTTGTAAATTTTCATAATTCCTTTTCTTAAAAAAGCTTTGGGATTCAAAGGATGCCGATCTTTCGGTATTCATTTCGATCGCAGTGAAATCAATTATAGGATTATCCATAAACCAGTTCAAAACTTCAAAACGCATTTCAATATTATGAAAGGTGTTAAAATAGGGAGTTTCAGACATTTCTCCTCGCACCCTAACAAGATTAACTAACCTTTCGTCTGTAAAAAAGTTAAACTTCAGGCCCGGATGTAAAATTGAATCTCCATCCATATACATAACCATACGAGCATTGGAAGAAACGATACTGTTCCGAACACTTTTAGTCTTTGTGTTATCAGATTCAATTGGCAGGCTATCAGGAACGGATGCATTTATTTTCATTAAAAAACGCTGAGCCGTTACTTTCATAAAAGGTTTCCCTTCTCTTGAAAATGATAATATCGCAGGTTCTTTTAGGGTTCCAGTACCAATGATTTTGGCCCCTTGTTGCGCAAAACCACCCAAATAATCGACATCCTTTACTAAATTATTAATAGGGATGTGTACATTATAGGATTGAAACCGAGGGTAACTCACCATAGTTGATTGTTGCTTAGCCAACACCTTATCGGTTAAGGATCCAAGGAGGGGTTGACTTAAAAATTTAGGGTTATGATACACCACCGAATCAGCTGTATATTTTGAATATTTTAATTGAATAGCATACTTGGCAACCTCTACCCAAATTTTTTCGGGGTCCGAAGCAGCCCTTTCAAAGGTTACTTTTCCACCTTCTCCTATCCAAAGATTTTCAAAAATGTCAAAAGCACCCGTGGTATTTTGCATTTCGGCAAAATTACCCTTGGTATGACACGATAAATTTACGTTTTCAAAATCAAGAATAACGGAATTTCCATCTACCTCATATTTAAAGTTATAGTTATCTACGCGCCAGTCTACCGACTTTGATTTTGTTCTAAACAAAGATTTAGAATCGAAAAAACTATTGGAGAACGCCAATAACTTGGATAGTTTTTTTTTCTTTTTCGGGTTTTCTGAATACGTTTCTAAGATGCCAAACCACGTATAAAATTGATTTTTATCCATTCCCGACTCTGGATACCCATTGATCATCTCAATAAAATAAGCCAAATCAGGAAAATTACTCATTCTAATTTTCACCAATTGATTGGCCTCTTTAATTATTCGTTTTTGATCTTCGACCGAATAAAAGCCCGAAACCCATACTTTATCTAGTTTTTTCCCAATCCCCCCACTCTGAGACTTATTTGATTTCTCCAAAAAAGCTTTCATATCCTTCGGGAATTTTTCAGCGTCAAGGGAGAAGGGTCCTTCCGATTTTTGTCCCATACTCATGAACGAGAGAAACATTAATCCAAATACTAGAAAAAGATTTTTCATTTATAATTTATTGAATTTTAGGGTGGTCCAATTATTCATTGAATTCTTTTTGGCAAACTCTAGTCCGTTTTTAGTTGCTTCTTCAACCAACATCGTCACATCTTCTAGGTAAAACCCACTAATATGCAATTCTCCACCTGGGTTTATTGCTTTTGCGTAAGCATCCATTTGATGAATTAGAATATTTCGATTAATATTTGCTATTAATATATCGACCTTCAAACCCTCTATATCCTTTTTATCTCCCTGGGAAATTTGAATAAATTCCACTCCGTTTGCGATAGCGTTCTCCATGGCATTGACACTACACCATTCATCTATATCTATGGCAAAAACTGGTTTAGCCCCCTTCATTGCCGCAAAAATGGCCAATACACCTGTACCAGACCCCATATCTAGAACCGACTTATCCTTAAAGTCAATTTCACACATTGAATTTAACATTAAATGCGTGGTAGAATGGTGACCAGTCCCAAATGACATCTTGGGGTCAATAATGATTTCATATGGAAAACTAGGTTCAGGATCATGAAAGGTAGCACGAACACAAATTTCCTTCTCTACGTATACCGGACTAAAATTTGATTCCCATTCCTTATTCCAGTTTTGTTGTTCTAATTCCTGATAAGAATACGAAACTTGAACCAAATCATTATTCAGGGTATGACATTCTTTTACCTTAACCTCATTAAAGAGATCTTTGGTGACATAAGTTTTTAGAACTCCATCCTCCTCCAAAAAGGATTCAAAACCTAATTCTCCTAATTCGGAAGAAAGCAAGTCCGACCACGGCTCAAATGGTGTTAAGGTAAAAATAACTTCTATATAATTCATCCCTACATTGCTTTTATGATTTCCACAAAATCAGATGATTTAAGGGAGGCACCGCCAACTAAGCCACCATCAATATCAGCCATTCCCATAAGTTCTTTGGCATTTCCTGGCTTCATGGAGCCTCCGTATAAAACGCTCGTATTTTCTGCTAATTCAGCACCGTATTTATTGGCTACCAATCTTCTAATAAAAGCATGTACAGCTTGAGCTTGCTCAGGAGAAGCGGTTTCACCTGTACCAATTGCCCAAACGGGTTCGTAAGCAATAACTACATTTTTCATTTGATCTTCGGATAAATGAAATAACCCTTCTTCAATTTGATTTTGAATAACGGTCTCGAAGGTTCCATTTTTTCGTTCTTCCAAAACTTCGCCACAACAATAAATAGCAACGACACCCTTATCCAGTACCTTATCTACCTTTACAGCTAAAACTTCATTGGTTTCATTAAAATATTCTCTACGTTCAGAATGACCAATTATAGCCATAGCAGCCCCCGAAGCCACTAACATAGCAGCACTAATCTCTCCGGTATACGCCCCTGAATCATACGAGGAGACATTTTGAGAAGCTACATAAACATTAGAAGTATCACCAATGACACTAGCTACCGAAGTAATACTAACCGCAGGCACACCGAAAACGACTTTTTTGTGTTCCAAATCAATGTTTTTAATCGCTTCCAATACCTCTGAAACTAAAGCGATTCCTTCCACCGGGGTTGTATTCATTTTCCAGTTTCCAGCTACAATTTTATTCCGCATTCTTATAAATTTAAATCATTTTTAATTTGTTCATATCCACTCACACTCCGGAACGGATATTTAGCAATGACCACCCCTTGTTCTAAAATTACTAAACCAGGGTTGGATCGAATTACTGTTTTCAATGTGGTTGCATCACAGGTTAGCACTTCCATACTTAAGCCATGTATTTGTTTAAAATTCTCCGAATTATCAAAACTAGTGGCGGATAACATATAATTGGTAATACCATCAGAAACACACCCCTCTACCACCTCTTTCACTTTAGTTTGCGCATCGATATTTGATCCATCTAAGTCATAACCAATCCATAAAAAAACAAGGTTTTCTGACAAAACGGAATACGTTAAATCTTCCTCATCAATCGATTCAAGTACAAAGTCATGAATGGATGGAACGATTCCTTCCTTAAATAAATATTGATCACCTGTACCCACAATTTCCAAATCCGAATCCTTCCAAACCTCTTTCCCCATATAATCTATGGCAGAGACCACGGACTCTTCACCCGTAGTTTTACTTTTCATCGTATAATCCACGGTATATAATGGGGGCTCTTCTCCTTCTTGCAATTCCATGTTTTGCAAAATATTTTCTCCAATAGCAAAAGGCCTAAAATCCTTAATGGGTAAATACATCACTGTGTATATCGGGAAAATGGTGGTTAATACAAAGGCAAACGCCCCCATTAACCACCCAGAATTTGATCCACGCCATTTTTTAATAACTAGCATTCCACCAAACAAAACCGTTGAAAAGATAACCGGGAAGATCCAATTCATCATACCAATAGAAAAAGCTGAAATTAAAACAAGGGCAATACTGTAATACCCTATATCTTGTGTATTAGAATTTGCTTTAATGGAAGATTTACCTTTAAATAAAATAATGGTAAAAACAAATAATATCAAATCCTTAAGGAAGGAATCCCAGGGAGTGAAAGGAATAGCATCCCCAAAACAGCCACAATCTTTGAAATAATGAATATCTCGGGCTACGAAACCAAACATAGATTCCATTGCATGTGTAAACTCACGATCTGGATGCTCAAAGAACCAATTCCCAATAGCTGTATATCCGGTAAGGAAGGTGAAAAAGACCATCATGATCAATAATAACCAGGCCGTTAATTTACTTTTTTCACCAGCAATTAACGCTCCACCTAATACAATTTCACCTATAGAAATGAAAGAGGCCAATAAGACTTCTGAACCTTGAAAAATAGTCCAATTCAAAACATCAAAGGCGAAGTACTCTTCCAGTTTATAGGAAAAACCAAGAGGATCGTTGGCTTTAATCAAACCCGAAATAATAAATAACGAACCGACTAAGATTCGTGAAATGTTTTCTTTATTTAATTTCATAAGTATTAGTTTAGACTTTGTTCATCGAGTAAAATCATGGCGAACACAGCGTAGTTAAGCATATCATGGTAATTTGCATCAATGCCTTCCGATATTAAAGTAGCTCCTTTATTATCTTCAATTTGTTTGGTACGATGCAGTTTCATCAAAATCAAATCGGTAATGGAACTCACCCGCATTTCGCGCCAAGCCTCTCCATAATCAGAATTTTTATTAATCATTAAAGTTTTTGCCGTTTCGATATGATGCACATAAAAATCCAAAACTTCTTGATGGGTAAGTGTATTAGTATCAGACGGGCCTAATTCCAATTGCACCAAACCCATTGCACAATAATTTACAATAGCCATATATTCAGGAACAACACCCTCCCCCACTTTAGATTCGCCCACTTCCTCTAAGGTACTAATTCTCTTTGCTTTAATATAAAGTTGATCCGTTATAGAACTAGGACGTAAAACACGCCATGCCGTTCCGTAATCTTTCATTTTTTTAGAAAAAATATCTTTGCACCTAGATATAATTAAATCGTACTGTCCGAGGGTCTTCTCCATTCTTGATATCGTATAAAAAATCGCTGTAAATCCGTAATAATAAAGCATGCAAGATAAGTTAATCACAAAAAAAAAATCGTTAAATTTCAAGGGAAAATTAGAAGATATTAACGCTCCATTAATCATGGGTATTTTGAACCTTACCCCTGATTCTTTCTACGATGGAGGTAAGAATGACTCCCTTGAAACCACTATTTTAAATGTTAAAAAAATGATCAGAGACGGAGCGGATATCATTGATATGGGTGCCTATTCTTCTAGACCAGGGGCTCCAGATATTTCTGAGCAACAAGAAATAGATCGATTACTCCCTACTTTATTGGAAACCCATGATCAATTTCCCGATCTTAAAATTTCGGTAGACACATTTAGATCAGGGGTGGCTGAAATAGCCGTAAAAAATGGGGCGTGTATCATTAACGACATTTCAGGAGGGGACCTTGATCCAGATATATGGAAGGTAGCTGCAAAACACAAAACTCCGTATGTAGCGATGCATATGCAAGGAAAACCAAGAACGATGCAAAATTCGCCTTATTACCAAGATGTAATCGAAGATCTCTTATTGCATTTCTCAACGAAGGTTCAGGAAATGAAACAAACGGGTTTAATGGATATAATCATTGATCCTGGTTTTGGGTTTGGAAAAACAATGGAACACAACTACGAAATTCTGAAATATTTACGGTCATTCGAATTGCTGGGATATCCAATCTTAGTTGGGTTTTCTAGAAAGTCAATGATATACCATTATTTAAATTCCTCCCCTCAAGAGGCCATAAATGGAACATCCGTTCTGAATACACTTGCCCTTGAAAGAGGTGCGGATATATTACGGGTTCACGATGTAAAACAAGCGAAAGAATGTGTGTCGCTTTGGCTAAAGGTTAATTCACCAAACCGAACGATGTTCATTCAATAATCGCTAATATTGCCCCAGATGAACACCTTTGTTTTTATAACACTTCGATGGCTGGATGTATTGGATATTGTCCTGGTCGCACTATTTGTATCTTATTTCTACACTTTAGTCAGAGGTACAGTGGCCATGCGTATTCTAATTGGATTGATAGGTGTTTTGATTTTTTGGAGGATTACCCTTGCCTTGCACATGGAACTGGTAGCGGATTTAATCGGAACCTTTATTGGTATTGGATCCATCGCCTTTGTCATTATTTTCCAACCCGAACTACGGAAGTTACTTATACGTCTTGGTTCCAATCGATTGGTATTTGATTTAAATGCAAAAGGCTGGTTCAAAATCAGTAGAGAATCTCGAGGAGAATCGCCATCAACTACTCATATTTTAAGAGCTGTTGAGGAAATGTCGCAATCAAAAACCGGAGCTATCATTGTCATAAATGACGATTCCGAATTGGAAGAAATAGAAGCTACAGGAACTCAAATAAATGGAGATATTAGCACAGAGTTACTTACCTCCATTTTCTTCAAAAACAATGCATTACATGATGGTGCATTGATAATTTCTAAGGAACAAATTATTGCTGCAGGCTGTATTCTTCCCAATTCGGAAAGAACCGATCTACCCAAATCTTTTGGTTTACGACATCGTGCAGTAATTGGACTCAGTGAAACATCCAACGTATTCATCATACTCGTTTCAGAAGAAACGGGGAAAATTATGAGTGTGCACCGGAATCAATACAAAAGCAATCTAACCATCACAAAGTTGCGTGAGCAGATTTCCAGACTAAGCTAAATTTATTGATTTTGTTTTTCAAATTGTCTAATAATCTCTTCATCAGACATCCCCATATGTTCCATACTTAATTGCGCTTGGCTAGAAAGAGCATGGGAAGGATAAGCTTCAATCAAAGACTCGTATTTCATTTTGGCCAAACCCAGTTCGTTGGTATAGGTATCATAAATAAAACCTTGTAAGTAAAGTGCTTCTGGACGTTTTAAATACCCTTGATGTTTCTTTTCAATCCGAAAATAAAAACCTAATGCAGCTTGATAATCCTCCATATTAATAGATTCATTCCCGGCTTTAAACAACATTTCAGGCGTCCTATCATCATTTGGAAATAGCTTTACGTAAGAAGAATAAAAATCAATTAGACTTAATCGTAATTGTATTTTATTAGTCCCTCCTTTATTTTCGAGTTCAGATTCCTTTCTCTGAATTATTTTAGATAAACTTTCTGGGGTTTGCACCCCAACGGTCTCGTTAGAAACTTCTGTTTTCTCCTTTTGCATTCCGTTATCTTCAGAATGGGTTGAACACCCAACAAAAGCACATACGACTGCAACAACCACCATCTTTTTGGTATAGCCTAAATTCATATTTAGCATTATCTAGTTCGTTTTAAAAATTTCATTTTATAGGATGAAGGCACATCACCTACAAGAATTTTATTCAGTTTTTTGGAAAGGAATTTTTTCTTTAGGGGGGACACTAAATCTGGAAATAATACCCCTTCAATATGGTCATATTCATGTTGAATAATACGGGCAGCTAACCCAGAAAACGTTTCTTCTTTAAGTATCCAATTCTCATCAAAATACTCCACAACCACAATTTCCTTTCTTATCACATCTGCGTTTACTCCAGGAATGCTTAAACACCCTTCTTCAAAAGCCCATTCCCTGCCCTTTTCTTCCACAATAATAGGGTTGATAAAAACCTTCTTGAATTTCTCTAACTCCTTAGACTCCTCGGTTGAAATATTCTCCATATCTGAGAAAGGGGAACCATCCACAATAAAAACTCTAATTGCCAATGCAATTTGCGGTGCAGCCAACCCCACTCCACTTGCATTATACATGGTTTCAAACATGTTTTTCAGTAATTCCTTGATGGGATAATCCTTTTGAATCTCCTCCGTTTCTTGACGTAAAACCGGATGCCCGTAACCTATAATTGGTAATATCATTGATTTTCTAAATAAGCCTGCAAAATTAAGGTAGCACTTACCTTATCTACAAGTCCTTTTTGTTTATTTCTTCTATCGCTTTTCTTAACCCCGCCAGTAATCATGGCATTTAAAGCTAGTTTTGAGGTAAAACGTTCATCTTGTCTAGCCACTGGAATACTAGGGATTTTTTTTTGAAGAACTTTAATAAACTCCACAATGTTTACTTCTACATCCGAAAGTTCACCGCTCATTCTACGTGCTTGACCAATAACAAAAACCTCTACCTGGTCCTGTTTAACCATACGTAATAAGGTATCCATAAGTTGGTTTGTGAGAACGGTATCCAACCCACCTGCAATTATTTTCAAATCATCTGTTATGGCCAATCCCGTTCGTTTTATCCCAAAGTCGATTCCAATTATCTTACCCATGTTACAAATTTATCTTCTATTCTATCTTTCACCAATTTTTCGGTCAAAAAAAATCCCCGATGAAACAAATTCATTGGGGATTAACTTTTTTTTTGCGAAGATTAATTTGCTTTAACCAGTGCTTCAATTTCCAGTGCTAACACCATCTCAGCTGTAAATGGCTTTCCTGAAACCAATGCCCCTACGCGCATTTTAATCATATCATTTTCTAATAATTGATTTTGAATTAATGTCTTTAACTCATCAGATATTGGAATTTCAATTTCTGTACCTGAATTTTTCAAATCAAGAAAATTAATTTTCCCTAAATCAATTGGGTCACCGATGTTGTTGGTTTCGTTCATAAATTGAACCAATCCCATGGCAGAAATATCATCTGCACCCGCAAAATCGGATACACGGTAAGACAATGTTTTAACCGAGTAATTTGAAATTTTAGAAAGGTTATCTCTAAAATCTTTGTCATCCGTTGTTTCAAAAGAAAAATCTTCATAAAACATATCTGGATCTGTTTCTGAAATATCCAGAACTACTGTTTTTTCAAATTTATGATCTACCGCAAAGTTTTCAATCTCTTCTATTTGATCACATGCACCAAAACCAAGTCCGGCCACGATAAATAGTAATAATCCCTTTTTCATAATAATAATTTTTGTCGTTAGGTTTAACCTTACGAAAATACAATTAATTTTTCTCGTCTCAAAGCGATCTATAGTGACCACGTGAGTTATTCAATCACTATCTTATGGTTTATGGTCTCAAATAGGGTACGCACCCGTACCATATAAACACCTACCGACAAATAGGTTAAGTCCAGGTTCCATATATTGTTAATTGGACTTTCATTTGTTGCAAATACTTGAACTCCTTTCATATCAAAAATATCTAATCCAATAACTTCTGAATTTACTAATACGTGTACCTGGATCTTTCCACTGGAAGGATTTGGATAAACCGAAATCTCATTGCCCCCCTTTAAATCATCCTCTACTCCAACTATACCCACATACATATCTTTGATCGCCATTGAACTTCCACATGCATTTTCAGAGGTTAAACTGACGGTATAAATACCCGAAATAGCGTAAGTATGAGCATCATTAAATTGACGAGAGCTTCCGCCATCTCCAAATTCCCAAAACGAGCGAATGGCCCCTACAGTGGTATTGATAAATTGTATTTGATCATCAGCAACATGCTGCGTATCAAAGCTCACTGTAGCTGATTCCAGGACCAGGATGGTATTCGTAAAACTCTGGGTAATCCCGTTATCGATTACATCTACCGTGATTTGTTTCGTCCCATGTGTATTGTAGGTAACTAAATGGGGGCCTGAAGTCACAGAACTGGATGGATTTGAATTGGCTCCAAAGTTCCAAGAGTAGCTTGCCCCACTACTAAATCCAATGGATGAAATGTTGCCGGCCATCCCTTGGCAAAATGTAGTGTCCGAAAAAATCCCAGACATCGTTTCCTTTATTTCAAAATCGTCTAAAGAAATATCACTTCGATATCCAGAGCCCGTGATAGCTCTGAATCTAATCACAATATTGTTTTGTCCTACATAATCCGATAAATCAATGATGGCCTTTTTCCAACTAGTACCTTGATTCCCTGAAATACTAGGAATCACATCTAATTCCCACATTGCATTTACCAAAACATCAAAATGTAAATCTCCCATTTCGCTCCCATACATATGGTACCAAATACTTGCCTCTGGTTGAATTGTATTTTCCAAATTGAAACAAGGAGACAAAAGATCTGCACGCATAAATTCGCAGGAACCCGATGCTTCTAAATACACATATTTATCGGTAGAAGATCCGGTGGTGTGTCCAGCATCTGGCCCAGTACTCCCGGAAACAGTCCCCCCACGATTAGTTCTAAAGTCAATCGCATCATCCACGCCATTCTCTGCGTTAATCCAGTCCGTTAAATTGCATATTCCAAGCCCACAATTACTTGCCGTGCTACAGGTGATTTGATCTTGAAAGTCTGTTGAATACCCTAAGGAAATGCTCGTAGAAGTTCGAATAGAGAAATGATCAATAATGGAATCATTCAAAGGGTTATCATCCATCCCATCCTTCCAAATTGAATAATCCACTCTTTGTTCTGTTACGGGTAAGGTAATATCATCGGCAAAAGAAAAATACACGGAATCGCCTGGTAAAATAATACCGTAATAAATTTCATTGTTTATGGCGCCATTGTTAATTTGCATATTCATACCGACATTTGTCACGGAAGAAAGCCCGTTATTTTTCAACTTAACCGTCACAAATCTTGGTTTTCCAGAAACGCAACTTGGCACCACCCCAGATGAAGGGGAAATCAATTCCAATCCAATATCTTCATTTAAAATGCAATTCCATACCCCGGCTTGTTTTTGAATCGCATAGGCTCTTTTTCCGATCGCATCATTTGTTTTTGCCTTCACACTCACCCAATGTTCTATACCCGCAGAGAAACCAATAACCGTTGCAAAAGTATCCATAACTGTGATCACTGAATCCATATACTTACTTCCTAAAACGCTCACTTCGTACGCTGTTGCCCCAGGCACAGAACTCCATTTTAGATCAAAGCTATTTGGGCATAAAGAAATGACCTCAATATCGGTGGGAACCCCAATGATTGAAAAATACATTTTTGATTCTCCACTTATTCCACTCCGAATTATTCTAATTTTCGCATTTCCAGTAACTACATTGGGAACACTAAAAGTTACTTGTCTGGATGTCCCGTTTACATTGGCCATATTGATCCAATTTAAACCACTGTCTAAGGTATACTCAATTTGGAAATTCTGGACTCCTTCGGAGGCATCCCAACGGATAATCTCACTGGTTCCCGGAACAAAACCCTCTCCACCTGTAGGATAGGTTACTATAATATCGGAAGTAATAAACTCATAAATCACATAATACTTTTGAATTCCTTGTGGAACACTTGTACCTGAAATATCAATAATATAGTTACCTGCAATTGGAGCATTTAACACTATTTGTTCCATATTATTTAGGGTATCTACCCCATTGGTTGCGGGCGTATTTAGATTTGACGCAATAGGAGTTGGGTCTAAAACAAAGGGAAATGAGATCGAACCCACTGGGCTAGTTACGGTCATGTCTAAGTTATTCACCAGCGCCTTAGAGGATTGAATTGCGCCTTCATAATCATTCCAGTACACCATTATTTTCACTTGATCCACACCGGAAGGAACAAGAATAGAATGTAGGTTAGACCCTCCTTGTCCAATAGAGTCCAACATAAACGTATTGTTTTCAAAAACGTTTAACACCTTTCTTGCATTTAGGCGTCCCCAACCAAATTTAAAATCAGGCCCCGGGTTACCTAAATCATCCGCTGTATTTAACATCGCACCTTTCACCAAATCAGAACTCGGGGTAGCTCCACCATTTAAGACCCTATAGGCTTGTACTAAGGCTCCGTATGTACCAGAAACCCCTGGAGCCGCCATTGAAGTACCCGAACTGCTCGTATACTGATTGTCTGGGAAACAAGAATTTACCTGTGTTCCATTGGCGCAGATATCGGGCTTTATTCGACCATCACTCGCAGGACCTCTAGAACTAGAGCTTGATAGCTGATTATTGGCGGTAACATTTCCAACGGCTAAAACATTTTTACCCGATTTGATTCCTCCGGTGATATTCCCCCAACCCGAACCGGCCCCATAACCACAATTGGACGTTCCTGAATTTCCAGCGGAAAACACATGCATTAAGTTGGGCATTTGTCGAACTTGTTGGTCTGCCGATTGTGCAAAACTAGTATAGCCCGCATTGCACCCATTGCCGTAGGAGGTGGAAGTAACTATAACTCCTGGGTTAAAATAACTGATGGGTGTACTATTTACAGCATCCCACACATCATAAACTTTAATATCAGCCCCCCAAGCCATACCTCTAGCATCTGGGTCAATGTTTCCAGCCCCCATCATAATTCCAGCAACGTGATCACCGTGGGTACCCGTACTTGCACCAACACTTGATAAATCCATTCTTCCCTTATAATCGATATGTGGTCCCATAGCACCGTCATCTCCCACAGCCAACCAAACCCCTGTTCCATTAAAAGGGATTGCATTAGTCGTTGAATTCGAAATGTAATTCATTCTATGATTCGTTTCTCCTACCAAGTCTTCGGGTACCGGATCAGGTGCAATTATTTCCATGTATTTAATAAATGGAAGTTTTGCCAAATTTTGTATTTCATGAATTGGAATTTCAATGGTGTTTAATTGAGAGTAGGAATACGATTTTATTAAAACGGCCTGAAATTCTGCAAAAACAGATTTCATATTCAAATCTTCTATTGGATGATTTTGAACTACCATTTTTAATCTATCTCCATTTAGAGCATGTTCTGGGTAATCTTCTTGAAGAATTTGATAACTCATCTTAAACTCTGGCCTTACCCAATAAATTCCATCTATTCCAAATTCCACTAAACGATCCAAATTCGTATTCGCTTCCAATTCTGCTAAAAAGGAATTTTCGGGCAAATAATCTCTTAAAGAAACCCCTAAGTCAGACAAACTATTTTTCTGTTGAGTTGTTGGGATCACTTTAAAATGAACTAAAACAAAATAGGATTCTTGAAATTTACTACTCCATAAATGTGTCAGTTCAATTTTCTCCATATTGGGAGTAAGTTGATAATTACCACTTTTTAACTGGAGTGTATTCATTGATTGGGAAAACCCAAATTGAAACAAAATTAAGAGGCAGAACAACAGAAAGCCCGGAATGATGATGAATCCTTTTTTCATAGCATGTAAAATTATGCCGACAAGGTATTCTCTAAACCAAGGTGTCCCAAATAAAATCTGCCAATTATCCGATTTATTTATCATTATCTCCACACGAACCACTATCCATCAACACGCACATTATCAGTGACGTACGTTACTTAGGCTTAAATGAAAAAACACCTCCCTGTTAACAACCGTTAAAAACTAGAATGTTACAGAACATTTATTGGTTCAACATCGTAAACTCAATCAAACAACTTTAAAACCATTCAAAAAAAAACGAAACTTATGTTAGACTCAGGAAAAAACTTAACAGATAAAATTGTCAGAAAAATCAAAATCAGATTAGATCATAAAACAATCATCACATTAAAGGATATGACTCGGTTTGATTATTGGAAAAACTTATATCCAAACGCAGTAATAATTTCATAATAGCAGGGTTAAGAAACTCCGTTATGTTTTAGGTGAACTGCCCTGGTAAAGCAGGGCAGTTTTTTACAAAAAAAAAAAATGGAAACAACAGATTCAAGACTTCAAGAAATAATAAAGGTTCGGGTAAAGGGCCCTATTATTCTTCATCTTAGGTCCCTAACAGATTATAAAATCTGGAAAGCCGTTTACCCGGATGCTTCCATTATATCGTACGATATTCAAACTGTTTAGTTTTAGGGTTAGTTTTAGGTAAAAAGGCTGTCCATTCATTCGAGAAGGACGGCCTTTTTTTTTAGGTTTGTTCTCTCGTAAAAACGAAATCATTGGAAGTACTCATCAACTCATTAAAACGATATCCGTTTTCGTTAAAATGGATCAGGTCTGAAGCTTTCTCAATTTTGTTTTGAATTATCCACTTTGCCATGACACCTCTTGCGTTTTTAGCAAAAAATGAAATCACTTTGTAGTTTCCATTTTTATAATCTTTAAAAATGGGGGTAATAATTCCCCCTTTTATTTCTTTTGGGTTTACGGCCTTAAAATATTCGTTTGATGCCAAATTAACAATAGTTTGCTCTTCCTGATTCTTTAATTCTAAATTGATCAATTGTGCAATTTTACGCCCCCAAAATTGATACAAGTTCTTATTCCTTCCCACGGCAATTCCGGTACCCATCTCCAACCGATAGGGCTGAATTTCATCCAAGGGTTTTAGATACCCATATAGTCCAGATAAAATACGAAGGTGATTTTGTGCGAATTGTAATTCTTCCGTTTTCAAATTAGGGGCATCTAACCCAAGGTAAACTTCCCCTTTAAACATAAAAATTGCTTGACGAAGGTTTTCATCATCCGGATTTTCTGACCACATATGAAATCGTTGGTAATTCAAATTCGCCAATTTCTCACTCAAATTCATTAATTCCGCAATTTTTTTTCTAGATAACGATTTTAACTTTTTCATTATCCGTACCGACTCCGAATTAAATGCATAGGAAGAGGCCTCAACCATAGGGATTTTGGAATCTAAATCAAGTGTTTTTGCTGGTGAAATTAGCGTAATCATGTGTGTAATTTTAAATTCAAATGTAAAACTATTGCCCTATTTATCTAAGACTATTGATAATTCTAGTTATCAAAAACATCTATCGTATTATTATGTTTTATTTGCAGTCATGAGTGATGAAAAACCATATTGTTTAATGCCATGGATCCACCTTCATATAGGAGATGATGGAATTGCAAAAGCCTGTTGTGTAGCCAATATTCCATTCGGAAACATCAATAAACAAGAAGTAAAGGAAATATGGGATTCGAAAGCCATTCAATCACTTCGGTCCACATTTAAAGCAGGTAAAATCGATAAAAGATGTGCCAACTGTTATAAGTTGGAAGAATCAGGAGCGACCAGTATACGTCAAGAAACCCATAAGAAATTCAAGGATACACCCCTTAATTTTGAAACTCCAACTCCGATCTATTTTGATATTCGGTTTTCTAATGTGTGTAATTTAAAATGTCGCAGTTGCTGGCACGGAGCAAGCTCTTCTTGGTTTGAGGACGCAAAAAAACTACGGACGAATAAAGGACAGAAAGCAATCATTAAAAACATCACCGATTTTGATCGTTTTATTTCAAAATCGGGCCCTTATTTATTACACGCCCAAGAGTTCTATTTTGCGGGAGGTGAGCCCTTGGTAATGGAGGAGCATTACCGATTGTTGAAATGGCTCATTAAAAATGAGGTAACAAAAATCAAGCTTCGGTATAACACAAATTTCACCCTCTTAAAATACAAAGGAGAGTCAATTCTTGATTTATGGAGAAAATTCGAAAATATTCAAATCATGGCCAGTTTGGATGCCCAGGGAGAAACGGCATCTTATATACGGACCAACTCAAATTGGGAATCCATTGTTTCAAATTTTAAGCAAGCCAAAAAATTAAGCCATCTCCAACTTGAAATTGCACCTACTATATCCGTATTGAATGTAGAACTGTTACCCGAATTAATTCAAACCTGTTTACACGAGGATCTCATTTCAGAAGAGGATATTTATATTAATCTTTTAGAACGTCCTATCCATTACAATATTCAAATTATACCCTTACGGTTAAAGGAACGAGTTTCAAAAAAGCTTTCTATTTTTCAACAAGAAATTTCATCTATTAAGCTTATTTCTCAAATAGATGAGATTATACGATACATGAATGCCAAGGATCAAAGTAAACATTGGCCAAAGTTTATTTCCCAAAACAAGCAATTGGATGACCTACGAAATGAAACCTTACCTTCTGACTATTACGAATTTGATTAACTTAGTACGCACAAAAAAACGTACTATGCATTTAGAAGAAGACCTTAAAGAAAACCACGTAACCGTTTCAGATTGGATTATTAGCTTGTTTATTTCTAGTATTCCGCTAGTAGGCATCATCATGCTATCTGTATGGGCATTTGGATCCAATACGATTCCTAGCAAAGCAAATTGGGCAAAAGCCTCCCTAATATTTTACCTTATTGGATTTGTATTAATAGCCGTTTTTTGGTCCACTTTTTTCGGTCTGTATATGGCTGGACAAGATTACTCTTAGAGGTCACAGTGTGAAGGGAGTAATAAATCGTTTACCGTTTTAACAGGGTTAAATGTGACTACCGGTACCTCAATAAAAAAGGTTAACCAATTTGCCATGGCTCCATTCCACAAGCCCGGGTGCTCCAATACTTTTATTTCCTGTCCTAAATAGGATTTTTCACTTACAAAGAAGGATTGATCATCTGTAAAATCCAGAAGGTTAAATTTTTCGTCTTTGTAATTTTTAATTCCACACACCAAATCAACAGGGTTAAAATGAGATGCTTTTACCAACATATCTTTTACCTCAGGTAGACTCGTATTCATTTGTGCACTTTCTACGATTTGCGGAGTATCCCCTACCCAAAACGGTCCTCCACCGGCTTTACCTTCATTTTTAACCATCCCACAAACCCGGATTGGTTTGTTCAACGCTAGGATAAGTTCGTCTTGACTGGAGGGTAACTTCAAGTTCCAATTCCGTTCAAAAAGGGCGACCATATCTTCTAAGCGATTAGCAGATACTTCTACTTCCAATTCTCTCAAAATGTCAAAAACCCTCGTTTGGATATCCATCAAATACCCACCAATAATCCGTTTATACTGAATTACTCTTGGGTGGAGTTCCTTTCGAGCGATATTATCAATATTTTTAATAAAGACAATATTGGATTCCATACCATTTAAATTATAGATCAATGAACCATGTCCCCCAGGACGAAGAAGCAACTCGCCCATTTCATCTCTTACCAATTCACCATTTGGTTGCAAGGCAATGGTGTCGGTATAACTTTCTTGAAATGAATATTCAACTAGAATTTCTATTTCATGGGTAACTTCTAAGGCTTTTATGATTGGAGCCAAATGAGTTTTTATCAAATTTTCATGTTCGGGTGAGATTGTAAAATGAAAACGACATTTTGAATCTGAATTTATATATGCTATCCCCTCCACTAACTGCTCATCAATAGCCTTCAAAACTTCATTTCCATACTTATGAAAACTAATCAATGCTTTAGGAAGTTTTGCATAATTCAATCCTTCTGGATTTAAAATAAACTGAACCTTTTCTTCGATAGACGACTTATTCATCCGTTCCATTTCATGGAAGAAAGCAAAACGTTCTAAGTTTTTAATAAACGCACCATATAAATCAGGATTTGATTCTGGATTTAATAAATGTTTAAACATCCGAGTAGCTGCACCTGAAGCAGGGGTGAAAATTGAAATTACATTCTTAAGCACTCCTTTCTGATAAATGGATTGATAGGTATCAAAATCAGCTACGGAAATTTTTTCAATACCATCACCGATCACACATGCCCTTTTTAAATCAAGGTTTGCAGGTCCATTTACTAACTTTAAGAATTGTTTTTGGATCGTGGATTCTGAAATTCCGGAATCATTCAATTTGTTTATCTCTTGTTTCGTTAAGTTCATTCTATTGCTCAATAAATCGGTAAGTAATACTTCCCATTTGAATACGGGAAGCCTCATTTTTTCTATTAAAATGGGTATTCTTTGCACTTTTCAATGCTGCTTTTAGTAAACACAAGTCGGTTGTTTTGGAGGATTCCTCATCCACCTTTGCTGAAACTACCTTTCCATGTTTATCCACAGCAATATTAATAACCACCACTCCTCCATATTGACACATATACACCGGGACTTCCAGTTTGGTATCGTATCTATTATTTAATTTATAGGTGATATTAGTGTTTCCTTTGACAGCAGATTCGGATCTAGGTTCCTGTTCTACCACCTCCTCCAAATCTTCATTTTTCTTCGTTTTCAACATCTGGTCAATTTCTTCCTGGCTATACCCATAACCTGCATCTCTTTGCTCTTGAATCACTTGCTCCTCCAAGGCTTTCAATTCTTCTTCCAACTGTTGTTCAAAACTCTTTTTACTACTTTCGGAAGGATCCCTATTATACTCGTTGTAATCACCAGACTTTACCTCATTAGGTGCACTTTCATTTACGGCTTTATTAGATTTTAGAGTGGCAGGAATTTCCGGTACCATTTCTTTCGAATTATCCGATGTTTCTTGTACGGTCTCCATAAAACTCAACGCAATGACCAATTTGGTTTCTACCTCCCCTTCAGGCAACTGAACATAGGTAGCACCTAGAATAAAAAAGAAGTGTAATAGAATGGTACCTAGGAGGCCAAACTTATGACGGTCGATGAATTGTAACATGAAAAATTTGAAAATAGTATCTATTGCTTTTCCCTGTAAATTACTTTTTGCGACTCTCTCCTAAAAATCAACATTTCGGACTCCGACATAAATACGATATTTTGAAGGTCCACCGAATAAGAATTAAATCGTAAAGGGACTAATTCTTCATTACTAAAGTTTACCAATCCAAAACTCCCATCCTTTTCAATCACCAAATTAATGGTATCTATTCTATTTATTTTAGAGTACCCAAACGGAATAATCAAGTTATTACTCGTATCAATCAATCCCTTGGATGTATCGTTTTCAACAACAGCATATCCATTCGAAAAATTATAGGCATATGCATATTCATATGGAATCACCAGTTTTACATTGGCATCCGCATACCCCCATTTTCCAGTTTTAGAAATTGGAGTTAATAAAGGATCATAATTACCCATATCCTTAAAAATAGTGGGCATTACTTTTTTACCTTCAGTATCAATTATCCCCACCTTATCCTTATGTATTATCCGGGCATATCCATTTAAGAAGGAACTATAATTTAAAGTTGAAGGTAAGAAATCGAATGTTTGCGAAAAGGCTGTTTGTCCAGAAAAGTCTATATAAGTATATTTTTCATCTTTAACCGCAATGGCTCTTTTATTGGAAAAGGAACTAATTAGAGAATACTCAAAACCTAATAATGTATCTCCCAAAACAGAAATAAGGCCATACATATTCCCTTTTTTTACCACATAATTGGCACTATCCGGAATAATCCATTCGTAACTGCACGGTAGTAACGGTTGCCCTAAGACATTAACCACGCCATACATCCCATTTTGTTGAACAATGGCTTTATTATGTTTAAAATCGAAAGCCGATTCATACACCCCAGGAACAATTTCTTTACCGGATTCATCGAAATACCCAAATTTACCATTTACACCAGCGTATATGAGGCCTTGTGAAAACTCACCCATTTCATCATAAATTATGGGAATGATGGTATCGCCCATAAAGTTAATTACGCCCATTTTCTCTTCCACTTCAACTACAGCCAAACCTTCGTTAAAACTCGTTGCATCATCAAACATATGAGAATATATCAATGTTCCATGTTTATTTACAAATACGGTTTTCCCAAAGAATCCAACTACCGCTTTCCCTTCTGAGAAATCGGAGGCCCAAGCAAATTTAGGGCTCAAAACCCAAGCACCGGTAGTATCCACATAACCCCAAACACCCTTTTCCCTAGCAGGTATTAAAGGCATTTTAGCCAATTCCAATTCTGCTCCTAGGCCATCGACTTTCGGGTAATCAGGATAATCAATCATAAATTCGGAAATTTCCTGCGGACTAAATGCACCCGTTCGTAATTTATACAATACATCCCAAGCCTCAAGCACATGTGGATTATTAGGATTGTCTCCAATAAAACTTTCAAAGGATTCTGGGTTTTTATCTAGCGTAGATATTTTATAAACTTCTTCCTCTGCTTCCTCTACATATGGGTTATCCGGACGATTAATAATAAACACCTTAAAACTATAAGCGTCCCCCTCTCGGGTCAATTTTTTATATTCCAATAGTTCGTGTTTTTTTTGGGCCAATGGGAAGTCCGTTGCCTCTGGATAGTTTCTAAGGTAGATTTCATAACTTTCCATGGTATGGGTCTGAGCAGCTTCCAAAAACGCTAAATGATTTCTCAATTTTTCAGCTTCGTCAAAATCTTCCGCATACGGATGTTCAGAAATGAAGTTTTGATATCCCTCTACCGTATTTATATCCGTAACTCGTTTAAAGTAATAGGTAGCAATACGAATTTTTTCCCTTCTAATGGTTGCCAAAGTAATTTCCAATTCGAATAAAGGTTCCAAATCCTTTTCTTCCATATCTTGAAATGCAAGATCGCAAATACGTATAAATTTAAAGGCCGTATCCACGTTAAAAAACGGACTTTTTTCGGCCACATAAACTTTACATAAACCAAAAGCAGCACCTGCAGTTTCTTTCTCTAAAGATTTTTCAAAATATTCTTTAGCCTTGAAATAATCAAACTGGTACAAAGCTTCAAACCCCTTTTCTAACTTACCTGCCAAGGAGGAAAAAGAAACAAAAAGAAAAAAAAGCAACAGAATTTTTTTACTCATTTTGCGAGAAATTTTCATGTAACAAACATAAAATAAATGCCGCTTTTATGCCAATTTAACATGCTGTTTTAATCCGTGGTAATTACCTTAATATCAAACACTAAATCCATCCTTATTACTCACTGTATATATTTCAGTTATTTTGATCAGTGCAGGTTCATTTTTGTGATTTATGCAATAAGTTAACCTTGTAACGGTATCCTGTTAATGTTCAAAATTCATTCCCTATATATGCTTTCATTTTTGCCGGAATCTCTACTTATTCAAGAATTCCAGGACAGAAAACCAAACATTAAACTTCAGTTTAAAACTCCGTATCCCCATTATTAAAGAGGCTATTTATCCAAAACCTACAACCGGAGGAAAAATCGGGATGTCATATATACAGAACTCTCTGAAGCTTGGTGAAACATTTATGGAAGCCTACTTGATGTGGATTACGAAAACCAAGCTTGATCAGCTACACCCAGACAAAAGCTACTTAACCAGTGGTTCCGATGCTTCTTGTTTCTCATTACTTTTTCAACCCATTCGGAAAATAGCATGGGTATTCCACCTAAAAACCAAAACACGATACCCAGCGGCACCTTCCTGTTTCAAGAAAGGAATTTACAACACTTCCAAAAAAGAGCAATAAGTTCATTAAAAATGGTTGCCAAACCCAACCGATATACCCTCCAAAATTTCCATTTTAATGTTATAGTTTTACCCTATGAAAACTTTGATCACCGTAGCATTTTGGGTAATAACTACCTCTCTTAATGCCCAATCCATTTCTTTAGGGTTAATTGCTGATTGTCAATTTTGCAATTGTCCCTATTCTGAAAAATGGAACAATAATTATTCAAAATCATCTTTCAGACTACAACAAGCAGTAGATACCTTTAACACAAAAAATGTAAATTTCACTTTCCATCTAGGCGACTTCATTGATAGAGAATATACCAGTTACGAAATCGTTACCCCCATTTTTAACTCCCTTAAAATGCCACATTATCATGTACTGGGTAATCATGATTTTTCGGTAGAAGACACCTTAAAAAGTAAAGTACCCAAGAGGCTAAACATGTCCAAATTGTATTCCAGCATGGAAATTCAAAATTGGAGGTTGATTCTATTGGATGGAACGGACATATCCCCATATTCGTCTATGGATAGTTGTAAAATTGCCTATTCCGACTCCTTGATGAATCAATATAAAAAAGAAGGTCGAATACAAGCCAAACCATGGAATGGGGCCATTGGAAGGAATCAATTATTATGGTTAGAATCTGAATTAAACCAGGCAGATAAATTAAAAAGAGACGTATTAATACTCTGTCATTTCCCGATTTACCCAGGCGGGACGGCCAATTTGTGGAATGATATCGAGGTAATACAGTTAATTGAAAAACATAGAAGTGTTAAAGCCTTTATAAACGGACATCACCACCCCGGAAACTATGCTATTAAAAATGGTATTCACTACCTTACCCTACAAGGAATGGTGGGTAGCCTTAATCAAAATTCGTTTTGTATTGGCCTATTAAAACAGAGTCAAATAGAAATAATAGGGTATGGAAGAGAGCCTAATAGGATATTAAAGTTTTAGTCAAAAAAAAAGCCTGACTTTTTCAAGCCAGGCTTCCCTATTTTAATTCGTTCAATTATTCAGCTGCATCTGCTGCATCAATTTCTTTTTGCAACTTGTTAAAGCTATCCATATCCTTAGAACGCAAATATAATTTTTTCAAAATACCTTGAACCTCCACATCTGAAGGATCAATTTCATAGGCCATTTTAAGGAAAGGTAAAGCTTTAGCATATACGGCTTCTAACTCTATTTTCTTAGCATCGTAACCTTTGGTATCACTGTATGGTAAAGCATCCATTTCGGCTACTATTTTCACAGATTCATTGATGTATAATGCCCCTAAATCGTGATTCGCATCTAAATGCTTAGGATCTACTTCAATCGTTTTAATATAATCCGCTTCCGCACCCACTAAATCGTTTTGCGTTTCCTTCAATTTACCTCTTACATAGTAATAGGCAGGTTTCCCAGGATTTGCTTCAATCGCTTGATCGATATTGGAAATTGCTTTTTCGGTCTCACCCATTTCAACGTATAAGTTAAACTCAGAAATCAATAAAGCCTGATTATCAGGATACGCTGCACGCCCTTCGGCAACCACTTTCATTGCTCCGGCTGTATCCGAGTTCAATAAATACTCTCTTGAAATTTTCGAGTATACCACACCATCTTCATAACCGGTGGTCAAAATTTCATTGTAATACTTTATGGCCGAATCATGTTCTTCTGCCATAGCGTACATACCCGCAGCATTAAAGTAACCTGAAGTATCCACTTCATCATATATACTTCTAATTTGAGCGCATCTAACAAACCCTTTTGAAGCAGCCATATAATCCTTAGCAGAATAAGCGGTATAAGCATCATTATACATTTTATTATATACATCCCTCATCAAGTACATTCTTACTTCTCCTAAATTTATTTTAGAATCTGGATTTGCAACTACCTTTTCAAATGCATCAGCCGACTTATAAATGGCTCCCGGCTGAATATCTTTATATTCAGCTGTAGTATCCACGGCAATAGCATAGTATATCTTCCCCATATACGACCATGTCTTTGGCCAAGTACCTGTTTTCACATGAACAGAAGCCTGATCAATAGCTGTTTTAGCTTTTCTTAAATCACCTGATTTATAATAGTTGTTAGCACTAGTTACCTTAGCTCCTTGTGCAAAAACACCTCCTGTAATTGCGAACATCATTATCGCAATAACTATCTTTTTCATATTCTAAAATTTAATTTTTCTACTTTTTTTTTAAAACTTGGAATGCAAAATTAATCATTATTCTCTTCTTCATTTGCATTATCCGTGCCAGACTCCTCGGTTGAATCCTCTGCGCTATCTTCATCGCCTGCATTTTCAGCTCCCTCTTCCGTACCTTCTTCTTGTTCATCTTCTGAATCATCATGCGGTACTTTTGCCACTGCAGCAATGCTATCCCCTTTACCTAAGTTGATTAAACGTACACCTTGGGTAGCTCTCCCCATAACTCTTACTGATTTTAACGCCATACGGATCGTAATACCCTTTTTGTTAATAATCATTAAGTCGTCTTCATCCGTTACATTCTTAATAGAGATTACGTGACCTGTTTTTTCGGTAACCTGAAGTGTTTTCACACCTTTACCACCTCTATTTGTAATACGATAATCGTCCACTGCGGTACGTTTACCATAGCCTTTATCTGAAACAACCATTACGCTAGATTCAATATCGTTGACGCAAATCATTCCGACCACTCGATCATCCTCATTCGCTAAGGTAATACCTCGTACACCAGAAGCACCTCTACCCATGGTTCTCACCTTACTTTCTTCAAATCGGATAGCTCTACCCGAATGCAATGCCATAATAATTTGAGAATCACCGGTGGTTAATTTTGCCTCTAATAGCTCATCACCTTCTCTTACGTTAATAGCGATGATACCGTTGGTTCTTGGACGAGAATAAGCTTCTAAACTTGTTTTCTTGATCACACCATTTCTGGTACACATCACAATGTTCAAATTCTTTACATAATCCTCATTTTTAATATCTTCCACATTAATGTAGGTCAATACTTTATCGTCCGGCTCTAAGTTGATCATGTTTTGAATCGCACGACCTTTAGCTCCTTTTCCACCTTCTGGAATTTCGAATACACGCATCCAGAAACATTTTCCCTTTTGGGTAAACACTAATAAATAGTTATGCGTGTTGGCCACAAACATTTCAGCTAAGAAATCTTCATTACGAGTAGAAGAGCCTCTGGAACCTCTTCCACCTCTAGCTTGCGTTTTAAATTCAGCTAATGGGGTTCTTTTAATATACCCAAGGTGAGAGATCATGATCACCACTTGTTCATTGGGTATCATATCTTCTATACGGAAATCAGCGGAGTTATACTCAATAACCGTATTTCGTTCATCTCCATATTTTTCCTTAATTCGAGTTAATTCTCCCACAATTATTTCGAAACGTAATTGCTCACTGGCCAAAATGGCTTTTAAACCATCGATGGTTTTCATTAACTCCTCATATTCGGCACGTAATTTATCTTGCTCCAGGCCTGTTAATTGACGTAGACGCATTTCAACAATAGCACGGGCTTGAATTTCTGATAAGTCAAACCTTTGGATCAATTTACCACGAGCTTCCTCTGTATTATTTGAGCTTCTAATTAATTTAATTACTTCATCAATATTATCTGAAGCAATAATTAACCCTTCTAATATATGGGCTCTTTCTTCTGCTTTTCTTAAATCAAACTTGGTTCTACGAGTCACCACATCCATACGGTGATCTACATAGTGACCAATCATTTCTTTTAAATTCAATAAATAAGGACGTCCCTTAACAAGGGCCACATTATTTACCGAGAAAGAAGTTTGTAACTGGGTATATTTAAAAAGGTTATTCATTACCACATTGGTAATGGCGTCACGCTTCAATTCATAAACAATACGCATTCCTGTTCTATCCGATTCATCCCGAATATCCGAAATACCTTCAATTTTTTTATCGTTCACCAAGTCGGCTGTCTTGGCAATCATTTCGGCTTTGTTTACTTGGTAAGGGATTTCCGTGACAATAATTCGTTCACGACCAGTTGGAGATTCCTCAATCTCTGTTTTCGCACGCATGACAATTTTACCACGACCAGTTTCAAAGGCTTGACGTACGCCTTCGTATCCATATATGATACCTCCTGTTGGAAAATCGGGTGCTTTTACATGTTGTAATAATTCATCAGTGGTGATATCATTATTTTCAATATAGGCCAAAGTACCATTGATAATTTCGGTCAAGTTATGCGGAGGCATATTTGTTGCCATTCCTACCGCAATACCACTTGCTCCATTCAATAACAAATTGGGTAACATCGCAGGTAAAACGGTGGGTTCTGTTAAGGAATCATCAAAGTTATTTGAAAAATCAACGGTATCTTTTTCAATATCAGCTAGCATTTCTTCGGAGAGCTTACGTAAACGTGCTTCGGTATAACGCATGGCAGCCGGACTATCACCATCCACCGAACCAAAGTTTCCTTGACCATCCACTAATGGATAACGAAGCGACCAAGGTTGTGCCATTCGTACCATGGCATCGTAAACAGATGTATCACCGTGTGGGTGATACTTACCGAGTACTTCCCCAACAATTCTAGCCGACTTTTTATGTGCTTTATTAGAATATACCCCCAAATCTAGCATACCGTAAAGAACTCTACGGTGTACAGGTTTCATCCCATCACGCACATCAGGAAGGGCTCTAGAAACAATTACAGACATTGAATAGTCAATGTAAGCTGATTTCATTTCGTCCTCGATATTTATTTTAATAATCTTTTCTCCGTCCGACATATTATATGTAGTTTATTATCAGTTGTTTGCATTAAGTCGCCAAAATATTCCGACCAACTTCCGAAAGTACAATTCCGACCTCAAAAAACAGTGTTGAAAACTACCGAATTTATTAACAAAAATCAGTTAATAAATAGCCCTCCTATTTTAGGCTTCAACGCCCATACAACCAATATTTTTGAGACGAACATAACTAACAACAATTATCATTTTTTTTCGTATATTCATACTTTAAAATCAACAACAAAAAGATCCAATTATAGCATGGAAAACAACTTATCACCTCGAGCAAAAGATGTGTTGACTTATAGTCGTGAAGAGGCCTTACGCTTAGGCCATGACTATATTGGAAACGAACACTTTATGCTTGGAATCATTCGTGAAGGCCAGGGAGTAGCCATAAAGGTTCTTGAGAATCTTAATATGGATATTCAAGAGTTGAGAAAACTAATTGAAGAGGCAATAAAACCTTCTTCAAAGTCTATTTCCAACATGAACCAAACGAATATCCCATTGGTAAAGCAAGCCGAAAAAACGTTGAAGCTAACGTTTTTAGAGGCCAAATTATTCAAAAGTAGAATGATTGGCACCGAACATTTTTTACTTTCTATCCTGAAAGAGCAAACAAATGTGGCCAGTAGAATTCTAGCTCAATTTAATATTAACTACGATACTGTGAAAAACGAATTAGAAAAAATCTTATCTGGCTCTGAGCCGGAAGGAATCACCCCGACACCTCGAGCAAATATTTCTGGTGGCACCCCTGAAGATGATGAGGGAAGGCCGGAAGGTATGGGAGGTTCATTTGGAGGATCTTCATCCAAACCAAAAGGTGACTCTAAATCCACGACACCAGTCCTAGACAATTTTGGAAGGGATTTAACACGTATGGCTGTCGATGGGAAATTAGATCCCATTATTGGTCGTACGAAAGAAATTGAGCGGGTTTCTCAAATTTTGAGTCGAAGAAAGAAGAACAATCCCATACTGATCGGTGAACCTGGGGTTGGAAAATCTGCCATTGCCGAAGGACTCGCTCTTCGGATTGTACAAAAGAAAGTCAGTCGAATTTTATTTGGTAAACGAGTAGTTACCCTTGATTTGGCTTCTTTGGTTGCGGGTACAAAATACCGAGGACAATTTGAAGAAAGAATGAAAGCCGTCATGAATGAATTGGAGAAATCGGATGATGTGATTCTATTCATTGATGAGATTCATACGATTGTAGGTGCCGGTGGAGCATCGGGATCGTTAGATGCATCGAATATGTTTAAACCTGCGCTTGCTAGGGGAGAAATCCAATGTATTGGTGCAACCACCTTGGATGAATACAGACAATACATTGAAAAAGATGGGGCTTTAGAAAGAAGGTTCCAAAAAGTAGTAGTAGAACCTACTTCTGTCGAAGAGACCATTACCATTTTGGAAAACATAAAATCCAAATACGAAGAACATCATAACGTTATCTACACACCTGAGGCTATTCAAGCCTGTGTTAAATTAACAGACCGTTATATCTCGGATCGTCATTTACCAGACAAAGCAATTGATGCATTGGATGAAGCTGGATCACGCGTACATATTACCCACATCGTTGTTCCCAAGGACATCTTAGAAATTGAAAAAGCGATTGAAGAAGTTAAAGAAAAAAAATTAACCGTTGTCAAACGTCAAAAATACGAGGAGGCAGCGCAACTCAGAGATGAGGAGAAAAAGCTTACAGAACGGTTAGATATAGCTCAAAAGGAATGGGAAGATCACACTAAAAAACACCGTGAGTTAGTTACTGAAGATAGTGTTGCTGAAGTAGTGAGTATGATTTCGGGTATCCCGACCCAACGAATTGCTCAAAAAGAAGGCGAAAAACTGATCTCAATGAAGGATGACCTTAAACATGCAGTGATTGGTCAAGATGAAGCGGTTGAAAAAGTAGTTAAAGCCATTCAACGGAATCGGGCGGGACTAAAGGATCCAAACAAACCGATTGGTTCCTTTATTTTTCTTGGTCCTACGGGAGTAGGTAAAACGCAATTAGCCAAAGTACTGTCCAAGTATTTATTCGATAACCGCGACAATTTGATCCGGATTGACATGAGTGAATACATGGAGAAATTTGCAGTTTCCAGATTGGTAGGAGCACCTCCGGGATACGTAGGTTACGAAGAAGGTGGTCAGCTTACGGAAAAAGTAAGACGGAAGCCCTATTCCGTAATTTTACTGGATGAAATCGAAAAGGCGCATCCAGATGTGTACAATATTTTGTTACAAGTATTAGATGACGGTCAAGTTACCGATAGCTTAGGGAGAAAAATAGACTTCAAAAACACCATAATTATCATGACTTCCAATATTGGGTCTCGTGAGTTAAAAGATTTTGGTCAAGGAGTTGGGTTTGCAACAAATGCAAAAACAAGCAATCAAAGTAACGAAGCAAAAGGGGTTATTCAAAGAGCTCTGAAAAAAACTTTTGCTCCAGAATTTTTGAATAGAATTGATGATGTCATTCTTTTCAATGCACTTGATCAGGAGGATATCTTTAAGATTATTGATATAGAACTAAAAAGCTTATTCTTTAGAGTAAACGAACTGGGTTACAAGATTGAGTTAACAAAAGCAGCCAAAGAATTTATTGCCACGAAGGGATACGATTCTCAATTTGGTGCCCGTCCATTAAAACGTGCTTTACAGAAATTCTTAGAAGATCCAATTGCCGAAGAAATTATCCAACAAAACATATCGGAAGGGGATAAGATTAAAGTAGGTATCGATAAGAAAAATGATAATGTCAAAATTACGGTCGTAAAAAAAGCAACGACAACAGATAAAAAATAAATCAAAAAAGTAGGGTTCGCCCTACTTTTTTTTTGCTCTTTCATGAACAGCTCCTCCATCCTTCAAAAACTTGGCCCAGGATTACTATATGCCGGTGCTGCTATTGGTGTATCTCATTTAGTACAATCTACTCGAGCCGGAGCTAGCTTTGGATTTAGTATGTTAATTGTAGTCGTTCTCGCTAACTTCCTTAAATATCCATTTTTTCAATATGGCCCTAGGTATACTGCAGCTACTGGCAAAAGTTTACTCCATGGGTATAAAAAATTAGGAACTTGGGCCGTTTGGTTGTTTCTATTCTTGACCGTTGGAACGATGTTTATCATTCAAGGGGCTATCACAATGGTTACAGCCGGTCTCGCCAAATATGTAAGCCACACCGATTGGGGTATTTGGATTTGGATGATTCTGATAACGGTAGTGGCCATGACTTTTCTAGGAATAGGGAAACTCCGTTTATTGGACAAGCTAATGAAGGTCATCATGGTGGTTCTGGCCTTAACGACAGTGGCCGCTGCTGTAGCTAGTTTCTTTGGAGATGTTCCAAAAACTGGAAACTCTGCCCCATTTGATTTTTCAAACAGCTCCCATTTATTCTTCTTAATCGCATTTATAGGATGGATGCCCGCTCCAATAGATATTTCGGTTTGGTACTCGGTTTGGAGCCAAGAAAAGTCAGTACCTAGTAGCCCTCAAAACTTAAAACATAGCTTATTCGATTTTTCGATTGGGTACTGGGGAACCGCATTCTTGGCTTTATGTTTTGTCATTCTTGGAGCTCAAATGTTATTTAACACCGGCACTGAACTATCCTCTAGTGCCGTAGTATTCTCAGGACAAATAATAGAAGCCTATGCAAATGCACTGGGTAACTGGGCGATTCCTATAATTTCAATAGCCGCATTTACAACCATGTTTAGCACCACTATCTCGGTCATGGATGGATTGTCAAAAGTGATGGTTTCGACCTTGGAGATTATTTTTGAGCAAAACAAGTTAGCCCCAAAAACGAATTACCGATTTTGGCTAATCCTATTGGGTTCAGGAGCAATGTTAGTTATTTGGCAGTTTGGATCCAATATGAAATCTTTAGTAGATTTTGCGACTACCCTCTCCTTTTTAACGGCCCCTATTCTGGCGTATCTAAATGTACGTGTTATGGAATCAAAAGAAATTACTGGAGAATATATACCTTCCAAATTCACGAAAATGGTCAGTTATATCGGTTTAGTGACTCTCGTTATTTTCTCCTTGATTTTTATTGGCATCCGATTCCTTTAGAAACAATTACTTTAGATCGGTCGTTTCTAAATCAACCAACTCATCCCCTATTAAAATTGGAATCTTATTGGTGGTATTTAGAGTCAGGCAAAAACGAATATCCTCTTTTAAGTTCAATCGTGCTAGGCGTCTTCTATGCGAAGATACTTTCAATAATTTTTCAGGATCTTTTTGAGCCATTTCAAATAAATGCATCGCAATTAACGCTGAATCTTCTACATCATGCTCCATGGAATAGGTTCCATCCTGAATTAGTTCTTTTGTTAATGCACCTGCAAAAAGTGAATCTTCCAGATTTATTCTACCCTTCCAACCGGAGCATAAAATAATTACATTTTTCTTTTGTCCTACGAGCCATTTTGAAAGGGCGGATATATTTAAAAATGAACCGATAACAATAACTTCAGAGTTCTTTTTGGCCATTTCAATAGCACGTGTACCATTGGTGGTGGTCAACACTAAAGTTTTCCCCTTAATATTATCACCCATGTAATCATAAGGCGAATTCCCAAAGTCAAATCCTTCTACTTTTTCTGCGTTTCTTTCTGCACCAGCTAAATAGCCTTTTTTCTGCAACGCTCGAGCTTCTTCAATAGTTTCAACAGGAATCATCGCTTTTGCACCATGCTCAAAAGCGGTGCAAATAGCACTGGTAGCTCTGAATATATCGTTAACGACTACAATACTTTCGGAAGAATCGTAAACTTCAAAATTTTCGGGTGTATAACTAACTTCAATTAAAGGCATAAACTTTTGTTTTGATCTATAGCAGAAATAGAAAAATCTAGTACAAACATTCTCCTACCAGATTTCAATTATACTATTTTATTTTAAGAATGGAATACCCACAACAACCGCTTTAATGGTTTTCTTACGGATTTGGATTTGGATTTCGGTTTCCTTTTTATTAAATGGCAGATTAATATACCCCATTCCAATCCCTTTACTTAAGGAAGGGGATTGCGTACCAGAGGTTACATTTCCAATTTTATTCCCCTCCATATCTAGGATATCATATCCTTGTCGGGGAATCCCTTTTTCAACCATTTCAAAACCAACAAGTCTACGTTTTAACCCAGCTTCTTTTTGTTTCGCTAAATAATCTCTATCGATGAAATCGTTTCCATCCACAAATTTAGTTACCCACCCTAAACCTGCTTCCAAAGGAGAGGTCGTATCATCAATATCATTTCCATATAAACAGAAACCTTTTTCTAAACGTAAGGTATCACGAGCCCCCAATCCAATAGGTTTGATTCCTTGAGCTTCACCCGATTTGAATATGGCCTCAAACACCGTTTTAGCATCGGCATTTTTTACATAAATTTCAAAACCACCAGATCCTGTATATCCAGTCGCTGAAACAACGACATCGGATACCCCGGCAAACGTTCCAATTTGAAAGGTATAATACACCATATCGTGCATGTTGATTTCAGTCAAACCCTGCAATGCATCTGAAGCCTTTGGCCCTTGCACAGCAAAAAGACAATAATCATCCGATTGGTTTGATAAAACAGCCCCCATGGTATTTTGTTTGTTCACCCAATCCCAATCCTTTTCTACGTTGGCACCATTAACGACTAACAAATAGTTTTCTTCCGTAATTCGGTAGACCAATAAATCATCCACAATTCCACCCGTACCATTTGGGAGGGTAGCATACATAATTTTCCCATTAAAAAGAGAGTTTACGTTATTGGATGTAATTTTTTGAACTAATTCTGTTGCTTTTGGTCCGGTAACAAAAAACTCACCCATATGCGAAACATCAAAAACACCTACGTCATTTCTTACCGTGTGATGTTCTTCCATTAATCCAGCGAAGGTGACCGGCATGTTATAACCTGCAAACTCCACCATTTTACCGCCCATGGCGATGTGACTATCTTTTAAAACTAAATCTTTCATAATCAATACTTAAAAAAAGAGAAACCTCTTTTGGAAATTGGGTGAAATACGAGAAAACAAAGTGGTTTCACGAAATTTCACAAGGCACCAAACGTAAATAAATTCCAAGGGAATTCAAAGGTTTGGTACGATCTAAAAATGCTATTTTTGAACAGAATGAGATGGTCATTATTAGCAACATTATTTACCTTGAGTTTGGGTTCGTTTTATGGAATAGGTTGCTCCACTTCCGTAAAAAACAATACAGACGAATTATTGTATCCAGACCAAATTTCGGATCTTAGAAAACGGAAGGATTTGGACTTTAAAAACAATTTAAGCTCCCCCATTCCGAAAAAATCAAGAGAAGCATTTACAGGGTTAAAATATTTTCAAATTTCTAAAAACTGGAAAATTGATGGGGAACTTCAAGTTCTAACCACCGGAACTCCTGTTCGAATGACCACAACGAACGGAGAAATATCCAATATGTTACTTTACGCAAATATTTCCTTTGTACTAGAATCCCAAAAACATCAACTCCAGGGATTTGTTCTTATGAACTCACTGTCAAACGAATTATTTATTCCATTTTATGATGAAACCAATGGCAGCGAAACTTACGGAGGCGGTCGTTACCTAGAAATTCCATTTTCTGACACTTCCGATTCTGTCACTCTAGATTTCAATTTGGCATATAATCCTTACTGTCATTACAATGGATTATTCTCGTGTCCTATCCCTCCAATTCGCAACACTTTAAATGCAAAAATTAGGGCCGGAGAAAAAAAATGGTACTAGTTTAATTCAACCTCTTGGAGAGAAATATATTTTAATAATACATTCTGAAGTTTATTTCGGTCAATGGGTTTCGCAATAAAATCATCCATCCCTACGTTCGCAATTTTTTCTTGATCTTCGGAAGTCGAATAGGCTGTTTGGGCAATTATGGGAATATGGGGCATTTTAGACTTAATGATTTTTGTGGCCTGATACCCATCCATTACAGGCATTCCAATATCCATTAATATCAAAACAATGCCATTTTCGGGGGTACAAGCCGAAACGGCTTCTTCTCCATTTTTCGCATAAATCACCCGACATCCAACGCCTATTTTTTTTAACAGAGACTTTAAATATAAGGCATTTACTTGATCGTCTTCCACTACCAAAATAGCACTTGCTTTGCTTATTTCCTTTTCCGAATTAATTAATGGACTTTGGTGGAATGATTGCTCTTTATAAATGGAATTGTAAGGTATCCGTACCCTAAATGTAGTCCCTTCGTTTACGGTAGATTCTACTCGGGTAGATCCCTTCAATAGATCCACATGTTCTTTGACAATAAAGAGTCCTAAACCTAGCCCTCCATAATCAGCTGAAATGGATTTGTCAGCTTGGGCAAATTTCTCAAAAATTCGATCCATTTTACTTTCTTCAATTCCAATTCCTGTATCGGAAACAAAAAATTCTAACTCCTCATTTACCAATATATAACCAAAAGAAATCTCACCGGAACGAGTGAATTTAAAAGCATTTTGCAGTAAATTACTAAGTATTTTCTGTAATTTGATATCATCAACCAAAATGGTACTTTCCTTATCCGATAGCGATTGACTCATATCGAAAGTTATGTTCTTTTCTTTTGACTCCAGTCTAAAAATGGCAAATAATTCGTTCGTTAGGTGGTTTAAACAAACCGAGACTTCACGTGTATGTGCTTGATTGGTCTGCAATTTTGAGATTTCAATGATCTCATCAATAATATGAATCAATTGATTCCCACTGTTTCGAATTATTTTGGCATATTGCTGTGCTTGCTCTCTTCCTGGATTTTCTTCTGCCAAAATATTTGAAAAACCAATCACTCCATTCAATGGGGTTCGAATTTCGTGAGACAAATTATTTAAAAATTCTGTTTTTAACCGCTCTCCTTCTTCCGCTTTCATTTTTGCGATTCGAAGTTCCTGTTCGACCCGTTTTATCTCACTAATATTAACAATGGAAACCAATGCATTTCCCGTGCTTTGCATTATGACCACTTTTATCAAGGTAAAGATTTTTTCACCAGAAACATGGACCAACTCTGTATGACCACTAAATTTAGTATTACCAAAATGCAATTCGGAAATTAAACGTCTAAAAAAAGTTAGAAAGTGGGTGTTTTGATTCGTTACCATACTTTCTTGAACATCCAAAATAGATGTTTGTCCAAGTAACTTAAAAAGCCGTTTATTAGCCTTCAAAATAGTCAGTTTGGTCATGCAAAACTTTAGGAACTCGGAATCATCATCCATTAGTTTCAGAAAGTTTACATGACTCATATCTTTCCCTTCCAGCACCTTAATTAATTCCGAAATTCCAAATTCAACAATAGATACCGGATTTTCTTGAAAAAGGACTTCTAAATTTGCCTCGCTATGCAGCAACATTTTATTGTTAACCGACAATTTTCGACTCAAAGCTTGTAAGGATTTATTATGTTGAGACAGTTGCCTTTCGTTTTTCACCCTTTCTGTCACGTTTAAAATGGACACATTGGCCATTAACTTATTGTTTTTCTCATCTATTTTAAAGAAAAATTTAACGACACCTGTAAGTTCATCTCCGTTTAACGTTTTTAATTGCGTTTGAACCGTAGATTCCATATCCCCATTTAAAACCCCTTTGGTTACCTGAATAAATCCGTGAATTGCTTTAGTGGTTACTATCTCCGTTATCCGGGCCATTAACTCCCGTTTGTTTTTTGCTTCAAAAAGTTTCACGGATGCCTGGTTAACCATATTGACTTTTACTTTGTCCATATGTTCCAGAAACCAATTGGAATTTAGTTTTACGGACTCATCCCAAGAATCCTCAAATCTCTTATCCTTTTGAATCCCAATCAAAAACTCAGAAAAATCTTGCTCCATCAGTGCGACCCTACTTTCATCAAAAATATTCTCAAATTTCCTTTTCGCTACTTCCAGTTCATCCACTTTTTCTTGTAATTCTTGCGTGAATTTCTTTTTTTCAATTCCCGCCTCTTTCTCCTTGGTAATATCCAAAAAACAACCTCTTTTAGTGACTGGTTTTCCATTTTCTATTAAAACGGTGACTACTTCATGAAACCACCCAATGGTTCCATTTTCCCTAATTATTCTGTATTCATGATTATAATTGAGTCCCAAAGCAATATGTTTTTCACAATAATTCCTCGCTCTTTCTCTATCATCTGGATGCACGATAGAAACCCAAAAATCATAGTCCACCCATTCCGATTTATGGTAACCTGTAATCCTTTCAATCTGAGAACTCATGTAGCTAATTTTAGAGTTCTTCAAATCATATTCCCAGGCTACCGAAGAAGTTATTTCCAATAACTTTCGGTACAATGACTCACTTTTTTTCACCAATAATTCTGCTTTTATATTTTTTATTCTTGCCCCCGCTAGGGTAGCAATTGTAGTCAAAACTTCCTGATGAGATAAGGTAAAATAATTTACTTCCGCATGCTCCGAATCAATCACCCCAAAAACTTGGTTATCTATCAAAATTGGAACAGCGATTTCGGAACGACCATTAAAGCCATCGGATATATACCTAGAATCTAGTTTAATATCCTTTACTAGGATGGTTTTTTTCGTTCGTGCACAAGCACCAACAATTCCTTCAAAATTTCTAAATACCAAGGGCTTCATATTAGAGGATGAACCATCCCTATTTCGCTTTTTCTCCACCAGGTTATTTGTTTCCGAATCCAATTGGTACACGACACAATCCGTAAAGCCAAACTTATTTTGAACTAACTCAATAAGCACCCAAAAAAGTTCGTCCACAAAATGAATACTTCCCAATTTACGGGTCAGTTCATTTATAGCCTCTAAGAAAATGGTTTTTGATTTTAGTTCTATATTAGATTCTTTAAGGGATTCCTTTTCTGTGCGTAATAAACCCTCGGCTTTTTTGCGATCAGAAATATCTCTTAATGAGGTAATTCTAATGTTTCTATTCCCAATTACCACCGTTTTCCCTTGAGCTTCGGCATGAAAAAGATCTCCCCCTTTCTTTACGGCTAGCATTTCATAGGGCTCCGTCACCCCATTTTTCATATTTTCAAATACCAATGCCTGGCTGCTAGGGTGTATTATTGTTGATGCGTGTTTACCAAGAACCTCATCTTCCTTAAATCCAAATATTTTTGCCGCAGCAGAATTTAAACCAATACAAAATCCATTTTCGGTTATTAGTAATGCTTCAAAACTATTATTGGCCAACATGGGTATCTGACTCCCCACATTAATGGTCGAGTCATATAACAAATCAACATCTTTAATTACATCTGGCAAGAACAAGTTAAGCTCATAAAATTCGACTTTATTATCCGTATTCCGTAACTCCTTTACGGTACAATAAAACCGTTCATATAGCGGTTTTGAATTTTCAAACGCTAGATATTGTTTATTGAACCGGTTTAAATCCCCCCCAAGGTCATGGGGCGAATCGGTGAATATTTCAAAATTCTCCTCTTTGCAAAGCATAGAAATAAAGTTCACTGAATTTTCCAAAAAAAAACCCGAACTCAGATTAAAAAAATTGGTAAAATTAGAGGACGCAAATTTCACACTTCCCCCCCGATCATTATTAAGGAAAAAAGTAATCCCCACATTTTGCGGTTCCGTTAATACAGAAATAGAGCTGGTATTTGGATCAATTAGGTTTTCCATTCATTTTGCTTTTCAGGTATTCAAAAATATTTAAACCTTCTCGCCATCTTCGGAAAATTACTTAAGATATTCAGATTAGGTTATACTCATTGATTGATGGTTTAAAAGATAGATAAAACCATCAATTTTACAAAATTTGATTCCAACAAATAAATGGAATCAAGGTCATCCTTGTTACTCGCTAGGCGCTAATTCAAAATACTTAGTTAATACTTTTATTAAATCCATACGTTCTATGGGTTTCACCAGAAAATCATCCATACCCACTTTTTTCATTTTTTCTCTATCTTCCAATGAAGCATAGGCCGTTTGAGCTACAATAGGTACATTGGGGTACATTCTTTTGATTTCAATCGTAGCGTTATATCCGTTCATCACGGGCATTCCAATATCCATGAAAATGAGTGTAAACTCTCTATTCATTTCACAAATCTCAACGGCTTCTTGACCATTTTTAGCATGCACAATTTGACAGTTCACACCTATCTTGTTTAGGGTCTTAATGAGGTACATGGTATTAACTTCATCATCTTCAACCACCAAAACCATACATTTTTCGGTGGTTTTAAACTTATTTAGTTTCATCGTTATTTCCGGAAGATCATAAACAGGATGAAAGGGTAGTATCACTTCAAATAATGCTCCTTGGTTTAGGTTAGAACTCACTTTTACATTTCCATTAAGTAATTCGATATGCTCTTTTACGATGGAAAGCCCTAAACCTAAACCGCCATAATCAGCTGCAATATTTTCGTTTCCTTGAACAAATTTCTGAAAAATAACATCCAATTTTCCTTTTTCAATCCCTATACCGGTGTCTTGGACAAAAAACTTCAATTGATTTTTCACTAAATCATATCCAAAGGATACCTCCCCAATGGAAGTGAACTTAATCGCATTTTGCACTAAATTACTTAAAATTTTGTGCAACTTAGTTTTATCAATCAAGATCACACTATCTGTATCCGACAAGGGTTTTCGTAGCGTAAGTTTCAAACCCTTTTCTTTGGCTTGAATATCAAATACGGAGTACAGATCATCGCAAAGTTGATTTATAGAAACCTGCACCTTTATTGAGGGGATTTGATTGGTTTGGATTTGAGAAATTTCTATTATTTCGTCAATGATCCGAACCAATTGATTCCCACTATTTGTAATGATTTTTATGTATTCCTTTATTTCTTGAGACTTTAAATTAGGATCCGCTAATAGGGAAGAGAAACCAATTACTCCATTTAATGGAGTCCTAATTTCATGGGAAAGATTATTCAAAAACTCCGTTTTCAAACGATCGCTTTCCTCAGCTTTCAACTTGGCAATTATCAGTTCAGTTTCAATTTTTTTTAGTTCCGTTACATCTACTAAAGAAATAATCACCCGATTGGTATTTACAATTCTAACAAACTTAACGATAGCCGATACCGTTTCATTTTTTGAATTCACAAAAGGATAATGGGTGGTATAGCTATTTTCACCATTTAAGGTTGAAATAATTTGAAACTTAGCAATTCTACCTTCATTAGATTCAAAAGCCTTAAACAACAGTTTTCTCAATTCCGAAGTGTCTTTTGCACCAAAAAGTTTCAATCCAGCCTTATTTGCTCTAAGTATTTTTATTCCGAATAAACATTTCGCTAAAAAGGCAGGATGTTCCACCATATACTGGTCAAAATGGAGTACACTATCTTTAACGTCATCCAGTTCCAACAACATCTGTGAAATGTCCTCTTCCCACATAGGTACAGGATTATCTTGAAACAAAGCTTCCAAACGAGCCTCTGAATCTACTAACCTGCCATTCTTTTCGGTTAACTGTTTACTTAATAATTGCAATGAATTGTTATGTCTTGCTAATTCAATTTCATTCAATACACGATCGGTCACATCCACAATAGATGTATGACAAATAGTTCTATTTGTATTTGGGTCCACCTTTACAAACAATTCCGCTTCTCCAGTAATTTCACGGCCTTTTAACCCATTTAACTCGGTTTGAATTTTGAATTCAATTTGGCCTTCAAAAATTTGTTTTACCACTTGAACAAATGCCATCCGCGTATGGTTAGTTAATATTTCCTTTATCCGGGAATTCAACTCTTTTTTATTAGAGGCCTGAAACAAATTAACCGCTGCCTTGTTTAATTTAACCAATTTAATTTTGGATAAACAAACTCTAAAATCTACCATATGGTCGGAAACCATTTGTTCAAAAGACACCCCGTTATCAATTAATATTTTCACCGATTTAATAAACTCCGTTAAATCATCTTGTAAAAGAGCTATCCTACTCTCTTCAAATATTTCCTCGAAATTATGTTTGGCAATTTGCAATTCATTCACCTTCGTTTGTAGCGCTTCTGTAAATTCACGTTTAATTTTCTCCGTTCGTTTTTGCGCTGTAATATCCAGAAAACATCCTCTTAAAGTAATAGAATGTTCATTTTCATACATAACCGTCACCACATCATGTAGCCAACCAATACTACCGTCTTTCCTAATAATCCGATATTTATGGTTGTAATCTCTTTTTAAGGCAATGTTATATTGACTAAATTTAATCACCCGATCTCGATCATCAGGATGAATAATATTGTCCCAGAATCTGATAACTTGCCATTCACTTCTAGTATACCCAGATATGCTCTTAATTTGTGGACTTATGTAATTATATTTTTCCGCACTTAAATCATATTCCCATGCCACCGAAGAAGTTAAGTCCAGTAATGTTCTGTAGAGTTCCGAGTTTTTACGAATGTTTTGATTCAATCCATACGCTTTGGATACATCTCGAACAATAGATTGAATGAAATTTTCACCATTCAGTTCAAACCTATTCAAACTAACCTCTGCATAAAAAGGGGTTCCATCTAGTTTGGTATGTACCCAATCAAAATATTGAGAATCACCTGCTGCTGCATTTATCTTAAGTTGCAAACCCACTTCTTTACTCAATTTTCCCGAGGGTTGAATTACGGGTGAAAACACAAATGGGTTTTGTCCAAGCAATTCCTTTTTAGAGGAACACCCAAACATATCCACCGCCATTTGATTACAATCAACCCAAATATTATTCTTGGATAGAAATATGGCGTCCTGCGCTTTTTCAAAAATAAGCCGATGTTTCAACTCACTTTCTTTCAATTGAATTTCCGACTCAATATTTTTTATCCTTTCAGAAGCAATAGACGCGATGGTGACCATCACTTCAATATGCTCTGTGGTGTAATAATCTTTTTTACTATGTTCAGAATCTATGACTCCATATAGCTGATTATTTATCAATAAAGGTACCGATAATTCGGAAGAGCCATTCGCCCCATCATTTACGTATCTAGAGTCCAATTCAATATCTCGTACTAAAACAGGTTTTCGGTCTTTAGCACAAGCGCCTACAATTCCCACAAAATTGGAGATTACATAAGGCTCCTTATTCCGATTATTTTGCTTTCTTGAATGTTCTATTAACTTTTCCGTTTCTGGATGAAACTTAAAGATAATACAGTCTTCAAAATCGAATTTCTTTTCTAAAAGGTCCAATAAAACCTGATACAATTCAGGGACCGTATGCACCGCATGTAACTGAATGATAAACTCATTAATAGCTTCCAAAAAAAGTGTTTTGGAATGCAGTGCCTCGTTCGATTTTTTCAAATTAATCTTATGCTCCTGAATTATTAATTCCGCTTTCTTCCGTTCATCAATATCTTTTAATGCGCTAACCCGAACAACGTTTCCCCGATAATCAATATCCTTACCTTGAATCTCAGCATAAAAAGTAACTCCCCCCTTGGTTATCATTTTTATTTCATATGGGGTAGCTATTCCATTTGCGAAATTTTGCTGCACCAAATCTAAATACGTAGGTTCCACAAGGGTTTCTCCAGTCATTCCAATTATTTCAGAGTCAGAATAACCAAATACCTTTCTAGCCGCATCGTTTTGACCTATACAAATTCCATTTTCAGAAATAAATAAGGCATCTAAACCATTGTTAGTAAATACGGGAATCTGGTTTTTTATAGCGTCCACGATCTCGCATATACGCTTCTCAACCTCGGGAGTTGATGTTTTAACTCTTTTTGGAAATAGATGTAATTCCACAATTCCCTTTCCTTCTTTCAATACGGGACTTGTAATTACCTCACAAAAAAACAAACTTGATTTACCTTTACTATTTAATAGTTCAATTCGTTTTTTATCTCTTTGCAAAAAACCAGAGACCTCATGAGAGTCAACAAAAGGTGGACAATCCGTTTTCACTATCTCCCAGAAAGATTTTAGATTGGAGTAAAATAAGGCGGTATAATCCAAATAATTAAAAACACTATTGGAAACAAATTCTATTTTCCCAGTCAATGAATTTACAAGAAAGATAATTGACTGATTCTCATAATATCCCCGATGATCCTGCGAGAACAATTTACTTCCTAACTCATGAACATTTACTATTCCCATACTTTACCTACATATTATTTAAGTACTTTTCAATAGGTTATTTCCTATTCTTGTGAGTCATAGGAATTATTCGCCAGTCCTTACAAAATTATTATTAAACAATCAAAAAAATTTATTCATTCAGTCAATGTGATTCATCACAGATTCAAAAATGTATACTCAATAATGGTTATCTTCAATAATAAGTTCGGGATTAATCTGCCCTCCCCCTAATTCGTCAAAAATTGAATCCCCAATTATTTACTTTGGAATAAAACCATGCATTTCTACCCTACTCAATTCCAACCCATCCACTTTGAGGGGAGAGGCTGTTAGATTAATAATTAGAGAAGAGTGCGTCCTATTTTTATTGGCTTTTATGCCCCTCACGCCTTCTATTAATAATAGCAATGACATGGAGGAAATTCACCGTATCCTATGTGTTTTACATACTAATCTTTAACAAGAGTGACATCGATCTATTTTCTATTCGTATTAAACTAGACGAAAAAACGAGCGATCGGGAACTTTATGAATCAGTAAATACATTCATTAAATCAATGGTATAAAGTAAAGCCTCATTTGGTTTAACAATTTTTGTATTTGATCCGATCGCACCGAAAGCCAAGTTACTTGGAATGATACAAATAGTTCTCCCTCCTTTTTTCATCGCACGGATAGCGATATCCAATCCCAAAATAACTTGATCTTGATCTCCTAAAAAGTAGGAAAAGGGTTTATTCACCGCACGTGTAGATTCCAAATTTATACCTTGAGCATTTTCACTTTCCATATGGAAAACTACCTCGTTTCCGACTTCTGGGTAATTTCCAGAACCTGAAATTTGTTTTATTAAGTAAATACCATTAACAAACTGAATGCTATCCTTATTAAACTGCCCCAACAAGTTTTGAATATCCTTCCGTTCCTTTATCGTAATTTCTTCGGGCAAGAAATTCAACAATTCTGAAACGTGCTTTTTATTCGCTTCCATACGACTATGTAATTTCACCCCAAACAATTGTTCTTTTTCGTTTTCAAAAGAAACAAAGACACCACTGTCGCCAACATTAAGTAAGCCCAAAAACTCCATTATTCCGGTGTCGTTTACCGAATAATATTGGACCTCTTTAATCCTTTTCGTCTTCTTTAGTAATTCACCCTTTCGAGAATAAACCGTAATGTTATACGATATAAAATCACTATCAGCTAAAGATTGATACGGTTCTCCAAGGGTATGGATTTGATAATTTAAACCGGTGTAAGTAACTGAAAACCCTTCATACTTGGATGTATTTGCACAACTGTATATCGTTAAACCTAAACAAAATAGGAGAATGTATCTACTCATTTATTTTCACTAATAAGATATCAAAAACCACCGTTGAATTTCTAGGAATACGATTAAAATCACCCGTATAGCCATGCGCCAAATGCGATGGAATAATAAACTTTGCTCGGTCGCCAGGGGCCAGAAACTGCACCCCCTCTTGCAGTCCATTTTCTACTTCATCATGGCCTACAATAAAGGAAGCTAAATTATTAGAGTCGGATAAATAAATGGTTTTACCGTTTATTAAACTCACCTCGTATTCTACATACACCGTATCATCCACCTTCGGAAATACTTGCGAATCACCTCGTTCATAAACCAAATAGCGTAAACCAGTCCCAGTTTTAGACATATCCCACCCTCTACGTTGAATGAACTTGTCAATTTGGTCTGACTCCATCCGAACCGATTTCCGGTTATTATTAACCAATTCTTTTTCGGTAACGATACGCTGCTTTTTAGGTTTCGGTATATCCTGACAAGACATCGTAAAAGAAACCATTAGAATTAATACGACTGATTTAATTGAAATATAGTTCATCCTTAAATTTTTTCATAATGCGTTCAAAATGCGCAATTGCTTCCGGTAAAGTCATATCTAATCTACCTCCGGCAGCATTTCTATGTCCACCACCATTGAAGTGAACACGCGCCAAAGCATTCACATCAAAATCACCCTTTGAACGTAACGATACTTTAACAAACCCGTCACTTTCTCTAAAAAACCCAGCTACTTTCACCCCATTTATCGCCAAGCCATAATTAACCAAACCTTCAGAATCGCCTATTTGGAAATTGAATCGATTTTGTTCTTCTTCACTGATCGATATATATGCGGCTTGAATTTGATCTACCAACTTCAATTTTTCAGCCAACACATACCCCATTAAACGCATTCTATCCAGGCTATTGGTATCATATACTTTAGAATATACCTGGTCGGGTTCTACTCCTGCCTCGAGTAAATAAGCGGCTGCATAATGCGTTTCTGAGGTAGTGGAACCAAATCTAAATGAACCCGTATCGGTAACTATTCCGGTATAAAGACACTCACCCATTTCTTTAGTAATATCTACTTTGCCTCCAAGTGCTTCAATAACATCAAACACCATTTCTGAGGTGGATGATTTATCATGATTAGAGAACATAATATCCACAAAATCGGTGGGTTGTCGATGGTGATCAATCATCACAAATTTAGCAGGGTGACTTTCTACCACAGGCCCCAAATCTCCAATACGTTTTAAGTCGTTGTAATCCAAAAAGAAAATAACATCCACATTTTCAAGCGCAGTATCCACGGTAACAGGAGATTCTGAATGTAAGATGATTTCAGAAGATCCAGGCATCCAATTATAAAAAGAGGGAAACTCATTGGGGGCAATAACCGTGCATTGATGGCCTTTAATAGTCAAAAATTGTGACCAACCTAAACAAGAACCTAAGGCATCACCATCTGGGTTCATATGAGGTATAATAACCACTCTTTTGGGAGCAGAAAGCAATTCTTGCAATTGTTCAATTTTATTCACCTTAATTCTTTTTAGTTCGTTCTAGTAGTGATCTACAATACCCATTTTTTTAAGTAAAAATGAAGCATTCATATTTTGACATACTCGATTTCTTAGTTTATAATCAAAAACTAATTCATCTTTATTAAACTCCACTTCGAAAGATTTATTTTCAATCTTATCCGGATGTTTATTGGCTAACACACACAAACTTAGGTCATGTGTAGCAATCAACCCCATCATATTGTAACGGATCATTTTTTCGACAAAGGCGTAAGACCCACGGGCTTTATCGTGCGAATTGGTTCCTTTTAAAATCTCATCTAAAATGACAAAGCGTTTTTCACCTGCTTTTAGTATATCAGAAATTCGAGCTAACCGACTCAACTCAGCATAAAAAAAAGAGGTTTGCTCCGCTAACGAATCTTCGGTACGCATACTCGAAAAAATCATCATTGGGCTAAATTTAAAATTTGATACCGGCACAGGAGCTCCCATCATACCCAAAACCATATTCAATCCAACGGTTCTCAAGAAGGTACTCTTCCCTGCCATATTTGCACCTGTAATGATATTTACAGACCCTTGACCTTTTAATTCAAAATCGTTTCCCACTGCCTTTTTTGTCTCCAGCATAGGATGTTTCATATCCTTTCCAAACACTTCAAACTCCTGATTAGAAATTTCTGGATAATAGAAATCATTATTGTTATAGGATAGGTTGGCTAAGGAAATAGTCGCATCAAACTTTCCAATTATATCTAACCATGTTCCCAATTCCAAGGAATTTTCCTTTTTCCATTGGTTCATACGCTGCATTAATTGTAAATCCCAAAGTAAGAATGCATTTAACACAATACCCACTAACATATTTGAGCGTTGTTCAAAGCTACCTAATAAAGATTTTAACTGCCCTAATTTCTGGGAAGCTTTTATCGAATCCGAAGCCAACAATTGGGCTTGCCAATCCTTTAATAATTCAGAATCAAACTCTTCCGTCTCAATTTTCCGAGTCAATTTAGCCAACACTTCAAATTTGATGACTAAATTGGAAATGATTCCATATTCATGATTTACCTTTTTTAGTTGCGAACCGACAAACGTTAATGGCACCAATAAGAACCATCCGAAATTAACCCAACTCACATAGCCCAATATGGTTCCTACGAGTAAGAGTAAGGTAAGGGCTGGAAGAATGGTTAAGGTAACTTTATGAATAAAAACACCTCTTAACTCACTTTCTAATTCATGCCAATGGGTAATTTTATCTTGGTCCTTTTGACTGAGTTGGTTAATCATTCCATTGGCTAAAAAATCCTGGCGCCAATCTAGTTTTTTCACTAACTCTTTTACCCCTTCTTGCTTTTTAACAATGTCGGAGATCACCAACTCCGGAACCGTTAACCAATTTGCTAAGGTTGATTTTCCCTGGACAGTTACCGTACGATTAAACTTGGAAAAAAATGAACGAAGACCGAACAAATCAAAGTCGTGAGAATATTCATGATCCGATCGCGTAAACTCCGATCCATTATCTGGGTTTTGATACTTTCCATGAATTGCCTTATTTTCATTTGTATTAATAGAAATTAGCGCATCCAAATATTGAATTTCCGTATCCGCCTTCCCATTTAAAACGACCAATCGAAGAAACAATACTCCTCCCCCAAAAAGAAACAGAGCAATTGGGATCGTTTGTCCCCAATACACATACACCCCAACAAAGATTAAAACAAACAAGAGTAACCGAGAAAACCCTAGGTTTCGGGAAGCCGATTTATACTTTTTCAAATCCTTTGAAAACTGAGTGATTCTAGCCTCGTAAATAAAGCTCATTTGCGTTATGTTTAAATCACAAATAAAGAAATTTTATGGGCCCAATTCTATCTGTCTCTTCATATTTTACGAACATTTAAGAAACTTTTTCAACTCGTGTATAACAATGCCTGGTAAGTGGTAGAGATTAGGCTGGTAATATTTATTTTCGTTTTCATCAATTTTTAATACATGTTAGGTATAAATTCCAAATTACAACATAATTACAGTAAGATATACCGCATTGTTATTGTGGCTATTACCATTTCACTAATGGTATATATATCGCCTAGCACGAGTAAATTTCAATACGAATTTGAGCAAGGTTTTCCATGGGTACATCAACCTCTATACGCCCCATTCTCCTTTCCTATTAGTAAAACAGAGGATCAAATTAGTTCCGAAAGGAACGAAATCATTGGCAATAGCTATTTATACTTTGATGTTGAAGAAAGTGTAGCTGATTCGGTTATCTCTGCCTTTCGTAAAAAATCAAATGAATTATTTGCTCAAGACAGTGTTTCGGCAGAGAAATACAAGTCTCTTTTTGAAGCAGAAGGAATCGAACTCATAAGACGGTTGTACGATAAAGGAATTATTGAAGATCAGGATAGCTTAACCAATAAATCGCGCGATTACATCATCAAAACCATTCAAAATCATACGGAAAGTCAATTTGAAATTCAGGATTTCTTTACGGTCACAGAAGCTTTTGATAGTATTCAGAGTTGGACCGCAGATATCAAGAGAGGTAAGGTTTTACAAATCACGGTATTTGAAAACCTTAAAGCGAATGTAGTATTCAATTCTCGTTTAACCTCCGAAATAAAAAACCAGAAATTAGAAGCGCTAACTACGGTGTATGGAAAAGTTAATCAAGGAGAGAAAATTATAGGAAAGGGAGAGATTATCACCCCCGAAATATATCAAAAACTTAACTCATTAGTGGCCCTTTCAGAAAAGCAGGCAGGCTCCAACCAATCTGAGCTTTTTGTCTATGGAGGAACGTTAATTTTTGTAAGTTTTGCCACCCTTTTACTCATATTATTAGTCAAGTCCTTTAGTCCGTATACCTATTCGGAAACTAACTCTTTCACGCTAATTTTAATTCTATTCTTCCTAAATTACCTGATGTCTAACATTCCGAGGGTATTTCCAGATATAGAAATTTACATCCTTCCTTTTGCTTTGTTTGCGGTGGTGTTGCAATCCTTTTTTAACTCCTCTTTATCGGCCATTATTTATATGCTGATGATCATGATTGCCACCACTTTTGCACCCAATGCCATGGAATTTTTATGGATAGAAGCACCCGTAGGATTATTAGCCATACTCTTATTGAAAAATTTACGGAAACGTTCTCAATTGTTAGCCGTTATTTTATTGATTTTCCTGACCTCATCCGTTTTATATTTTGGTTTTAGTATCATTAAAGAAGGGAATCTAATTAACGTCAAACCCGTCAACTTTTTATGGTTTGCCACGAGTGCTATGTTAACTTTAATCTCTATTCCCATTGTCTATCTTATAGAGCGAATTTTTGGTTTAATATCTGAGATGGCTTTATTGGAATTAGCAGATACCAACAATACACTTTTACGTGAATTGGCTCAAAAAGCACCGGGAACCTTTCAACATTCTATGCAAGTGGCCAATTTAGCAGAAGAATGTGCACTTGAAATTGGTGGGGATGCTCTTCTTATTAGAACTGGAGCTTTATACCACGATATTGGAAAGATGAAACATCCTCAATTTTTTATTGAGAATCAAGCTGGAGGCTATAACCCCCATAACGATTTATCCAATCATGAAAGTGCACATATAATTATCAACCATGTATTAGATGGTATTGAAATGGCAAAGAGGCATAAGCTCCCAGAAAAGATCATCGATTTTATTCGTACCCATCATGGGACCAATACCACTCGCTATTTTTACTTTAATGCCAAGAAAGAAAATCCAGATGTAAATATGGAAGACTTCCAATACCCAGGACCTCTCCCCTTCTCTAAAGAAACGGCCATCTTAATGCTTTGCGATGGGGTAGAAGCCGCAGCTAGAAGTTTACCGGAATATACAGCCGAATCTATTAATAAATTGATCGATGGCATCTTTGATACCATACTAGAAAGTCAACAATTAGACTTTGCCCCTATTACATTTCAAAATATATCGACTTTAAAGAAGCTTTTGCAAAAGAAAATCATGAACATTTACCATGTTCGAGTTGCTTATCCTAGTTCTTAATATCTGATTATGAATTAGTAATGTTTTCGGGAGTTGGGACGATTTATAAAAAGAAAAAAAAACTTGATTTTTCTTCCAATTTTAGCTTGACAAATCAAATGAATTCATAAATTTGCCACCCGTTGGAGAGTTGGCTGAGTGGCTGAAAGCGGCACCCTGCTAAGGTGTTATACTCGCAAGGGTATCGAGGGTTCGAATCCCTCACTCTCCGCATAAAACTTAAAGGGTTGACAATTAGTCAACCCTTTTTTTTGTGATCAAAATTTCTCAAGCTTGCTTGAATAAATTTTTGAATACAAAAAAATAAGTTGGAGCACCGCGGAAGCTTTGAATGGGATGAGCCGCTTAATTCAAACAAGGGATCTGGGACAAATCCCTCACTCTCCGCATAAAATTTAAAGGGTTGACAATTAGTCAACCCTTTTTTTTGTGATCAAAACTTCTCAAGCTTGCTTGAATAAATTTTTGAATACAAAAAAATACGCTGGAGCACCGCGGAAATATTTGGTAAATCAAGGATTACCTAGACCTCATCTACCCACGCCAAGACGATAACTATTAGATACATTAGAGTGGATAAATATTGAATACGAAAGCTTTGGAAAGGAAATTTTCTAATTGGAGAAGGATTTCAATAACCCTTCTCCCAAATTAGATTAGTATAGATTTGGTTTAATTACCTTACAGAATATTTACGTTTCAATATTTTATAACTCAATAATACTGCGAACAACCACCCCGCTATTATTCCAACATACAATGTTGGTGTTTCAAATTCGCCAAAACTTCCTTCAAAAAGAAGTAAAAATGGCATATTAAAAATGAAAAATAGCAGGAGAGATACAAAAACCATTTTTTGTTCTAGTCTCTTTTTCATTTTTTTTTGTAATTGATTATGTGTGATTTAACGATCTAAAAATAGAATAATTTAGGAACGTACCTCCTATTTCGGAAAAAAATTTAAAAAAACTTTCAATTTCCACCCAACCTTTAGCAAACTCTCTACGTACCACAGGGATATATGAAAAGAAATAAAATGATCATCACGATTTGAAAGGAGAGAAAAAGAGCTAATAAAACAGGGAAAGGTTATTTTTCAGCAAAGTCTTTAAACTGAATCATCCACTTCTGACTTTGCTCTTTGAATTTACGAGGAAATAACTTCGCCATAATTTTAAGCGTTAATCCATTGAATTGTGTGTATTCCACTTCTGAAATATAACGAGTAGTTGTTTCATTTACTTTTTCAAATCGCGTTGTTTGGATGTTGGTCATATGTTTATGGACATATCTCGCTGACTTCTCTTGAGGTAAATTATACACTAACAGTGTTTCCTCTAACGCAATTTTCATTTTACCTTGAACAATAAGAATTTTTGAAACCGCACCCACAGAATTCTTTGTCCCCGAAATCAAATCAATCCGCTCAAAACCATCTTGCCAATAATGAAAATTATCTTCGTTTTCCCAGAGTTCAATTACCTCATACATTGATTTATTGATTTCTACACTACACGAATATTTCATAAAATTTGGTTTCTTTTATCGTCTGTAAAAATAATACTCCTACTCGATCCTCAATTGCATTAATGTCAAATCTAGCCAACGATCAAACTTATATCCTACTTCTCGAAGTTGACCAATTTCCACAAAACCAAAGGTAGTATGAAACTGGATACTACCAGCGTTTAAACTATCAATCACGGCTATCATAGAATGGTAACCATCCTCTTTTGCCAAGGCTATTAATTGCTTTAATAGTCGTTTCCCTATTCCTTGTCCATGAAACTCATGATGGACATATACGGAATGCTCTACTGTAAATCGATATGCTGGTCGGGGTCTAAATGCTCCAAAACTGCCAAATCCTAGTACTTTACCTTCTTTAACAACCACAATAACCGGAAAATTATTCTCCTGCTTGTCCATAAACCAATCCAATTGTTGGGCCAAGGACCGGGGTTCATATTCGTATAAAGCGGTAGAATGAGTGATCTCGTAATTCAAAATTTCCAATATCCCTAGAATATCCGATTTTTCAGCTCTTTTAATATTTCCTTTGTGTACCAAAACAATAAATTAATCTAATGACTCCCACCAATTCCCGGAGATACAATGGGCATCAAACATTTCACCAATTTGAGGAGTGAAAATATCTAACTTTTTTTTATGCGCCTCTTTTACAAACCTAGTTATGGGTTCTTTCCAGTGGTGTTGAGCTAATGCAAACCCAGCCCAATGTACCGGTAATGCTCTTTTCACATTTGCATCTAAAGTGGCCTGAACACTTTCTTCGGGATACATATGTATGGCGTGCCAGTTCTCATTGTATTGCCCACATTCCATAAATGCTAAATCGAAAGGTCCTAGGGCATCTCCAATTTCCTTAAAATGTGCCCCAAATCCCCCATCACCGCTAAACCAAATATTCTGTGACTTGGTTTTCATTACCCAGCCACCCCAAAGCGATTTTGCCCTATCAGTAAGCCCTCTGCCGGTAAAGTGCCTAGTTGGGGTATAGGTAATATCAATTCCTTCAAAACTTTGCTTCTCCCACCAATCAAATTCGGTTATCCTAGCACTTTCCACACCCCATTTAAGTAAATGACGTTTTAGGCCTAAAGGGACATAAAAATGGTTGGTTTTGTTTTTAAGGTTTCTAATACTGTCCAAATCCAAATGATCGTAATGATCATGGGTCATTAAAATCAAATCAATATCCGGAAATTGATCAATTAGATCCAAGCTATTTTCCGAAAACCGTTTGGTGGCAAAGGGAGCTATTGGGGATGCATTTGGACCCAACATCGGATCAATTAGGATCGTTTTATTGTTTAAACGCATCAGTACCACCGAATGACCAAACCAAATCATTTTAGCTTCTTGAGAAGGCGCTAAAAAAGCCTCCTTATTAAAAGCAATTATGTCTAATGGCTTCCTTGGCATTCTACCCTGGGACTTAAAAAACTGTTTGTATAATAGTTTGGGTATCGTTTGTAAGCTCATATCCATCTTGGTTTCTACCAAATTTTCAAACTTTCCATTTTTCCAATTGGGTGATATGGAATATTGCTTTTCTAATTCCTTCGTTACCTTAGCTCCAAACTGATTCATTGTTCTAAATATTTAAACAAAAATAGATGTACATCCCACCTATCCACTTACACGAATAAAGCAAACATAAACACAAATCACAGTTAGCCCTCCCTATCTAATCTCTATTAATATCCTTTATATCGCCTGAATCATACATGAATTGCAAGGTCGTTTTCGCAATCTTAAAAGGATACAAAGAATAATTCTCTGGTTTGTCAATTTTGTAAATTTTAGACAACTTATTAATTTCATATTGGTTTTCGGATATCTCCACACTATCAGAGCTAACCCCAACAACCTTCCACGTAGAATATGAATTACTCGTCATTTTATATTCATAGATATCTCCTAATAAAGGAGCTGCTATAAACGTCAATTCTTCTTCTTTATCCAAGTCATTTGCAAAATTCCCCCACACGATCAGAACCGCAATAATGGCGATCCCAGAAAATTGCCAAATTGGACCTTTTGAGGTACTCTTCACCACATCCAATTCTCGTTTAAAAGTAGCCGGCATTTCTTTTTCCTCCAGGGTTGCTTTACAATGCTCACACGTGGACTGGCTTACTTTCCCAATAGGAAATAACGGCACCCAAAATATATGGGCATGTTTACGAAAAACTGAAAAAATAGTGGTCCCTTGGGTTTCACAACTTGGGCAAATAGCGGTCACCGACTGTTCCGATTTTAAATGAACTGCCTTTGTTCCATATATTATCATAGCGAATAGGTTTATTTTATTTTCTCAAATATAATAGCTACAAAGGAGAACCAAAAGCCTAATTGCCTACAATTTAAGCATTAACACATAAAATAGAACTCCACTTCTAATCGTCCAACTTACGGTTCGTATCCAATTTGTTTGGGTTACTTTATTAATCAGATCAGGCGATGCCCAGTGCATTAATTTTAAATGAATAGGCACTTGAAACATAAAAGTACTAAGGCCAATAACACCCATCAAGAAAACGTTGATCAAATACACCCACTCTGGATTGAAATAAAGAATGACCATCCCAGTCATCAATTCTACAATCATTAATGGAACAGTAATATAGGCCGTCACCGCATTCTTACGTTCATAATTGGGAAGTTTATCTAAGGGGATTTCCTTAAACAAAGGATAATGAACCACCTGCACAAACCAACAAAGTCCGGTCATAAAAAAGGTGATAAAAATATGCGTCAAGAATATATAATTCATCATTTATCCTATTCGAGTACCATTTTTCACTTTCATACCGGGCTCCAAAAGAGTTACTTCCTTTTGGTCACCTAATCCACCTAACACCAAACATTCGCTCATCATCGTGGCTATTTGCCTGGGAGGAAAATTAACTACTGCGATTACCTGTTTACCAATTAACTCTTTCATGGCATACAATACCGTTATTTGAGCAGAAGTTTTCCTTATGCCCAGCCCCCCAAAATCAATGGTCATCTTATATGCCGGGGTTCTCGCTTCTATAAATTCCTCCACCGTAAGAATAGTACCCACACGCATTTCTACCTTTGAGAATTCATCCCATGTTAAATTTGTATTCTTTTCCATTTCCACTAATTAATGGGTACAATTCAACTGAATGGATTGCTTAATTTGAGGAGCGTAAATTTCATGAAAATATTCCACATAATTATCTTCACTTTTATAGCCTTTATTTACCAATTGTAAAGCGGTATTAAAGTTTTCGCACGCCAATTCTTTTTCTCCCATTTTTAATTGTGCGAGCCCCATAAAGTAATAAGCCTCCGAGCATTTATCATATAACTCAATAGCCTTTTCAAAAGCTTGAATCGCTTTCTTTGGTTTTCCTACTATTTCCAGGCATCTCCCTTTTTGTACAAAAGTGTAAACATTCACAAATTTTTCTCCATGGCTTTCAGTGGTATGGGTTATGTACCTATCAAATTCGGAAAGAGCTTTATTATAGTCCAAGAGTTGCATGTAACACAAACCTTTCAGGTAATGGATATCCTCTCCCATCGGGGCATCATCGAAATTGGGAGTGTAATCATCATGTAAATTTAAAATAGACAACGCTTTATGATAATCTCTGTAATAGTATAACAACACCCAACCGTAGTACCTACTTGTTTCTTGCGGATTTAGCTCCATAGCCTTTTCCAACAACTCGATTGCCTTGGCATAATTTCCATTTTTGGTATTCTGAACGGACCAATGACGATAATCATCGGCAGTGACACTATCCATCCTTGAAAAGGCATAATCAATCAATGCATTTCCAGCCTCATCCTTCCCAAAATAAATGGCTTGATAACCATATTGAAAAAGAACGGAATCATTCTCAATATCTATCCCAGCAGAATCTAAATCATTCAGGTACCGAATAACATCAATCTTTTTAGGGACTTCCTTTTCTTTTACCCCATTAGAAGTACATCCTAATGTAAAACCAAGTATACCTAGTACACTCCATCCGAGTACAAATCTTCCAGCCCTCATTTCGGTAGGATTTGAATGAGTTTTCCATTCACAATTCTAAAAGAGTAGAATTTGTGACTATTAACCTGGGTTCCATGTGAATTCACAGGTACTTCCCACTGGGTTAGTAATTTAGTCTTCTTCAAAAAATAGTTAGAAATCCCCACATTTAATTGGGTCTCTTTATAGGTCAAATCACATTCTAGCACATTAAACCCACCCATTTCACCGTGACAATTCACCCAAAATTTCACGGTAATTATTCCTGAGTTGTGTTTCATTTTCTGAAAAGAAGATAGCGGATAATCCTTCTCAAAGTGATGTTTAATATCCCAAAAACTAATTTTATTCGTTAAATCAGGGTGGTAATATGGCCATATGCGTACATGTTCACAAACCACAAAAGTAGGATCTGTTTCTTGCGATTGGGCCGTTTGAACATACAGCCCAATCGCAAGAATAAAACTCCAAGTTTTATTTATCATCGTTAATAGTTTTAGGTTTCGTTTATGACGAACTAAGCTAAACCAGAGTATCGACAAACCGGATGAAATTTAACTTTTTGCAACGATATTAACAATTACCCTTTTGTTTTGTCGATTACATTTTTTTTAAACTAAGTACAATCCACCGAAACTCAGTAATCCTACATAATTTTGACAGTCACGTATTTATACCCTTAGGCAATTCCTAAAAGCTTCTGATATTTGTATGGAATCAAGAGTAAGTAAATCGACTGAGTAGCTACTATCCCATTCTTGATTTTACCATTTGGGGATTGGATAATCAATTCTTTTAAAAGAATAAATGGGTCTATTAAAAGTCCACTACTAATTAGTGGCAGGTTAAGGACCAACGGGACTTAGCATCAACTTAAAAACAATAATTATGTCAGTTTATCAAGTACAAAATCAATGGGGAGGCACAAGTGCTCCTTGGCATCCTGGAAACACATGGATTTTAGGCGGTCGTTCCAATCAATCTATCCTATCCGTAGAGATCAGCTCAAAAGACCACGGAGATACATTTACTGGAACTATGGCTTATGAAGGTGAAGGTCCAATTTCGGTAAAAGCAGTACATGTTTTTGCGAATGTGTATGAAGTTGAGGTACGCTGGGGAGGATCCAGTGCATCCTGGCATAATGACGGTCAATGGATCATTGGAGGAAGAACTTCTCAACGTGCTATTTCCGTAAATGTAAAAGCGGATAAGCAAAATATGCTAAATGGAGAAATGACTTATCTTGGGGAAGGACCAATTGGCTTCAAAGGAACCGCCACACCCGGGTATACTACTGAAAACCAATGGGGAGGTACTTCAGCTCCGTGGCATCAAGGAGGTACGTGGGCTCTAAGTGGTCGTTCTAACCAAGACGTTATTGCGATGAATATTAGTTCAAACGATCATGGTAAAACGCTAACGGGAACCATGCAATACAAAGGAGAGGGTCCCATTGGATTTAAAGGAACTTTGGCAGAAGGAAATAATTATGAGGTGAGTAACCAATGGGGAGGTTCCTCTGCTCCTTGGCATCAAGGGGGAAATATGATTATTGGTAACCGTAACAACCAAAATGTGGAGAAACTAAGCTTCTCCTCTAAGGAGGGTGAAAGATTAACGGGAGAGATGACCTATACCGGTGAAGGACCCATTGGTTTTAAGGCTCAATTACAAAGTGTGGGAGTTCCGGCTAGTTAAACCTTTCACTCAAACCTAAAACTCAAGAACCTATTTCACCTATTGTGGAATAGGTTTTTTCATGATTACTGAAACTAAAAAGGTTGGACTTTAGTTACAGGAAGATTGGCCCTTCATGGTTTTACTCGATGCCAAATCCTAATTTATTAGCATCTAAACCATTGCTATTCCTTCGTACACATCTTGCCTGTTTCGGTAGTGAGTTTTCGGGACCATTTTTCATCTACTTATTTAAAAGTAATTTTAATTTATGAAAACACCTATCTTCCTACTCGCATTTATGACGTGCGCTATTATTTCTTATTCACAGGACATCACTTTTAAGGATCAGTCCTTACTTTCTTTAAAATACGTGATAAATGAAAGAGCTCACATTGATTACTTAGATGATCTCCCTCCCCATCTTCCCTTCTTTTACAGTTTGGAAGAATATAGTCACTTAAAATTTAGCGGAACGATAAATGAAAAGAGACTCGAAGCATCCAGAACATGGGCGTTTCGAAGATCGTATATGCGAGGAATTGAATGTACCGAGAAAATTATTGTAGAATTCGGAGAAATAGGTAAAGATGGTCGGATGGTTACTAAAGCTTTCTACTCCAAATGGACATCAGATATTATGTATTATGGAAGTGCGATAGCAGGTAAAGTCGAATGGAAAGAGATGGAAATTGAAATTGATTATTCGACCGATTCTTTATTTTGCTCTTATACTGGAGTTAATGATAAAACAGCCCTGAGTTTACGGATGAAAAAACCTCTTATGGAGCATATAAATTCACTCCAGGGATTATGTCAATTTTATAATTCCAACCTTCAGGATTCCACTCTATTTTCAAGAGGGAAGGAGGAACAGATACGGATCATACACAAGTAATTGAATCCAATACTAATTTTACTTTCTTGTTTTGAATATAGGAAACCCTATCAGGTTTAAGTTTAACTCAAAAGCCCTTTTTACCTAATTTAAAACTTAGGACAAGCTAGTTTTACTCTGCGTTTTCTCCGTTTTTTATGGGGGTTCATATATTCGTATATAACACTAACTTCGTGCGCCCCACCGGTATTAGCCCACATTTTACTTATGGTAATATCGTACGAATAGGAAATTTTAATTTTATTAAACTCCATTCCGGATAATATCACAATAGCATCATTATTTTGGTATCCTGTTTTGTACGCTTTTAATCCCGGAATACCTCTATACCATAACCCCACCACAAACGGACGCTTGAAGTAGTACATTCCAATATCAAACTGATCCCATTTTCCTTGAGACTTATAATTGGCAGCTACAATAAATGCACTCACTATTTCACGTTTTACCGTCCGGGTCATAGGTAAGCGATAGCCCACATGAATGGAATGAAAAGCGTCTAAATAATTATCTCGTCCAAGAAGGGAGTTATTGGGTCTGTTTATATGAAATACGGAATACCCCGCCCAAAAATCATTGGAGTATAAAATTCCTCCTGCTGAAATATCAACGTAGCCCACACTTTCATTTAAAGTATTGGATTGGATCGAAATTCCGCTCCCAGAAAGTAGTTGATCACCAAACCTGAGTTTTGACGCATTTATAGCTTTCCTACCGTATGCTATTCCAATTGCGGGACGGAACGATAGTTTACGTTTCACTTTTATGTCATAGGCATAAACACCCCCAATATTTGTGGTATTTAATCCGCCAGAACCTGCTTGATCTCTTTGTACAAAAAAGCCCAATCCACTGTTTGCGTCTTGAATATTCACATCATAAGCCAAAGAATAGGATACAAAAGCTCCCTGAATAGATGGCCATTGATCTCGAAAATTACCGACTACTCTATGCTGATCCGATGTACCTGCGAATGCGGGGTTTAAATACATAGGAGATGCATAAAATTGTGAATATTGGATATCCTGTGAAAAACACGCATTCCATACCGATAGCAGTCCCAGAATCAATATTGCAATTTGTTCCTTCATTATCTGAGAAGCGTTAAATCTCCAGTGAACATTTTCTCCTCACCACTGACCAATATCACGTCTACTTTCCATGCATATACATCCTGAGCAGATAATTCACCTCGGTAATATCCATCCCAACCTTGGTTGACATCAAAGGTTTCAAAAACCAACTCTCCCCAACGATTAAAAATGACTAAATGGTAGGTATCTACCCCATGAGAGATGGGATGGAAAATACTATTATCTACCACTCCCTGTTCGTACATTCCTCCAGTTGGTCCGCCCGAACTAGGTACAAATGCATTCGGAAACGTTAATTCTCCGGAGGCTTCTACCTTAATGTAAGTAAAGTGGGTTAGGGTATCTGGACAGTTAAATTCGTTATTTGCAATCAAAGTAATAGGATAATCTCCTACTTCGGAATATTGGTAAATTGGATTCTCATCGTTCGAGTAATTTCCATCTCCAAAACTCCAATCAAAAAGAGTGGCATTAGCCGACTGGTTATAAAAAAAGGTTTTATCACCTGTGGAAGAAACTTTTATGGGTTGGTAATCAAAATTAGCAATGGCATTAGGGTAAACCTCCACCGCATTGGATATTATTTTAGTATCGGTTCCACTGATTCCATTTACGGTAAGTGTTACCGAATATACTCCTGGAAAAAAATAGGTATATACGGGATCTTGTTGTACGGAGGTGTTCCCATCGCCAAAATCCCATAAATAATCGGTTCCGTATTCCGATTCGTTTACAAAAGCAACAGAAACAGGAGAACACCCTGCTTGTGAACCACTAAAACTGGATATGGGAGGGGGCGGTAAAATTTGAACTAGGTGTGATACGGTATCCGCACAATACGAATTGGAGATTATTAGCTGAATGGTATAATCACCTATATTAATGTAATCAATAACGGGAGGGTTTTGTACGGACGAAAACGAGTTATTCCCAAAGCTCCAATTATAGTCCCAAGTACCCGAAGTGGTATTGGTAATATTCACTACTGTAAGAGGAAAAGACTGTACCATTGGGGTAGCCACAAAACTCGCAATGGGTTTTGGATAGATGGTTATATTTCTAGAAAACACATCGGTACATCCAAATGCAGAGGTAGCGGTTAACTCCACGGGTACTGTAATAACCGAATTCCCATTATTCAAATAGGTTTCATTTGGGGTTGGATTGGTGCTAATAATACCGTTCCCCAAATCCCATAGATACCCGTTGGCACCCGTACTATTGTTTTGATAGGAAACAAAAAACGGACTACAGCCAATGGAATCCATATCGGCAGAGGCCGAAATAGGAGGATATACTTCTATTTGAATTGCGGAAGTGTCATTACATCCATGAATGGTACTTGTTATTAATTCTACCTCATAAAACAGGGAATTAGAAGTGCTATTCACAAAAGTATGATGAATCAAGGAGAAGGTATCGGTGGAAAAAAGACCATCTCCAAAGTCCCAAAACAAATTATCAAAATCGAAACTCGCATTGGTAAATCCCACGCTTAAAGGGGTACATCCCGAATTGGAATTGGAGGTAAAAGAGGCCACTGCCGATGGATGAACGGTTACATTTAATAGCACCGAATCCGTACATCCATAACTAGAGGTAGCTAATAGGGATACCGTGTAGTTCTGAGTGGTTCCTACAGCTATAAAATTTTCGGATGGATTTATTAAATTCGACTGATTTCCATTGCCAAAATCCCATTGATAACTGGTACTCCCCGAGCTTGTATTTTGAAAATTATTGACTAAGGGGCTACACCCATCTGGATCCCCACTAAAACTCGCTTGAACCGATGGGTGAATAGTAATGTTTTGAAGAGTGGTATCGTTACATCCATATTGGGTAGTGGCAATAAGCTCCACTACATTATTTTGAGGATTAACCGAATTATTAATATACGTATGGAGGCTATTTGAAAATCCGGTATTTAAAAAATTTCCATCTCCATAATCCAGAAATACATTATCGTATCCAAAACTGTTATTGGTCAACATAATATTAACAGGAGTACACCCTGAAAGGGCACTCGTACTCACGGAGGCAACTGCATTGTGATACACAGAAACAGAATCTATCAAGGTATCTGCACATCCAAAAGAAGAGGATGCGATTAAAGTTACCTGATAAATTGTATCGGTAACTGATCCGCTAAAAAATGAATGTGCTGGATTTGCAGAAGAAGAAATACTACCATCACCAAAATTCCACAAATAGGTGGATGCCCCTTGGGTGGTATTGATAAAAGTGGCTGCTAAGGGTGAACACCCTGCCGTATTAGTAATAAATCCAGCGGAAACCGGTTCATGCACGGTGATATTGTGTGTTATGGTATCAGAGCAACCATTTGGGGTCATGGCTATCAATTGAGTCGAATAAATAGCTTGTCCGGGAGTGATATTTTGAAAGGTATGCGTTAAAATCCCTGCATTAGTTAATGAGGTATCCCCATCCCCAAAATCCCAGAAATAGGAATTTGCATTTAACGAGTTATTGGTGATGGTTATGGAAAGTGGCCCACAACCGATGGAGTCGTTTACCGAAAAAGCAGAAGTTGGTTCCGGAAAAACCGTTACAATTTCTATAGTTGTATCGGAACAACCAAACGGAGAAGCGGCAATTAACTGCACATTAAAAAACTGATTATTGGTGGTATTATTAATAAAAACATGCGTTGGAGATTGCCCTGTTGCGGTGGTACCATCACCAAAGTCCCAAGCGTAAGAAACCGCCCCAACTATTGCAGGAAATGTCACCTTTAAAGGGGAGCATCCGGAATCCGGAATAGTAGAAAATGGAAAAACAGGTTCTGGATAAATGGTAATGACTTGTGTGGAGGTATCTGTACAACCATTTGCATTGGTCGCGATTAGACTTACGGTATAATGGCTAATGAATAAAGTTGTATTTCCAAAAATATGCGATGGATCTTCTAAATTACTGGTGGTGGTTGAATCGCCAAAATCCCACAAATAACTGACTGTTCCCGTTGACGTATTTTGAAAATGGACTGCAACGGGACCACATTCGGGAATGGAATTACTAGTAAAACTAGAATTTGGACCTCCATAAACGGTTATAGGTAGGGTGACTGTATCCAAGCAACCAAAGGTGGTGGAGGCTACTAAAGTTAAAGTATAATTGGTATCCACCGTATCTGAATTTAGATAAGACAAAGTACTATTCATCTGATTGGATCCATACCCATTCCCAAAATCCCAAGAATAGCTGGTAGCCCCAATGGATGAATTTGTAGTGGATACTAGCAATGGGCTACACCCGATGGTATCGTTAACCGTGAAAATGGCCGTTGGTTTAGTTTCCACCGAAACGGAATCAACAATAGTATCTGAACAATGGGGAGTAGCCACAATTAATGTCACGGCAAATCCGCCCACATTTGGATAAATATGGCTACCATGTTGCCCGATATATGAATTTCCATCTCCAAAATCCCAGGTCCATGAACTAATAGGGTCGGATGCGGGAGAACCTGAAATATCTGTAAACGAAGCCACTGCATTTTGACAAACACTATTCGCCATAAAATTTGCCGTTGGCGTTGGATATACATTTACCACATTGGTTTCGGTATCGGTACAGCCATTCGCATGGGTGACATCCAAAAGGATAGAATAAGAACCCGGTGAATTATAGTATTGAACGGGTGGATTAGCCACCACGGAGGTATTTCCATTTCCCAAATTCCATGACCATGCCACTGCACCCGAAGTGGAATCGGATATGGTTACGGCTAATGAGTCGCAGGCTTGATCCGTATCTAACCCAAAAGAAGCAACGGGGGAAGATTTAATATAAATATTGGTTTGATTTGTATCTTGGCAAACCCCAAATGTCCCGCTTATTCCTGCAATTACCGAAATGGAATTTACGCCTGTATCCTGAAAAGTAAAAGTTGGATTTCCCGCATATTGGTTATACCCATTTCCATCTCCAAAATCCCAATAATATATATTTGCTCCTGAACCTGAATTATTGGTTATCGTTATCAATTCTCCGACACAAGCCGAATCAAAGGCCAAATTTAACCCGGCAGTTGGAGGAGGAATAATATTTACGGTGCTATAAGCAGTATCTCGTCCACACATATTGCTATCAATCATCATGATGGTATAGCTACCAATTCCAGGAAAGGCAATAGCATGTCCAGGTTGCGCAGGTGGGTCAAAGGGAATCCAAGGAATAATGGAATCATATCCTAAACCCCAGTAATCCCCTAAATTCCAGTATTCGTATCGTTGTTGTACATTTCCTTGAGGCAAACAGTTTTTGATGGTTGCATTATCAAAAGTCACTACGGTATCGGGATAACAGAGGGTATTCGCACTTGCATTAATAACCGCAGTATCTAAATCGAATACCATTAATGGCGAAAAATTGGCTGCGGTGGGATTACCGAAACTACAATAATTTTCAGCTGTTAGCGTAACTACGGTTTCACAACTTACCGCATTACGCTGGTAGGCATGAATGACAGGTAACCCTGCATTAGTAGAGTTAAAAATAGCCGGAGGGGTACCATCCCCAAAATCCCACGTAAAAATTGTAGTGGCAGAAACATTGGTGGTCGAATTGATAAATGTAATCGGAGATGGGGCGCATACCACGGTAACGCCCCCAACAGGTATTTGAATAGAGGCATTTACGGCTTCTTCCATCACCACCACTCCATTGATTACGCATCCATTGGAGTTATCCGTAATGGTAATATTGAAGGTATCTACGGTGGCCGAATAGGTATGTTGAACGTAAGTAGGTGGAGTTAACGAGGCTCCGGTAGCATTTGCCGTACCATCTCCCCACACAATGGTATAATTTCCAAGGGCTAGATCTGTTTGAACAAAAATGGCGTAATCACCTCCACTACATCCAATATAATAAGGCGTATTCTGCAAAACACCCAAACCATCAAAAGCTTGAAAACATTGGGCTTGGGATGAAACAGAAAATAAAATAAATACGAGTGCCGCAACAAACCTTACCCCCCTCATTTTTAAATAACATCCTAGTCTCTGCATCTGTATGGTCCTCTGGCTATACCGTATTGTAAACCAGCTAAGTATCCGGAAAATAAATTCTTTTTACGCTATTCAATTTTAAACATTTTCAGGTCCGTTTTTTTTAATCTCAGATTCAATATTTTAAACTATACATTCTTTAAATACATGTTCTCCCTCATTTTTCAACCTGAAATTTCATTTCGCTGATGGGCAAACGGGAGATTTTACTTCCCTATCCGTTTATTTCAAATATTTATCCAACAGACTGGAAACCGATTCGGAGGCAGAATTTTCACGTATTTCCACGAACAACGATCCGTCCAACTTAACCCAAAACTATTAACCTTTAATCTGGTTAATATATAACTAACGGGTTTCAAGAAAGATGGATTATTTTCTCTTAATACACCATGGCACAAAACTAATTTCTAGTCTTGCACACAACGACATGATTGGCCCGGGTAGGTCTGTGTAAAATAACGACTGGATGTCAACTCAACATCTTGAAAAAAACGGTAACAAATACCTGGTATCATATTGTATTTGGTGGAAGACCAAAAAACGGTTCTTTCCCCAAGATGTCTGAATTGATGGCTCGCCAATGAATTGAATGCCCCAGCGGGTAAAGCATTAAACCCACTACTATTCGTCCCATTTCCATTGTTATTCCATCCTGTGGCAGACTTCATTTGTACACCTTGATTGGTTCCCCGATTCCCGCCATAATCATCTGCATCCACCTGACTCATACCTAAACTCATCTCCAAAATTTTCCATTCATCATCCGATGGTAAATGCCAGCCATTTGGGCAAATACCTTGTACGCCACTTGGAATGGTATTACTTGTAGTTTCACCGTTCATTACAGTTGGGAAATCGTATAAACGTCCATATCTAGAAGTTGGATTATTGGGATTTACAACAGAACCATAGGCATTAAATCGAAGATTTTCTGCCATCCAAGTTTGACTCCCAATGATCACCTTACAATATTCTTCACCATCTCTGGTGTCAATAAACGATGAAGTACAATTTACCGGTACTTCTAGGGTTTTATTTATGGTTTTAGCAAACTGAAATTCACCATCGTCATACAATAAATCAAAAGAGAAATATTGATCCGTGATCTCGTTGGTCGTAAACGTCACTTGCAGCTCGTTATCTACTTGATTTTGAGTAGCTAGACTAATTTTTGAATTACTTATATTGCCAATACTTAAATACGTTCCTTTTTCCATCATAAATTGCGCTTTGAAGGAGTACGTATTTTTTATATGAGCAGACGTTCCTTGTAAACTTATGGGTAGTATAGACATTATTTTAGCCCATGTAGTTTCACTTTCATTCAACTCTAAGATCAAGTCATTCACAGCCACATTCTTACTTCCCATATCTGCATTGTAAAACGTTCTACGTTCTACCATTGCACTCAACGCATATAACTGCCCAGATAAGATCCCATTACTCCTTTGGTTCATCCCATCCAGTTCAATTGACACGGGAGTAAAAACCTTATCAACATAGGTTTTAATCATACTATTATGATGATATATTTTCCCCGCTAAGGCTGCGCCTGAAAGCGCTGCCGCACCACATGTCCAAGGGCTAGGTACGGTTACACATGCATCAATGGCTAGGGCTGTTATGGCAACTAAGGCAACTAGTTTCACCTTGGATGAACTAATATTTTGTACCGCATCTTTTAACCGTATCACATTGGCCGTTCCAAACCTATTTACATTAAAAGAATCGACATGCGATGTCAAGTCCATTTCATATGTAAACAGATCCTCATTGGCCTTTACAAATTTGGCTAATGACGCTCTTTCCAGACCATTCATTCCCACATAAGCGGCTGTGTATTCGGAATAATAACCTGCTAAAATATTTTTATTGGCCTTCTCTTCCAGTGTATCACTCATTCCGTATGTTAACACCTGTATTTCAGACACCTTCAAATCACCCAACAAAACAGTTGAACTAATAAACTCCAAATAAACTTCTGGATCAGCAACAGTTTCGCTAGGATCGACCTTCAAATCAAGACTAAAATCTGTTCCTTCTATTGTTACTTCTAATGTATGGTTTCCAAATCCTAGTTCAGGAATAATAAAAACCAACTGATCATTAACCTTTAATAAGTTAATGTCTTCACTCCCCATTTTTGCAATGTAATTGGAAGATTTAAAATCAATATGGTGACCATTTATCAATACCATTTCTAATTCCTTGTAAACGCTTTTATTTGAAGTCAAAGAACTTTCAGGCACTTTCTCTTTCTTGCAGCTCACACCTAGTAGGATTAGCCCTAAAATGAGCACCCCCAAAATCATTGTTTTTTTCATGAAGTAGTATCTTTTAGTATTACGAATATAGAAGTTAATACGGTTGTTCTTTTTGGATTCAATTGGATATTTTGTGATTTTTCTTTAGTTTTTCTATCGTTTACACGATAAAGACAAACGGCAGATATCTAACGACAAAAGGCGCATGAAAATCTGGAAGTTCACCTCCTTATGGTTTATTTCAAATATTTATCCAACAGACTGGAAACCGATTCGGAGGCAGAATTTTCACGTATTTCTTCAAATATGGATGGGGCCAACATTTCTTTTACTTTTCGCTCCACGAGTAACAATGGTTTCTCATCGGGTGGTTCTGGAAACAGGTTTTGTTCTTCAAACAATCTACGCGTTACTACCGCTACTTCGTGGGCTCCTACGTAATTACTTTGTTGTTCTAATAAATAAGCCAACGCAATCAAGCCGTAAGCGTCTTCCGATTCTGGATCATCTTCTTTTCTGAGTTGGTAATACTTTTGAATTGATGCATTTGCGGATTCAAAATCACCTTTCGCTATGGATACAAACGACTTGTTAAAATGATCGATGGTATACATTCCCATTGCACCTGTTTCAGAACTAATGCGCATACTTTCGTTGTAAAATTCTTCCGCCCGATCCATATCTCCAATAAGTCGCCACATCTCCGCATTCATATGCGCCATGTACATTAACCATTGTTCATTACCCGATGAAACGGCCAAATCACGTAATTCCACACTTAACTCCGCCAGGCGAGTAGTATCTAGTTTACGCTGAGAATTGCGACATAAAGAAGTTAGCGCACGACCAATTAATGTATCGTTTTGGGTTTCCCTACCTATTTCTAAAACCCGATTGGCTAATTGGATGGATTGTTCATCATCCCCCTCTTTAAAAAGCTGATAGGCTTGTTTCAAAAGCTCTTTTGGCGACTCTTCTATCCCCTTTTCTTGGGGGGAGTCTGCTACCGTTTTTTCTTCTGGAGTGGCACAGCTTACTGCTAGTATTATTGCCAAAAACCCTATGGCATTAGTTACTTTGATCATTTTTACTGATTTAATTCCTGTGTGATTTTGAAACCAATAATACATAATAAACCTGTTCTATCGTTGGATAAATTATCGTTTCCAATTTCTTGTATAATTTACTAGCAGAAATCAAAAGATCAGGCCCCATTAATGAATTCAATTTCCGTATAAATACATCCGGACTACCTAACTGAATTTATTTTCTAAAAATAAATACCAAGGTATTTAAGGTATGGGGGTATGCTACACATTAATTTATAGTTGAAGCCAATCGCCAGTGAGGAATTCCTAGGGTTAACCTAAGACACTTTATTCTTACCACCACGTCACAAAAAACACCTCAAACCTCTCTCCAAATTTACGCCAAACCAAGGGGGCTTGTTTTTCAACTATACAAATGGCAATATCCTCTTCTACCCCATAAAAATCGGTCCATTGGTCGTTTTCAGACGGATCGATGCCCCATTCCTTTTTGGAAGGGATATGGTAGGAAATATTCGCATGATCCAGACGCTTAAAACGCTCCCAATTCAAATAATAACCTACGATGGCTTTTTTATAACTTGCGTTAAAACGCACTTTATTTTGATACGGAATAAACAAGGAAACCAAAAAACATAGCTGTTGTTTTACATCTACTAGGTTTAAAGTTCGTAATTGTGTTTGACTACGCTTATCAAACAACAACGGAAATTGTTTGGTTTTTAATTTCTCTAATTTCTCTCTCAACGAATCATTCCGATTCGGACCGATCCAGTTGTGCATCGGTTTATTAGAAATACTCGGATCAAATAGATAAAACTTATAAGCCAGTTCCATATGGATAAGCTGCTTTGAATCTATTTCTTCCATCAAAAAATCAAGTTCCCCAATGGTAATTTTCCCTTCGAGTAACTGCACATTTTCATGCAATAAGCAGTAGTTACTAGAGGTTTTAATCCATTCAGAAACTATCCGTTCTACCAAATGACCCAAGCGTAAATTGGTGGGTAATGGAAACGCTAAGTCGGTAACTCCCTTTAAAGTGGATATTTTAAAGGTGGGTATACCGGTAATGGACTCGTCTAACGTATGTGCTTGCCGTATGGATGCTATTCGTGCCTTTGTTTTCATTTACCTAATTAGAAAAGCGAAAATTACACTTTACCCGTTACCTAACTATTGGTTTTAATTACGGTTGTCCTAAACTTTCCTAATTCCCTCCACAGCAGAATAGAGAACAATAAATGAATCAAACCACCCAATTCAAAAAAATTAGGATATATCAAGGGCTAGTGGGCACTTCAATTCCAAGTACTTGAACACCTCTCATAATCAAGAAAGGTTATTCTTTCCATTAATATTTATGGCTTAAAAATAGGGATCCAATTTCCTAGTTATTTTTGCATCTTTCAATACTGAAATTATGGGAAACAAAAAAACCGCGTACTCCATTTTAGATTTAGCTGTGATATCCAAAGGGAAAACTTTGGGTCAAACTCTCGCTGATTCAGTCGCATTGGCCCAATTAGCCGATACCGAAGGATATACCCGATATTGGTTGGCTGAGCACCATAATTCAGATGCCATTGGAAGTAGCGCTACGGCTATTTTGATCGGTAAAATTGCCGAAGGAACCCAGCGCATCCGAGTGGGATCTGGAGGGATAATGCTACCCAATCATTCCCCCTTAATTATTGCCGAGCAATTTGGCACTTTAGGCACCCTCTACCCCAACCGAATTGATTTGGGTGTAGGTAGAGCGCCCGGAACCGACCAAGCTACGGCCAGTGCCATACGGTCTGATTTTTACCAAGCAGCCATGAATTTTCCGGAGGAAGTCCAAAAAATTCAAAACTACTTTTCTACCGACAACATCACCCAACCCGTACGGGCTCAGGTGGCCGAAGGTGTGGAGGTACCTATATATATTTTGGGTTCTAGTACCGATAGTGCCCACCTAGCTGCAAAAAAGGGATTACCCTACGCATTTGCGAGTCATTTTGCTACCGCTCAATTAATGCCGGCTTTGGAAATTTACCACCGCGAATTCCAGTCCACTAACGCTTTAGCTAAACCCTATACCTTAGCAGGGGTGAGTCTCATTATTGCCGATACCGATGCCGAAGCGGAACGTATTTCGACCTCTTACTATGGTCGAGTAATTGGGATTCTTACGGGAGACAGAGGTCCACTTGAAGCGCCAACGGATATGACCGCTCGGCTTCAACAAATCATTCAACAACCGGCCATTCAGCAAATGACTAAATATGCATTTATTGGCAGTAAAGAGACCGTTAAAAAGAAAGTTAAGACTTTTATGGAAACCACTCAAGTAGATGAACTCATAGCCATTACCCATGTATTTGATGCGCAGGATCGAATTAAGTCCTATACACTGTTTGCTGAAATTATGCGGGAATTGAATCCGGAGGTTTGATGATGGAGGAACCTTACATGCATAGAAAACAGGTATACAAAAGCCAATATTCTGGAAGCTTATACTATAAATCATATTAAAACCTACCCATCTAATATTTGGGTATCCACCTGAATACGGACACAGAATAATATTTCCAATTTCTAGTCGTTATTCACCTATGAAAAAAAGTATTGTATTATTCAACATACTGCTCCTTGGACTTTATTCCTGCAAAAAAGATTCTACTATTCATCCCATAGTTCCCCCCGAAACTCCCCCCGTAAACGTAGGCACTATTTCCAATATCTATTTCCCAATGTCCATCGGTTCATTTTGGGTATATGAATTTGATACCCATCAACCAAATGGGGCGATCATCGATAATAATACAATAGATACCGTAAAAATAATTGGTGATACTTTGATGAATGAGGATACCTATTTTGTTTTCAAATCAAATGTGCCAACACCCAACGCTATTTATTACCGAAGGATCAATGAAGGTGAAGTCGTATCTCAGAGCGGTCGATTAATATGCCCTGCAAACAATTATTATTCAGGATTGTATAATAGTCATTATGGTTTTTCGGACAGGGATACCGCGTATCATTATTGGGAAGAGTTTTCCGTATTTGAAGGCGTTAATACGGTCTTCGGAGATACGTTCAATGGTATTCAAATGACAGCGAATCATAACACTTGGCCCGCATTTGGCGCTATACTTACGGCAGATACAAACTACTTTTCTTCTATTGGAATGCTGCAAAGAAGCTACGGATATTTATCGGGTATAAAACTAATCGGAACTCTTGTCGATTATCATATTGAATAATGACACTCAAAAAAAATATCTTCTTTGATTTATTTCTTGCGCCTACACCTTACGGGTACAATAAACATTCTATCCATGTGCTGAAGACTCTTAGTATCAAACCGTTTCTTTATCGATCCATTGAATAGTGGTTGGAGCGACATAATTTTTCATTTTTTGCAGTAGGTCGTCCACGGTGTTACTGACTATTAATAAATTTTGGTCGGATGGTTTTAGAAAACCTTTAGCTACCATGGTCTGGATCATATGTATCAAAGAATCAAAATATCCATCCACATTCAGGAGTCCCATTGGTTTTTTATGAAGCCCCAATTGCGCCCAAGTCATCATTTCGAAAAACTCTTCTAATGTTCCAAGTCCACCGGGTAAAGAAATGACCCCGTCACACAATTCATTCATTTTGGTTTTTCTTTCGTGCATACTCTCCACAATAATGAGTTCGGTTAGGCTTTCATGTGCGATTTCTTTGGCGGCTAAGAATTGGGGCAAAACTCCAATAACCTTCCCATGTTCCATTAATGCACCATTAGCTACCGCCCCCATCAATCCAATATTGGCACCTCCATACACTAATTCTATATTTTGCTTGGCCAATGTTTGTCCAAGGAGTGTGGCTTGGGTTTCATAAATTGTCTCGATCCCAATACTTGAAGCGCAAAAAACGGTAATTCTTTTCATATTAATCTACTGATTTAACTTGTTTTTAATTCGCACAACACCTTACAATTAGTGGTGTGGCCTTGAAATTTTAATTTCTGGGTAGACACGAACCATCTCCCATTTTTTATTCGTTGCCGATTAAAAACAAAAATACGCTTAAGACTTTAAACGCTTATGATTTTTTGTTTTTAGGCTCCTCGACTATTAATTAGCTAGAAAAACTAAAATGATAGACAATGGAAGATGGATAATGGATGAAGGATAATGGATGAAGGACAATGAATAATGGATGATAGATGATTGCGGGTGGATTCGGAATACGTTAGGAGGCTTCTTCACTTTTAAAGCTAGAATAACATTTTTCAACTATAATTTAACTAGGTGATAAGAGGCTGGTCGAAACACGGAATCAAACTAGATAGGCACTCCCCTGGTTGAACGTTTTATTAAAAATTAAACCCAAAGTTCAGAACCGGCTCGAACAAGAAATAATTTGGCCACTTATCTTCTACCTCTGTAAACGATTGGGGCATATTAGTGGTTATGGGCCAATAATTACAGGTGATTCCCGGCTCTATGTAAAATCTATTATTAAAAAATTCTACATGATAATCCAATTGGAATTGTAAAAACAGCTGAAATCCACTTTGAATGACGTTTTCATTTAAATCCAAATAGTTGATTTTAAAAGGGGTGACATATACCCCAGTAAATAGGCCTTTCCAAAGGGTCCGATTGTACCCTACCCCAATTCCAAAAGATTGAATCGAACCGGGATAATCCTCCTGCTCCAGTTCCCACGAATCACCGAAAGGAATACCCAGAGGTGCGTGGTATGCCCATGTGAGGGGTTGAATAATAATGGCATCTTTTGAAGTAATTCTATACCCAAAATCTATTCGGTAATACTTGGGTGAATCTTCCATTAAATTGCCCAGCATAAAAAATGAACTACCCACAAAAAATCGTTTATTCACTTCTTGCGATTTGGTTTCATTTGCCCCAACATAAATTGGGGTGTTGGCATCTATACCTGTCGTTTGCCCCCATAAAATGGCACCGTTCATACTTAATAGCACTAGTAATATTCCTTTGAATTGTTTCATCCTTTTTGTGTTTAGATGTACAAATTTGGATCTTAGGGTAGCATAAAAAAAAAGCGATAGATCAAGTAATTAAAACCCTCTGCCAAATAATACGAAGCATCTGCAAGTACTAAGGTTCCTTATTGATTAATTGGTAAAACTGGGTTTTATAGGTATCCGAAATGGGAATCAGTTGATTGGCAATTTTTATTCTTCTCCGCTCAATAGACTCAATTTTACGTATGGCAACCATATAGGACTTATGTACCCTACACACCAGATGATTTGGGATCAATTGTTCGAGTTCTTTAAAATTTTGCAGAGTCATTACCTTTTTATCTGATGTATGGATTCGTAGGTAATCTCGCATTCCTTCAATAAAAATAATGTCCTCTAAATTAATTTTTTCAAGTCTATTTTCTGTTTTTATAAAAATGTATCCTGGTTCAAGCACACTTCTTCGTCCTATGTTTTCTTGTGCTTTTCCGACTGCTTTCACCAATCTTTCAAAAGTAAAAGGCTTTAAAAGATAGTCTGCCACATCCAATTCGTACCCCTTTAATGCATATTCTGAATAAGCGGTGGTTATAATTACCTGACTACTGAGTTTGGAATTTTCCAGCAATTCAATTCCTGACAATTCATCCATATGGATATCTAAAAATAGAATATCTACTTTATGGGTATTCAAGTATGCAAGCCCACTCAATGCGTTATCGAAGGTGGCTACTAAATGCAGGTATGGAATCTTTTCCACAAAACTTTGGGTTCGCTCCAATGCCAGCGGTTCGTCCTCAATAATAATGCAACTATAATTTATCATCTGCAATAGTCAAATGTATACGAAACAAATCATTCTTGGTATCCACCTTTAGGGTATGTGAATCCGGATAAAGTAAGTGCAGTCGTTTTTTGATTAACGATAGCCCTAATCCCTTACTTCCTTGAGGCGATTTTCTAGTCGGATCAAATCTATTTTCACAGGTGAAGGTCATCCGTCCATTGGATATATGGATTACAATAGTGATGGCGTTTTTCAATTTTTTATTGGTGGTATACTTAAACGCATTTTCAATAAATGGAATAAAAAGTACAGGAGCAATCGTTAAATCATCAGTACTTCCAATGACTTCAAAGTTCACATAACTTTGATTTGAGGTTCGGATGCGTTGCAGTTCAATGTATTTTTCAATGTATTCGATTTCTTTACGTAGCGCAATATTTTCAGATTTCGTTTCGTAGAGTACAAATCGAATAATTTCAGATAGCTTGTTTAAATACGAAGATGCTTGTTGTGCATCTTTTAAGATTAACACATCAATATTGTTAATCGTATTGAACAAAAAGTGCGGATCTAACTGCGACTTGAGTAAAGCCATTTCCGTTTCTTTATTCTGATTTCGAAGGGTTTCTTTTACTTGAATTTCTTCAAACCACGTAATGAAGCCCAGAATAACCATGGCTATGATACCACATATTAAAGTCACAAAACACATAAACACCAAGAGGGCAAAAAGCGTTTGCGATCCATTTTCAGTCCCACAGGTACCTATAAATGATTGCGGAATAAATACGAAAGCTATAGCCACGGAGAGCAGCACAATTAAAGCTCCATATAGGATGGAGGGCACCACTTTTTTCTGTTTTAGAAACTTTGGAAATAGAAACAAATAGAAGGAGTAAAACGAAATTACGGCCGGTAATACCACCATGGAGCCCACCACCTGCAAAAAATGGTGGTATTGTGCGGGTTCCCAATCAGCATTGTTCTCTAACTTAATGGATAACATGGTCAGAATAACCAAAGCAAAGGATAACCAAAAGCCGATATGGAGTAAAACAATAATGGTTTTTTTCATAAAAAATGGTAGCTCATAAATGTGAACCAAAGGTTACATTATTTATGAATACCTAGCAATAGTAATCTGCGAATGGTGGGTATTTATCTATGAAATGGATGCAACCACTTTACCCTTTCCTTAACAATAAGGTTATCGCTTGCCTAGGTCTATTAATGGGTAAGCCGTAGTGGGCCCATCCGTTATTCCCAAGACACTAAGCGCTAGGGGAATACTTTGTTTTTATTATGATTTATCCAATTCTTTTTGTTTGGCCGGTGATGCTTTACCCGTTTCTACATAAATAGCAAAATCCTCTAATATCCTTGGATATATTTTTTTTAATTGCATTTTCATTGGAATTTGAAGGACCGTTCCAATGACAGGCATCACTTCAATTTTAGGTCCAATAGTAATTTCTGTTTGGGAGCTAGAAACCTCCCTTAATTCCCAGGTGGCCAATACAGATTTCACAAAAAATGGTAATCCCAAAACAACAAATTGCAACCTGTAATTCTCATGGTCCAATTTAGTGATTTTATCCATTAACTTGCCCGACTCCGTATAACTTACTCGGTCTGCATTTCCTTCGGATGCATTGCCCTTTCTGCAACTAACCACTCCTCTAGCCCATAAGTGTCCCTCTAAAAAACTATTATTTATTACCTTCCACACCTCATCAATGGGTTTACTAATTACTCTTTTCTCTTTTATTTCAATCATGATTCCCTTTTTTTAATGGTTAATTGGTTTTGTATTCCATCTGGCAATTCAAAATGAATTACCAGGCTAAGCATGGATGAAAACTCCATTGCTCATTTTTACCTATTGTAATTTTTATAAACCTCTGAATAGTTCTTTGCGTTTACGGTCTTCCCCGTTTCCAGGTAATACTTTAAACCAAAAAGGTGTTTAACTAATGATTTACCCATTTGACCTCTCATCAAATATTTCATAAACCCAATAGAAAATGAGGTAGAGGAGGTCATTCTTACCTCGGTCATATCTTTTCCAATAGCGACCAGCTCATAGGTAGCGGCCATCTCCTTCACAAAGGGGAGGTTATGGTTAATCACCTCCACGGTAAAGCGCTCCATTTTATTTACTTCGGATATTTTTTCATCTAAAAATAATTTTTCATTAAACATACAGTGCCTCACACAATTTAACTCCCCGATGGAGGCATTGTTCAAGTAATTTGAAGAAACCATCGTGGGATTATGTACATGAATATCTCCAAATTGATTAAATAATACTTCCCACGTTCTTTCTTTAGAGGCGTTAACAACTTCTTTAAATTCCGATGTATTCATTTTTCTTGTTTTTATGCGTAACTAATATTACTTTCGATTTGAAAGCAAATATAATATTACTTCCGTTATGAAAGTGAAAAACATAAAAAATAATTTTCGATCCGATTGTCCGATCAGTTCCGCTTTGGATTTATTTGGTGACAAATGGTCCTTGTTAATAATCCGTGACTTAGTATATTTTGGAGAACGTACCTTTAAAGATTTCTCCGGAGCCGCTGAAAAAATTTCTAGCGCACGCTTATCCGATCGTTTATGCAAACTGGAGGCTTTGAAACTCTTGAACAAATTGAATCACCCCACCAATAAAAAAGTCTTTTTGTATTCCCTTACTCCAAAGGGAATGGACCTATTCCCGGTAATTGCAGAGTATGTAAAATGGAGTAATAGGTACTTGAATGAGCATATAGCGGAACCCGCAAAGCAATTTGCTAAAAACCTTGAAGCAGATAGAGAGGGTACTTTAAATCAATTTATGAAGCAATAAATACAGGGCAAGAATTATGGATACCACCTGAGTACGAGCGGATACCCAAATTCCAAGTATTAATTTACCCACTCAATTTCCATCCCGGTTTTCTTAGTTACTCCGCTCGAAAAGCAAAATCCGCTATCCTCTAATTTTAGAGGATTCCGAGATGCTTCGTATTTTACATTAAGAATCCATTTTCGGACTCAATTGGAGCGGGTATATTTTCATCATTAATCATTTCTCTTAAATCAATTTCAATACCCCTAGAGATAGATGTAATGGGAACATCGTTATAGGTACCTTCGAAAGGATTTTCTGAGTAATCTCCAATTTTTTCCATTAAAAAAAAGATCCAAATAATCGTTGCTGAAATAATCATGCAAACCGTCTCGGTCCAAATACTGCCTTTAAACAATTCTAAAAGTCCAAAAGGAACAAACGCACAAAACACAAACGTTAACCACAAGGCGGTAGAAGCGTACTGTCTAGGGAAGGGAAAGTTTTTTATACGTTCCGCTTTGCCTTGTCCCGCAAATAAGTGGACCAATAATTTGTGAAACTCCATATGTCTAAAATCATCAAAATACCCTTGATCTCTTAACTCTTGTAAGCGCACGGATTGACTTTTTAATATTTGGGAGGCTCTATTAGATTTATTCTCCAATTGCGCCAATTCTTGATCGGACAAGTACTTTGTTAATTCGTTGTCTAGTTTCCTCGTATAGTCTTCACAAATAGTCGGTGTATATAACCCGTTGAGTCGTTCTTCCGAATGTTCCCAAGATCTACCTAGTCTTAATTGGTGTCTGAGGGTAGTGAGCCAAGCAATTTGCCGGTAGATTAATTCTTTTTTAATCGCATCGACATTATCTCCTTTCGGGAAAGAAACAACTGCCGCACCAAAAGACCGACTATCGTTTACAATACCCCCATATATTTTTCGAGCTTCCCAAGTTCTATCATAGGCACTATTGTTTTTAAAGCCGAGATAAAAAGCCACAGAAATACCAATCACACCAATGGGTTGCCACGGAATCGTTAAATCCAAATTAAAAAAATTGAACAGTCCAATAATAACCCCAGAGTAAAGAAGACCATATAGAAATGGTTCTTTCGTCCAATTAAAAGTCATCCAAAAACTATAGTTCTTTTTAGTATACATACGCTGTGCTTAATGTTCGAAATTGGTCCTTTAACTCGCTCCCTTTTGATCGGGTTAGCTTATCCCCTCTTTTGTGAAAAAGCGAAAAATAAAAAAGATTTAAAGAAGTTTTCGAAATAGCATGCAAAAAAAGCTTGAAATCCTAAAATGGGCCATTTACCGCAAAAAAATATGTTTTACCAGGAATCGAATTCATAAAAAAGTAAATATTTGTAATACCCAAAAAATTCACGCAATAAAGAATAGGGGTCTCGTATTGTAAAGTGATCACATGAAACACCAAAAACATTTCCGATACCTACCTGTTTAAATGCCAATTTACATCTACTAATATGAAAAAACTGACTCACCACTATTACGGAAGATTCATTTGGATAATCAGTCCTGAAATTTAAAGCAGAAGCTCGGGTGTTAACTCCCTGATTATCTATTTTAATATATTTTTCGGGAATCCCCTGGGAGATTAAATAGGTAGCCATTACCGTTCCTTCATAATACCCTTCTTTACCCAAACCTCCGCTAACGTATATTTCTTTAACCAAGGAATCCGTATATAATTTGAGTCCTCTATCGCATCGTGCTTTGAGACGTTTGGACAATGTACCGTCCGTATTCACTTTAGAGCCTAGTACAATAGCAACCGTTGCACTTGGGTTGGAATCATCATGCAAGCCATCAATGATAATTGATATTTGATGCATTAGAAAAAAGGAAATCAATATAATGAATGTCTTCTTTAGGATCTTACCCATAGTGTTTTACTTGTATTGGACAAAAATACACGCTGTATCCACAAAAACCTGAGTTTGTCCCATCCCCAAATTCCGGTCAATAAATTAAAGCTCATTCCGTTTCTACCTCAAGTAGTAACCCGCTAAACAACTAAAACACTGGAATCGCCCTCCCCCTCAATAATAAACTCGCTATCCTATTTTTAACGTCTTGTTTAGAACCTTTCTTCAGGGGTAATTGGCACATTTTACCCGTATGAATCACTCCCATTTTAGCGGCTAAATAATACTGTTTTTGTTTTTCGTTTTTATACAAACCAATCACTTTAATTTTCATGCCGATGGGAATATTACGAAACACATACTCGTTGCCTTGACGATAACTATACGACATCACCTCTTTTAGAGAGTTATAGACACTAGGTTTTGGCAAACATTTATATTAATCTAATTATTAATTAAGGCCCTTTTTATCTTATCCGACCAGGAAAAAATTTCATTAGCTGAAAGCCACAAGAAATAGGAAGTATAAATTAAAACCACCCAAAAAGAAGACCAATTACTTGGTTCTTCCAAAGCTTCCGTAATCAGTATTAATGGAACAATTAATAAGGTCGCAGCCTTAGTAAAAAATGATTTCAATTTTTCTTTTTGTGGTGAATATGTATGCAAGGGTAAAAAAAATAGCTACATGAATGTAGACTTCTTAACGTTATTTATGTGGCACCCATGTGACAGAGACCATTCCTATTGGGGTTGATTATTAAAAACAACTAACAAAATCCGTGTTTTTAAGAAAATTTTATAACCAAAATGATGCGGTTACAGTTTTGGTCCACGTTTCGCTAAAATGGAATTCCATTGTTAGGCAGACGGGTTAAATATTATAGCCTTTGTGGTGTATCGTTTTTTTTTAAATTATTCTGATTAGAATTAGCCTGCCCAGTTTTTGAACAGGTAAGGTACGGAGGGAAACTAAAAGTTAAAACTTGTTTATTTTTGATACTCATTAATTAAGCATGCAATTAAAAAAAGACGTTGGCTACCTACTCGCCTATATATCCATAGGACTAGGTATAGTGGGTTTAACATGTGATGGGTGGTTCACCTGGGCATTACCTATTTATGCATTTGTGCTCATACCGGGATTCGAGTTTCTAATTCCGAGTAGTGAAGAGAACTTTTCGAAAACGGAGGAACAAAAAAGATTGCATTCGAAGTGGTACGATTGGATGATATACCTTATTGTTCCCTTCCAATGGGGCTTACTGGTATTATTTTTATTTTCAATTCAAGGAGAATTATCCCTAAACGAATTAATGGGTAGGATATTTACCTTTGGCATAGCCTGCGGAGTATTTGGGATCAATGTGGCCCATGAACTCGGACATAGAACAAAAAAACACGAACAGTGGATGTCCAAAGCATTGTTATTGACCTCTCAGTACATGCATTTCTTTATTGAACACAATAGAGGCCATCATAAACATATAGGTACGGATATTGACCCAGCTTCTTCTAGATATGGGGAAGGGGTTTATCAGTTCTGGATTCGTTCCATATTTAGAGGGTACTTTTCGGCATGGAGCTTGGAGTTTTATAAGTTGGAAAAAAAGGGCTTACAGAAATTCCATTGGAGGAATGAAATGGTCTTTTATTTCCTCGGCCAAAGTGCTTTACTATGGTCCATTTTCATAGTTTTTGATTGGCAAACCATGCTGTTGTATTGGGCAAGTGCTATGATTGGAATCCTTTTATTGGAGACGGTTAATTACATTGAACATTACGGATTGAAAAGGTCTAAAACCGAAGCAGGATCTTTCAAGAAAGTATTACCTATACATAGTTGGAATTCAAACCATTTATTGGGTCGAGGCATTTTATTTGAATTAAGTCGGCATTCCGACCATCATTACCGAGCCAATAGAAAATACCAAATACTTCGGCACTTTAATGAATCCCCTCAAATGCCTACGGGTTATCCAGGAATGATTGTTTTGGCCTTGTTTCCACCCCTTTGGTTTTGGGTAATGAACCCCAAGGTGAAAAAAATTCAAGCAGAAAATAAAGAATTTATTGATGCCTCTTTTTAATTCTCCATTTCACCTGACCAGCTTCCAAAACGGAATAACTGGTCCCTTTTTTATATCGCTTTCTCTATTCATTTTTTTTCCGGAAAGTTGTAGGTTGACCTTAGGTATTGTACCACGTGTATGCTAACCACTCGTATCAAAAGGTTACAGCTTGAGTTGGAAGAAATCAATGATAGACTAAAGACGGTGGATCATGGACTTTGGCTGTCGGCTTGCGGCTGTTGGCATGAGATTATAGATGATGGATGAAAGACAATAGACGAAAGAACTTGGACTCCTACTCTAAAATGCGCCAAAGCTTATAGGCTTTGGGCTTAGGCCAAACTGTTCTGGACAAGACAATTATCATTCAACAGATAATTAAAGCCTTGGCCTTGGCTTATTGCCGGAGTGGAGATGGAAGATTGAGAGGATAGATGAAAGAGGAAAGAACTGGGCTTCTACTCTACTTGAAAAGTAAAAATGCACCTTTAGCTTGGTTCTGTAAAAATGTAATAATGGAGATTGACCCTTTTCAACGAAGAAAATTTAACGACAGATCATCAAATTATTTGGTTTTTTTCGTTCATTTCACCTTTTCACACTTCTAATATTCAGGTAAAATGAAATATAACTTTGCTTCATTTTGTGAGTGATAGTTTGATTATCAGCTAAACTTAAGTCCTGATTTATAAATCCACACCACTATTCTAACTATTAAGTTCGGATTGATAAATCAGAACTTCTAAATCAATAATAATGACTTCATTTGTAAAACGAATGAATAAAAAACATCGGTTTTAATTTCAGAAAAGTGTTGTCAAGTAGTTCTTGTCGCCATGTAAATTTCTACGATTTTAGCCAAAAACACTTTGTTAATCAGCAATAATTAAATTATCCAAAATAAAAAAAATGATAAAAAGCAAAAGTCTAATTCTGTATGCATTGTTTGCCATCTCTACTTGTAGTAGTGTGAAAGCGCAACTTCCAAATTCAAATTGTGAAAATTGGACCGTTGCAGGAAGAACAGATTCACTAATTGGGTGGTCTTCGAGTAATTCTGTGGTATTGTATCCGGTAGTATCTTTACGTAAAGAAGATGTTAATCCTTATCAAGGGAGTAATGCCATTCATTTATCCACTGCCCCTTTCGGTTTTGTTCAATATTCTACGGTAGGAGTATTGGTTAATGGAATTGGAACTTTCTCTTATGGAGGAGGAGGAGGAAATAATTCTGTTGAACTTCAATCAGGTGGAGGTTCCCCAATATCCCATAAACCAAATGAATTAAAAGGATATTATAAGGCTCCTACAAATACAATAGGAAATTTGCCATTTGCAAAAATTCTATTAACAAAGTATAATGGGATAACAAATTCCCGAGATACGGTAAGTTATACAGAGTACAATTTTTCAACAAATTTTAATTATGCTTCTTTTACAATACCATTGGTAGATTTAATGCCAGGTGTAATTCCTGATTCCATAACCACGATATTCTATTCATCCAACCCTGCTACCGTAGGCGCTTTTGGCGTATTTGCTGATTTGTATTTGGATAGTTTAGAAATACCCGTGGCTGTAACCTATGGGACTGATACTCAAATAGCTTGTAATTCTTATACATGGATTGACGGGAATACGTATACCGTTAGTAATAACACGGCAACGGATACTTTGGTAAACACAAATGGTATTGATTCGATTGTTACCTTAAACCTTACCATTAATACGAGTAGTGCCTCTACCGATATACAAGTAGCGTGTAATTCCTTTAAATGGATAGATGGAAATACGTATACTTCGAGTAATACAACCGCAAGTCAAGTCTTCACAAACTCCGTAGGCTGTGATTCGGTGGTTACCTTAGATTTAACAATCAACCAGGCAAATTCTAATGTAACTCAAGTTGGAGAAGTATTGACTGCTAATGAAAACGGAGCTACCTATCAGTGGCTTGATTGCCCTGCAATGACGGCAATTAGTGGCGCAAATGCACAATCTTATACCGCAACTATTGATGGTGATTATGCCGTAATGGTCACTAAAAATGGATGTTCGGATACATCCATTTGTTTTTCTGTTTTATTAACTACTGACATAGATAATAAATTTGGTCAGAAATTTCTTCTCTATCCTAATCCTACAGAGGGTATTTTATGGATTGATTTAGGAGTTGTTATTGGTGTTAGTTCTTACACCATGAGAACTATAGATGGCCGAATTATTAAGACAGGTAAAACAGCTACTAACAAAATTAGTATTGATTTGGGATCTGAAAGTAGTGGGGTTTATTTCTTAACCCTTCATAATGACAAAAATACCAGTACGTATAAAGTTTTTAAACGGTAACTCGTTTAGTCATTAAGTGTTCAAAAAAAAATAGGGTCTCATATAAATATGAGACCCTATTTTTTTGAACCTTTTTAAAGGTTAAGACCTTGTTCATCCCCTTACCATCTCCTTATTGAACCCCGTCCAATATGGCGATTTATTGTACGTGACTTTTTTTTCGTTCTTGAGAAATTTTGTCGGATATTACGGCCCTTATAAATAATACCGTGTCGTTAATTTCAAAATCATTCCGTTCATTATTACTTCTTTTACTTATTAACTTGAATGTATTTGCATTTCAGAAAAATAATAAGATAGATAGTCTTGAAAATTCTCTTGAAAAAGTATTGGGGCTGGATCGGGTGTTTACCCTCCAAATTTTAGCTAAAGAATATTATTTCATTTCTTTTGATAAATCTAGAACATACGCTAAAGAATCTTTTATCCTCTCTTCCCTAAAAAACAATTCTGAGGGTATGGCAAATGCTCAAAGGTTAATTGGTAATTCCTTTATTTTCCAAGATTCTTATGATTCCGCATTTATTTATTTAAATAAGGCACTTTCATTGTATGAAATTATTGATGATAAGGAGGGGGTAGGAAATATTAAGAGCAGTTTTGGTAAAATTTATTGGGCATTGGGTAATTACCAGAAGTCATTAGACTTTTTACACGAGGCACTGAATGTTTTTAATAGGACTGATAAAGAATACGAGAAAGGAATCATAAAAAATGACATCGGATTAATTTACTATAAACTAGGGAAGTACAACCGTTCAATGGACTACTTTTTGGAAGTTATTGATCATTTTGAAAATTCTGACGAAGAGGTTAACTTGGGTGGGGTGCATAATAATATCGGAATGATATTAACCGATTTAAAACAATACAAGGCGGCATTGACACATTATCAGCGTGCCTTAAAGGAGAAGGAAAAGCTTGGAAATACATTAAGTGTTGCGAGTACTTTATCCAATATTGGACAACTTCACCATACCATGGGGAATTATCAAGAGGCGCTAGATTATTACAATAGATCTTTAGAATTGAACAGGAAGATTGATCGAAAAGTAGGTATTGGTAAATGTTATAATAATCTTGGAATAACTCATACTAAGCTAAGGAACTATAAAGCCGCTGAAAATTATATTTTATTAGGTTTAAATATGTTTAATAAAGTGGGAGGGGCAAGCATTAAAGACAGCTACCTAGCATTCAATGGATTATATTTAGAAATGGGAGACACCGTTAAGGCATATTCCTGGTTTAGTAAATATGTAATATTGAAAGACCGTATTTTTAATGAAGAAAGTGATAAACGAATTTCAAATCTTGAAATGGTTTATGAGGCAGAAAAGAAAGAAAAAGAAATTGAAGTATTAAATACTGAAAATAAATTAAAAGATCTTCAAATTGGAGTGACAAAAAAATGGATAATTGTACTAGTCGTAGGCTTGTTAGGAATTATTACGGTTTCATTAATTACGATAAAACAAAAAGCCAAATTAAAGAGTGCAAATGACTTTTTGGTACATAAAAATCTAGAAATTATTAATTCGGATAAAATACTCACCCGTTTCGAGGATAGTCTTGAAGAGGAGGGTAAAATAGTACTTCATGAAGAGGATGATCCATCTCAAAATAAATACACGACTTCCCCATTGCTAGATGAACAAAAGGAAGATTTGTTACTTAGAATTAAGTACGCATTCGAAGTTGAAAAAATATTTCTAGAGAATGATCTCACCCTGTTTGTTTTGGCAGAAAGATTGCGTACTAATAAATCCTATTTATCGCAAGCTATAAATGAAAATTTCAGAAAGAATTTTAGCACATTTGTAAATGAATATAGGGTGAAAGAGGCGAGTAGAATTTTATTGGAACAAGAGAGTCAAAATTTCACTATTGAGGCAATAGCTAACTCGGTTGGGTTTAAATCTAAGTCCGCATTTAACAGTGCATTTAAAAAGTTTACAGGCATTACGCCATCTTATTTTGTAAATTCGACAAAAGGTTAATTCAATGGGGATAAAAATTATTACCTGTTCCCGTAGAAGTAATGTACTCTACTTCGTCTAAATGTGGGATGTACCTATTTAGCTGGCTCACGAAATTGAACATATTTCCCATCCAATTCCGGAGAGAACTCAAATAGATCGGGATTAAATAGAGCGGCCAACAGAAGTACTCCGTTTACTAGCTCAGGCCCTGGTTGCGTAAATAGGTTGCCATCCACTATCCATATTTTGCCATTCTGATACGCAGATAAACTCTTCCAAAAAGGGTCGGACAATACCTTTTCTACTTCCTCTAAACTTTGGTGTAAACTCATTCCACAGGCAGAGAAAATAATAATCTCCGGATTGTAATTTTTCTTTTCTTTGATCGCTACCGGATAAGAATATCCATTCGGATTGGCCAATTCATCATAGCCTCCAGCTATTTTGAGCTGATCTGGAATCCAGTGCCCACAATTAAAGGTGGGCTCCATCCACTCAAAGAACGAACATTTTTTTAATGCTCTATGATGCTGGCTTAATTTCTCTTCTATCCCCCTATTAATTTCTTTCAAGGAAGAAATAAGCATATCACCCTTTTCAGGATACCCACACGCCTTTGCAACCGTATGGATGGTTTCAAAAACATCCTCCAACGATTTTGGATTTAAGGAATACACCTGGGTTTGTAATGGATATTTCTTCAAGGCTTTATTCACATCATCCTCCCCTATCTGACACACATTACAAATGGCTTGCGTAAAAATGATGTCGGGTTTTATTTTCAAAAGTAATTCCTCATCAATCGTATTGACGGTAGTACTTTCCTGTTTGTGTTGTGCAATCAACGTATTAATTTCATCTGCGGATAAGTCTTTTTCATGCAAGGATGAATGAATAATCCGAGGACGGTCCATGGGGCATTCAAAGGTTACCGCATGGACTAAATGTTCCAAACCTAAAGCCACTAAAATATTAGTTGCTGCGGGTAAAAAAGAACACACTATTGGATAGGAAGCCATTTCTCGGGAACTTTGTGTCACGTTACTTAATGATTTTTTTAAGGATTGACGTGCCATTTTTCGTGTTCATTTTAATAAAATAGATGCCCCTATTTAGATGGGATAAATCAATTTTCACCGAAGTCAGCCCCTCTTCTAAAGTCATCCTTTTTACTATTTGTCCGAATGAATTAAGAATAACAATATCACGTACATTGATCCCGTTGGTTTCCAAGTTTAAAAAATCGACTACTGGATTTGGAAATAGTTTAATTTGAGTTTGGAAATCAATTTGGTCCATTGAAAGTACAGATGCGTACTCAATAACATAATACAGCGTATTATTATGGTTTACATCATTCCATTGACCAGCTGATCCTAAAGGCCAACCATTCAGAGATAGACCCAGCGCATCTTGTCCACCAAAATCATCGGGTTCATTTCCCCAATTATTATACAGTCCACCCACAGGATTTCCCGATGCGGTCCCCATCCAAAACGGTGTGCTATTGCTATCATTATTACCATTCCAAACCCAATTACCTTCCATAGATAAATCGTTTCCACCTATCCAAACATACGAACCTCCCCCTCCATCTGGTGCAACGGTATTACTTACCGTAATATTCGCAAGTGTAGTTAGTTCCGTATAAATTGCATTTTGTTCGGAAACATCATTTATTTCAATTAAAATCCCACCTCTTTCTACTGCGCATAAAGCTGCGTCCACCCACGTTTTATTTTCCTTAACGACTTCATAGGTTTTTCCGTTATACACGAAGGAGTAAATAGTGGAAGGATCCGAACATTGTGCGCTTACTAAATAATGGCTTACGAGGAAGATAATTGCGATTACGGCAGTTTTTAATGTCATTGTTTTCATTCTCTTTTCTTACTATTCTATTTCATCTGAGATACTTCAACTCCGCTCCGTGTAGGCAGAACAAGCCGCTCATCAGAAGTGCACGAATCTAACCAAAATTTTATTTTGGTGAAAATATAAAATTAAGGAGAAGATGGACGATGGAGGAAAGACGAAAGAGGATGGATAAAAGAATTTGGACTCCTACTCTAAAATGCGCCAAGGCATGGGCTAAGGCAAAACTGTTCTGGACTAGACAATTATTATTCAACGGATAATTAAAGCCTTGGCTTATTGCGTAATAGCGGTTGAAACTGGAGAGTAAAGAACAAACTTTGAGTACAGCAGTCTTTTTTCTACTTCGATACCAACGGACGCCTAAATTATTACGTAATCTAAAAAAAGATTCTTATCACAGCTTTCTCATTTTGATAAAATGATGTCCAAAAAGAGTTTCTTTTATTAGACCATTGAATGGAATACGGAAAGTAAGCAGCTACAAAAAATCACATACTAAAATCACACACATGAAAAAATTACTTTTTTGCACTTTTTTAAATTTAATATTCTTTTCCTCCATCGCCCAGGTGTGGTCGCCCAAACAAAGCATCCCAGGGGGAGGGAGTAAAGTTAGAATGGCATCTATATCGTTCTCAAACAGCCAAGGCTCTGCTTTTGTATTAGGAGGTTTATATGGGAATACCGTTATTAATGATTTCTGGCAATACAATGCGGTTGACGATTCTTGGACCCAAAAGCCTAATTTCCCGGGAGGCTCTAAATACGCCCATATTTCATTTGTTGTAGATAGTATTGCTTATGTCGGAACTGGTTCGAATCAATTCGGGAATTTAAGCACCCAATTTTGGGCTTACAATATGAATACAAAGGTTTGGAGTACCATCGCAAATTTCCCAGGTGAGGGAAGGGTTTATGCATCGGCTATGACCATTAATTCGAAAGGTTATATAGGTGGAGGTGTTAAATTTGTAGGCGGTAATGTGATCTATCTTAAAGATTTTTGGGAATACGATCCTGCCTTAGACACCTGGACCCAAAAGAGTGATTACCTTGGCGGTGTCAGAGCTGGAACCATTGCTTTTGGAGAAGCAGGCAAAGGCTACATGGGCTACGGAGAGAGTTCTGGTTTTTTCCATTGGGATTTTCACGAATATGACCCTTCCAATGATTCTTGGACACTATTAACGGGCTTCCCTTCTACTTCGATGTCCTTTGTATCCGTGGTTACTTTAGGTAACAAGGCCTATATCCTTGGGGGTGAATTTCAAGACCATGTGTATACGGACAAGGTTTGGGAATACACGGCAAGTACCAACGAATGGAAACCCCTGACAAGTTTCCCGGGTACCCCCCGAAGAAATGCGATTTCTTTTGCTCTGGGTGGAGAAGTTTATTATGGCACTGGGCAAACTGGAGGTACTGAAACGAATGTGACCGATGACCTTTGGGTACTTGGCGATCTCTTTACCTCAGTAAGCGATCCCTTATTTAACGCTCGTGTGAAAGTTTTTCCAAACCCATTTCAGAATAACTTAATGATCGATTCTTCTGAAGATATCAAAACATTGAAAATTTACTCGATCCTAGGCACCGTGGTGTATTCATCGGTGAACTTTAAAAACCAGGAAATCGACTTGTCTTTTCTTAACCGTGGAATGTATTTATTAAAAATAGAAACCTATTCGGGCCAAATCATAGAGGAAAAAGTAACAAAATTATAAAAAATTGGAGTTGGGAGTCCGAAGGTGAAAGAACTTGGGCTCCCACTCTAAAATAGGCCAAGGCTCTAGGCTAAGGCTTAGGCTTAGGCCAACTTTTTCTGGACCGGACCCTTATTATTCAATAGAGAGTTAAAGCTTTTGCTTATTGCCTAAGTTGAGGTTGCAACTTGGGATGATGGAACTTGGGCCAACTACAATGCAACATATTTGGTACTTGATTGCCATTAAGTTTTTCTAAGCTGCTACACAGCTTGAAAAGCTAAAATGCTCAATCTGCAATTTTTAGGAAGGCATGTAATAGTCGAAAGACTAAAGTATTCCCGACCAGACACGTAGTATCCAACAAAGATTAAAAACTATGGGCTTCACCTATTGCTAAGTTGAGATTACAGCTCTTATTTTCAAATATGAATGACAACATTACCCATTTTCTGTCCTTTCATGACATATTCGTACGCCTTGGTTATATCTTCTAATGCATAGGTTCGGTCAATGACAGGTTTAAATTTCCCGGTCGCTAAATGATGACTGATATACGGTATTGTTTTCTGAGTGTTAAACGGGATAGGAAAGATGACCTTCTTAGCGGCCATGGAAGTTAATAACGGATAAAAAATGTTCTGTGAATAAGGGCCTAACTCCGAAGAAATATACATCCCATTTTCGGTTAATACAGGTTTACACGCTCCAAATGTACTTTTACCTACCGTATCAAAAACAAAATCGTAGGTATCCTGGGAATCTGTAAAGTCTTCTTGGGTGTAATCAATAATTTTGTGGGCGCCTAAAGATCGGATGAGTTCGATGTTCTTCGTATTACAGGTGGCGGTAATTTTCACATCATATTGCTTGACAAATTGTAACAACGCAGAACCAATCCCCCCCGTTGCCCCAATGATTAGAATATGCTGACCCGATTTTAAATTTACTTTATGTACGAAAGAATACGCGTAATGCGCCCCTTCTAAACTTGCGGCAGCTGGTGTATAATCACAGTTTGCGGGAATTGGAAAAACGTTTTCTATAGCGGTGGTTACGTACTCCGCTTGAGATTCGCCCCCCGTATCCACAAAACCAAATACCTTATCTCCTACCTTAAATGAGCTCACTTCCGTTCCGATGGTGATGACTTCTCCTGCAAAATCGGTTCCCAATATAATTTTCCTGGGTTTGAATAAACCTAAGATAAAGCGCATAATAAAGGGTTTGGCGCTGAGGTTTGCGCAATCGGTCCGGTTCACCGTAGTGGCATGAACCCGAATAACTACTTCCTGCGCTGTTGGAACTCGAGTATCCACCTCTTCTATTTTTATCTGCTTGGGCGAACCATATCTTCTACGTATAGCGGCTTTCATTTTTTTAATGTGCATTATTCAATGGTAAATGTGTTGGTGTAGGAGGAATAACGGGAGACTTAAATTCATGCTTTTTTTGTATTACTTGAACGCAAAAGGCTTGGGATGCTTTACTCTCCACTTGTTACCTAAAACCTACGAAGAAGGTAACTTGTAATTTACGCCTAATAATAGCATGGTATTCAAACCCTCCACTTGATTATAACCATGACTATGATTTGGAAATCCTATATTGCCCATAAGCTCTCCTTTAAATACCATTTTTTCGCCTAATGGGGTAGCAAAACCAAAGCCAAAAGCATATTTAAGGGAGAAATTAGTATATCCGAACCCACTAATCTCCTTGTTGGTATTATAATCGAATTCTCCTGTGAAATTATATTCATAGTTTAACGATGGCCCAATATTCATAAAAAATTTGATTTTATTTCCAAACGACCAATTCGCCAAAATAGGAATAAACAGATGCTCATTTTTATAAATTAATTTTGAATTATAAGGAGTAGAAATATCTATTTCATATCCGTCCATAGGACTCCAAGGAGAATAATCTTGGGTAAAAACATTCTTTTGATAATTAACACTCGTTTTCAATGAAAACCGTTTCATCAAATTGACTTGATATTCCACCCCAATATTTGGTCGTATTTGCGACTTAAAAAGTCCAGTATAAAATTCATTCGTCCAAACAAAATAGTTGATTCCTGTTTTTATTCCTATTTCATGCGTTACCTCTTGGGCTTGATTTATGGTCGGAAAACCCATTACAATAAATATCATAAAAGCTAAGTAGTTATTTTTCATAGTTAATTTTCCATTAGAATTAGGAGTAGCTAAAATAAGGAAACCCGATGAATCTTGGTTCTTTTAAAACCGCTGGCTATTCCCTTTTCTCTAACCTTAGACGTTGAAAAGCTAAAATACTTAATCCACCATATTTAAAGATACCCAGGTGCTGAAGACTACCAGAACAATGGATTCGTTAAGAAAACTTGCCATATTTTTTCTTCGCTATTTCCAAAGTTCTTGGGTACTTTGACAATAATGATATCTGCTTTAAAATTTAGTTTTTTTGTAGAAGTAAACACATGTCCCAAAGTACCGTCTTTATCCACTAATGTTAAATCAATAGAATTTGGTTTTTCGTTCGTGATCATGGTATTCACCAAAAACATCACCGAATCTGTATTTAGAGTATCTCCTTCTGGAATATAAAATAAATCGGGTACATGTTTAATTACAAAGGCTTGGTTCGATACATTACTCGAGTTACTCATATACACATCCCCAAATTCAAACAATGATTTTGCTTTTTGAAACCCCGCTTTCTTAAACGCTAAACTATCGGTTTGGGACAGTTCTGTTTTGGTAAATCGATTTTCTATATCGGCATAACTACTGGTGTTTTGGGCGCTCAATTGATGCATACCTGTAACCAAAAATAGAAATAGGTAAAGTGTTTTAATTCTCATGTTATTTAATTTTTTGTACAAATCGCAATCTGTAAATTTGATTGTCTTTATAAACGATATGCAGAATTTCTAAATTTTTTAAACTATTTACGGGCAGGATTAAACGGTCAATAAATTCTTGTTTATTCAACATTTCAATCCCGTTTAAATCTTCATGAACTTGAAATAATTTTGCGTCATCATGGATCGCCTCTCGCAGTTGCTTACTTCTTTTCTCCCAGTTGGAACTTGTAGCTCTTGAAAAATAATTAAGCATTAAAGCGTAATCATCCGGAAGCAATTCAATAATTAAAGTGTCCCCCATTAGATCTGGATTCAAAACCACTTTTTTAGCTTTGTAATAAGCCCCATCCACAAACAGCGTATCTTTTTCATTCACCTTTATACTCCAGATAACAGAGGTGGTATTTGATATCTTAGCGTTTACTCCCCCCCATTCCAACTGTACGTTTTTTGCAAGAATGGGTTCATGCGTATAGGCATCGTGACAAATAATAATCCTGTTTTTTGTACCGGACGACATCCAAAAAGCAGTACTCGCTCCCATAACTAGGATCAAAACCGTTAGTAGCCAAATAGAACGACTTCCTTTTATGGATGGCGTTTTTGTTTCATTCTGAAATTTAAAATCGTCCCAATTTTTATACCCACAATAAAAACTCAACAAATTCAATACATCTACACGCGGTAATTTCTCGTTTTCATTTTTGAAATGATTGTAAAACCATTTTTCACTGACGGTACTCTTACATTTTACTTCTAAGTCATCTTGAAAATTTTGAATATCATAACCACTCCAATCCTTAAATTCTTTCCGAATTTTTAACTGGATTTCAACTTCATGCTTCACTCTTATTTTGAGTTTCTGAAAATAGATACGCTCTGGTGTTTGGTTTGAATTCAAATCTAAATATATATACGATTAACCCTTTGTAAAACGGTTGTAAAGTAAGTTACAAACCCTTTACGAGTAACATGCAGCTAAAATAACCCCTAATGGTGGTGCTTTGAATAAAACAATTTAAAAAACTATATCGTATGCTTATTAAAAACACATTAGTCGCAATCACATGCCTCTTTTTAACCATTCAATTAAATGCCCAGGTAAAGGGAAACTATGATTATAGAGCAGATGCCAACATTTTTTACCAACTACCCACCAGAGCACAACAAGCAGCTCCAAGAATTCCACTTCGGCCTTTGGGTGATCTTACTTTTTCAATAAAGGGCTTATATAATGCCACAGCCGATTCATACCTCGCCATTTTTACAACTACCCAGGTGGGGATAAACCAAAAGGAAACGAACGATTTATTGAGAACCAAAATGGAAGCTATTCGTAAAAGTTTAAAGGAACAATCGCCCGAAACAAAGATGTATGTGGACATGATTTCGTTTATGCCTTTGTATGAGGTGGTCAAAGAAAAAAGGCGATTTTCTAAAACGACCTATAATGAAATCCCGATGGGGTTTGAGTTAAAAAAGAATCTTCATTTTAAATATTCTGACCCTGCGGTATTAGAAGCCTTAGTAGCTATTTGTTCCGAAAACGAAATTTATGACTTGGTGAAAGTAGATTACTTTATTGAGGATATGGATAAAAAACGGGCCGAATTAATTGCCAAATCGGAAATCGCTCTAAAGAAAAAAATGGCACGATACGGTGCTTTAATGGGGAATGATTTTACGGATAAAAACCGAATTTTAGCGGATGGATTTGCGGTGCATTATCCTTTAGAGCAATACAAAACATACACCGCCTATTGCTCCAATGCCTTGAGTTTCTCGAAAACGGAAAATGTAAAAACGTATCAAAAAGTAAGCTCTCAGTTTTACATGCCGCTTGCCAATAGAGGTTACGATTTTGTGATTAACACCTCTATTCTAGAACCCGTGGTGCAGGTGGAATATGAAATCCAACTCCGCTTAGTGGATAAGCCATTAGCTCCGGTACAGTCTGCACCAGTACAGGAAATCATAAAAACGAAAATAGTGAAAGAAGTCTATTTTGTATCTCCAGAAGGGAAAATCAATAAATTGAACTTGTAAGGAATGCGTATGCATTCGGAGATCGTTATATAGGAGGGTTATTAGCTTTGGCTTTTGGCTTTTGGCCAAAGCTAAGGCTAAGGCTTTTGACTAAGGCTAACTCAAACTTCACTGTACCTGTTTTTTTCTTTAACAATAAGAAACCTACGACTTCGCTTTTTGATGGCCATGTGTTGGAGGGGGCTTCAAATAAACAATTAATTCTTATGATAAGAAATTTAGATATTCCTGTGATGAAAGACCTACGTTTTACGGTTAGTGAGGTGAATAGATGGAAACTGTTAGGTGTTGTGTTTCTCTTAATTACATTCCATACCGATGCACAATCTTATAAAAAAAGTGCCCAAGTAATATATCATCCTTTTTACAATGGCATTCAGATGATTACCGTGGATAGTTTAAGCAATTGGAAATTTCAAATAGGCACTCTTGAGGCTCAGTATCCAAAGGGTTTATCCTGGTCAATGACTTATCCATCACCGATCGCTAATCCGTACATTTTTAGAGATGAAAACGGGGAGATAGTTTCTCAATTCAATGTATTTGATCATCCGTTTAAAAACTCGGATTTTACAGCACCCAATAAGGTAGAGAACACATTTTTATGTTGCCAAAGAGGGTATGGAGAAATAGAAAGGTATACCTACAGTCCTTTTGTTCCGGTTTACCGATCATGTGAGAATGGGAGCTTAAAAAATATTAATGACACCTACACCCCTAAGAAAACAGGGTTAATTATTCATTCCGAAAATGGGATAGGCCTAATTGATAGTTTAGGAACCCTTCTTTTGGAACCCCTATATGAAGATATTAAATCGAGAGACACGCTATTTTTACTTACAGAAAATAATGAAACTAGATTAACAGATATTGATTTTCAGGAAATTATCTCTCGTAGGTATACCTACATGTTTTTCTTTAATCAAGGGTTAATTTATGTTAGCGATAGTTCAAAATATGGTTTTATAGATTGTACCGGGAAGGTAATTTGCCAGCAACTATATTCTACGATTTCCTATTTTAAAAATGGCATTGCGATGGTTCAAAGAGATGGTTTATGGGGATTTCTGAATACAGAGGGAAAAGAAATAATTCCGACTATCTATGATTCTGTACATGAATTTGACCTAGAAACAAATACCGCTTTGGTTCAAAAAGGGAAAGAATTCTACTATATAAACGTAGCGGGAGAAAAAGTGGGCAATTACAAATAAAAGGAGCTACACCTAGATTCTGTTTTTCCGCTCCGTTTAATGGATCAGAAAAAGACCGGATCCGAAAGTCAAAAAAAATGGAATTAGAGCACTACCCTGTTTGATAAGCTAAAACCCTTCATCTAACTTGATTTAGAGATGGCAAAGGATTGGCTTTTTTTGGGGGCTTTTGGCGAAGGCTAAGTCTTTCTGCTTTTGCCAATTTTCGATTTAGTTTAGTAAGGGGCTAGGAGGTACAATGAAATCATACCAGCCTTTTATTCTTTTATCAACGACATGGGTCGTTAATATTCCGTGTCTATAGAATGTGAAATTGAAATAGGTATAGTTGCCTGCAAATATGAGACCTTTTGGACGAAGGGTTTCCTTACAAACCTCCGTAAATAGATGATGAACTAAAGAGAAGTCATGAATGGGAAGAACTCGAAAGGAGTCTTGCTTAATTTTCAGGAACCTGTGAGAAATTAAACCTGGGCACTCCCCTTTTAAACTATCCCATGGAAGTTCCTCCTCCTGATACCTAATGTTTCGATTAATATTATTGGTTTTTAAGAATTGTCTATTTTTCCTATGATGAATAAATGGCTTTTTGTCATTTGAAAAGAAGTAAGAAGAAAAATGATACGAAGAATAATTAATCACCATCTGAGAATCATTTGAAGCATAAATCTGTACGTATTGCTTGTAACTAATATGACAGCTCTCCTTGGAAATAACGATGCCTAGCGTATCTCCTATTTGTAGATTTACAGGTAAACTATCTGTTTGACTCATTGCACATTGGTTCAGAAATAGGAAACTCAAAAAAAGAAATGGTTTCATATTAATTATTTTTTGATGGGATTGACCTAGGTAACTTGAAGGCCTTCTACTTTTGTTCTAAACATAGGATTTAATTTCAACTACGTAAAGATGCTTCTCAAACTACCCATGATACCACTTGACCAATTCTAGTGTTATTAATAATGTATTAGAAGAGAATGGCTCTATGACAAGCGTTAATTAGTCATTACGGTTAAACTTAACAAACCGATTGCCCTTCCATCTTTATCCGTTTAGCCGTTGGAATTGCACGAATGAACCATCTCCTGAATTTTGAGATGACAAAGTTCTCTTTGAGTTCCTAACCCAAAGAGAACTTAAATTATTTATTAATGACTCACTATAAGCTTTTGACTTTGAACCCCATGCTCCGTGAACATGCGTATTATATACACTCCCTCCTCCTCTATTTGATAATTAACCCGTGCCGAGGAAGAAATAAAACGATCTATTTGCAGTCCCATAACACTGAAAATCTCCACGTTAACATCAGAAGCGCCACATACTATTGTAATTCTACCGGTAGTAGGGTTTGGATACACCATCCCATTTAACGGCTGCTGGTGTTCATAAAAATCGATAGAAAATTCTTTATGAGCAATAAATAAATCATTGTTTTCCCAGTACCCTCCTGAATTTCGGACTCCAACTACCCACTCCATATTATTTGAGGTAGATGGTTGACTCATAAGTCCACCCAAGCTATTCAAGCCTTTCAATTCTTGAAATGACTTTAAATCAAAATTTTCTGTTGCACTGGTTCTAGACAATTTATAAAATTTTGCAGGCTCATCATTATTCTCTACAGAGATACACAGGCTACGTCCATCTTTTGATAATTGCCCCAAAACTGGAATAAAATCAAATGGTAGATAAATATATTTTTCAAATGAAAAAGAACTTTCAGAAGTCCGTTTAAATTGGGCCATGTTTAAACGTTTCATGCCCACTGCATCGATGCTAATAAATAACTCATTTTGAGATAAATCAAGAGAAGCCCTAGTAAGGAAGGTGTAACTAGGAGCGCCATCCAAATGTATTTCTACTGGCGGTTCAAAGTCTGAGTTACGACTGGAACGTTTCAAAAAATACAGGTGATTAATTTCGGTTACATATGCCGTTAGCTCATTTGCTGACAACCAACACGAAGTAGGCCTTATATTTCCTGTTGGAACGATAACAGGAGCACTAAAATCAGAATCATAATTTTCTCGTTCGGTAAAAACTAACTCTTGCCCATCACTATACTCTTTTGTATAATAAATACGTAAGCCATCTGAACTAATCCAAGGATAGGCATCCGCCAGATTGTCATCATTAATTTCATTTAGGCTTCTAACACTTTCAAAATTAACAGGATTAACGGTTCTAAAATTATCGGGAGATTGAGAATTACCTTGGATGCAAATCATCAAAAAAAATAGGATACTAAAATTTTTCATAGCGTAAGTTTTAAGAATGAATAAAATTTGTGGTCAAACACATGAAGCTAGTCTGCCGGCAATTGCTTCTTCATGCCTCAAGTAATAATAAACACGTAATTATTTCACCTTCCGTTAGTAAAGAGCGTTGTTTTTTTACAAAAACAAATTAATCACCTACTTAAAAAGGAGCAAAAACGAATGCGTAAATGGGTAGTTTTATGAACTTCACTTTTCACAATTAATACACTCATAACAGGAACTGAGAGTCAAAAAAACCGAAGTTGAAATGGCTTTGTAATTGAAAAGATATACTACCACAACAGACGCTTTTAGGGTAAGGTGCTGGGGGGGGGCTTGGCGAAGGCAAGGGCTTTCTACATTTGCCAATTTGCACTTTAGTTTAATAAGGGGCCGGAGGAGAAAAATGGAATGGCTATGAATTGGATTGGATTGGATTGGTGAAATTAGTTAGCTAAATTCATGTTTCTGATTGATGATACGGTTGTTATAAAAGTTTTCTAACCGGTAAAGCGGATTGGAAAACTAAAATAGGTTAATCTGTGCTTTGGTAGGGTAAGGTGGTTGGAGAGGTAGCAGCTATTGGCCATTAGCTACCTACCGTAGCCCTAGTTGTTGGCTTTGGATGAAAGACTATGGATGAATGGCCTGGAATGTTTGTAACACCTTTCGTGGAAAAAAAACAGCTTTAAATTAATTTAGACCGTTCTCCCATTTCTCAAGCCAACCTTTTTGTGATGCAAATAAAACCAACCCAACGCTATTGTTTACCCCCATTTTTTCTAACAGGGTTCTTCTATATCCCTCAATGGTACGTGGACTCAAACACATTTCATCGGCAATATCTATGGTTGCTTTTTGCAAGCAAATTAATTTCAAAACCGTCATTTCACGATCGGTAAATGATATTTGAGGTTTCCTTATTCCATTCTTCCATTTAGAGAGTCCCTTCATCATTACCTGGGTTGTTTTAGGGCTCGAATAGAAACCAGAATCCCGAATAGAGAAAATGGCATCTTTTACATCCTTAGGATGCGCATCCTTAGTTAAAAAGCCATTTGCCCCTTCCTCTAAGCAGTGAAGTATGGTTTCATCATCGGCTTCCATGGTTAGAAAAACAACCTTCACTTCTGATTTTCGCTTTTTAAGTTCAGCCAAAGTATTAACGCCATCCAAAACAGGCATTTTCATGTCCAATAACACCAAATCAATTTTGCTATTATGCAATCGATCTAAAAACTCCCTTCCATTAGATGCTTCAAAAACTAACTGAACACCTTCCATTTTATCCAATAAAGATGCCATTCCTTTCCTGAAAAGCTGATGATCATCTACTAACGCTAATCGCATAAATTTTAATTTAATTAGAAAATATGTTCCTGGTTAAGGGAATTTCAATGCTGAACTCCACTCCCTTTCCGGGATTACTATGAACAGAATATTCTCCCTTAAGTGATTGAATTCTAGACTCAATATTATACAGTCCCAAACCGTGATTATTAATATTCTTGGGTAGGCCAACTCCATTATCTTTATAGGTTACCCTTAGCATTGAATCCCGAAAGTTTAGATCCACCTCAATTACATTAGCATCCGCATGCTTTAATGTGTTGTTAACCAACTCCTGAATCACCCGAAAGACGGACAGTTCACTTTTCTCAGAAAGCCTAATGATATCCCCAGTGAATGCCGCATTTAATTGAATGGCCGTTGATTTTTCAATGGAATTAAAAAACTGCGTACATGCAGATACTAATCCGCCATATTTTAATGCTCCAGGAAGCAAGTCCTGAGCTATTTCACGAACTTCTTGGATACTTTCTAATAACATTTCGGCAGATTCATCTGCAAACGCTTTTAACTCTTTTTTTTCTTCGCCTTGCATCAACATAAACAAACGAATGGTACTAAGTTGAGCCCCTAAACTATCATGAAGATTTGACGCAATTCTGCTCCGCTCAGATTCTTGACTTTCAATGGTAGCATCGAGCATTTGCTTTTGATGATTCACCTTAGAATTTTGCAATTCTTCCGATTGTAAAATTGTTTTTTTTTGGTATTGCATAATAAATAGAACCAATGCTAAACCCATCAGTAAGAATATAATAGAGCTCGCTAAAAAAAGCATTAAGATTCCTGATCCTGACATAATAAGGCTAGGGTATAAAATCCATACAACACTACATTTAATACTGCATGAATAGACCAAACACCCAAAAAGAGTTGGTCGTTACGATGAGTAAGCATATTGGTAAAAACAAACAACATTAAATTGGAACTAAAATATATCAATAAACCGGAACTCATCCAAAACCAAAAACTACGATCCAAGTACTTGATCTTTCCTTCTTTAAAAATGAAGTAGAAATAATATAAAGAAACTCCAATTATGAGAATACTTTCTAGACTTCTGGACCAATTGGGTAATGCAAAAATTCCTTGAATAAAGATTCCATTTACTACCACAACGGATGCAAATCCCCCAATAGCCCAAATCACTGTTTTATTGGTTTTTAGTGAACCTTGAAATCTTTTTGTGTACAACAAAAAAATACAGATGCCTTCCATTAAAATATATAAATGATAAAGCGGTAAATTTGACTTTAACAGTACATCCGAAACAATAGCAGCAGCTAACTGATTTAAACCTATCAATAGTAGGAATCCTACAAAAAATTGTTGTGCAAATGAAAGCTTCTTGTACCTAATAATCCCAACAATAAGAGGACTTAACGGTGCTAGTTGCGCCCATTTGGTTACATGGATTAATATTTCATTTATTGCTTCATTCATTACTTTGTATAGCTAAATAGTAGAACGGACTTTCTGTACCACATAACTCCGGGCAAGGACGTGCAAAATCTGTATATTCTTTCTGACCATTAGTAGGAGTTGTCACCAGTAAATCAATCGCCAACAATCCCTTAGAATTCATAATATTTGGAGTGGTAGACTTGGAAGGGTCAGTATCATGAATGGCAAATTCAAAATCCAATTTTTTATGTGATTCCAAGGCATTTTGTGCCTGTTTTTTAATGGTACATTTTTCAAATGTATACGAATAAACATTTTTTATAAAAGCGTAATTTACAACCGTATCATTATTAACCTTTCTTCTAACCGCATGTTTTGCTTGCTCTTCAGAAATATAATAAGATCCAGAGCTATCCGCCACCAGAAAGGTGGCACCTAATTGATCTTTACAATCCTTCACATTTACCATCATCAAATCATTAACTAACCACAAATTAGGGGAGTCATGCAAATCCACGAAATAAATACGTACATCTCCACAATTCGTACAATCTCTACAATCCACACATTCTGAACAGTCTTCACCACCTTCACAACCTTCACAACCTTCGCATATATTTAAATATTCTAAAACTTCCGAAGGGTCAAAGGAGCGTTTTAATAAAAAATCAGATGAATCATTTACAAGCTGATCTTCATTATAAATTTCTTTTAGTAAAAAAGCCCAAGAGTTCACCCATACATTAGCCGTTATTGTAAAAACTTTATGATCTTTTACTTCGGCACAATCTGTTGCAGGGTTTATTGAGTTTGGTTGAAAGGAGTTTGAACATCCTATTAGAACAATTGACAGAATTAAAATGGTTAAAATTTGATTTTTCATAGTATAATTATTTCTTCCAAAACAATGAAATAATTAATGCTAGACAAACGTATTTATACCTGAAAACTTAAAGGGGAAATACGGTATCGTCATTTATTAAGCCACCAACCTATCCGTACATAAAATACCGATTTCCAACACATTCCACTCCCTAAAACCCAATGAAACACTTCAATTTTCCACTTTACGTAAAACTACGTGTTCATTTCACGTAGAAACACACCGTCCATATTTATAAGCTCCAAATAGTTTTACAGTGCTAAAAAACCATAAACATTTTCTTAGCAGGAGATTGCTGAAAATCCGAAAAAGAGTAGGTATATACATATAAATTAATTTTATGAACCTCGTAAACAAAAAAAGTATTCTATTGGTATTTACCATTTTAAGTTGGGCCTCTATCTCCATATTTGCACAAAACAAATACTACCCCGAAAACGTATTTTATGTCAATGCGGATACAGAGTTCGGCCCAAAACAATACCACCCTAAATTTGCAGGTGCATGGATAAAAACCAGTACCACCACAAATACAATGTATACCAAGGATTGTCCGTGTTATAATAAGGTAACCACTTCTAGCAATGAAACTAAGTATTGCCTGGCAAATATTGAAAACCTGGGATCCCAATGGAAAATCTATAAAGGAACTTGTGGCAAAACCTATTTAGATGTCAATAAGGGATTTGGCGTTTCTCATCGTTCCTATGTCAATGCCAATGTTACCATTGCATCCCCCTGGTTTTCCGTTTCAGAATCGGCAGGCGCATTGGTAGCCCACTGGGATTTCACCGGCAGTCATCCAATGACCGACAAACAAGGAAACTTTGGTAAACTAGTACGAATGAAAGGGGCTCCTGAAGCCGACACAACTGGTTTAACGCTTCGTACGGGTCAATACCTGAAAGCCACGGGCAACATCACTTTGACCGAAAAAACAATTTACGCCAGAGCTAGAGTCAATAATATCAATGTTAGAGGGGGAGCATTAGTCAGTGTAGATCAATCGGATAATTCTGATTTTGATGGTATTGTTATGGGAGAACTAGAAAAAGGGAAACTTTTAGCAGGAAGTGGATACTGGTGTAGAACAAAAAACAGTGACAAAGGTAAATTCGAAAACGGGAAAGAGGTACAAATTGCCATCACCTACCACCAAGTTAACCCTCAAACCTTTAAAATAACTGTTTTTATGGATGGATCCCTCCTCTACTCATTTGAAAATAAACAAGGAGAAATTAAAGGTACTGCATGCTCCGGTAACGCAGCTTCAAAGCTTCCCTCCTATATAGATCCTATTATTTTAATAGGCACCCGGCATTTACAAGGAAACACAACAAATCCAGAAGGTTCGGTTAGTGTAACCATGGAGGAAGTCCGCATTTACAATATACCATTACGACCAGAGGATGCTAGGGCTTTAACTCATCTTTAATTTTCTCTATTTATTATAGACCATAAATCTGTAAAAAAATAAGCGGTATAGATTAATTTCTATATCGCTTTTTTGTAGGGTGTGGATTGTAGTATTGCCTCACGCCCCCATCAACATGTCGCTTCATAATTCTTTACAGATAATATCTCTTTCTTGTAAAACACATGGCTGTTTGTGCTTTTTGAGGATTTGGAAACACCCCCGAATGAAATCGTTAGCCAATTATTATTATTTGCGGGGAATCTCCGTCATTTCATTCTTTCCCTTAACATCCATAGGAAAATCCGATTTCTATAAACTCCGTTTTAGTTTCATTGTTTTGATCGGTAATCACAATTTTTAGAATGGCCGAACTGATTTCGTAAGGAACAATTAAACCCTCGTATAGATACATAGGAACCCACCATCCTTCGCCTATGTGATCCCAATGGGGAGAACGTTTTAATTTCATTCTCTTAGCAGTAGCCTCTCTTCTATTTTCATCATTTATTAGCGGTATTCTGTAAAACCATTGGTTGACCACCTCCAGTTTTTGGTAAGGTTGGTAACCTTTCCATTTAGGAATTACCCCTGCTTCGTTTCTTTCATTGCCCCACTCGTTTAAAGTTTCTAATAGCGTATAAAACACCTCTATTTTTTTAATGTCGTTTTTGGGTTTGACTTTTAATAGTTTATCTCCTAGTTCATAAAACACGGCCTCATGTAACATAAGCGTATCATGCTTTTTGTCTTGAGCCTCAATTTGATAATTGAATATTTCAATTTGAGTTTGTTTCGTAGCTATTTGAATACTACATACTATTTCATTTTCCTCACACGTCATGCCCGTCCTTTCTGGGGCATTGAATTTCAATAAAAAAGCACTAAAAACATATCCTTTCAGTTCTGGGCTTACTCTTGATTTAGATATCACATAATACCAATAGCCCTTAATGGATTGGCTATCTACAGGGATTTCAATCTGGATATCCGTTTTTTTAAGTAGTTTCAAAGGTTCACCACATAAAAACTTTCCTAAACGAGGAGAATCAAAACTAGGTTGCGCTCTTACAATCAATCCATTTTCTGCAACTACGGAATAATTTTCTTGGCTTTGTGCTCTAAACCCGATTAGAACAAAAATGGAAAAAAGAACGAGATTGCATTTCATAGGTGGTTTTCTAAGGTATTCTGGTTTTGCAAATAGTAAACCAATAATCGGTATTTATGGTTTGTAGTTAGCTAAATTCATGTTTCTGATTGATATACGGTTGCTATAACGGTTTACTAACCTGTAAAGCGGATTGAAAAACTAAAATAGGTTAATCTGTGCTTTGGTAGGGTAAGGTGATTGGGGGTTAGCAGCCATTAGCTCTCTACCTTAAACCTAGTTGTCGGCTGTTGGCTTTGGACTATGGATGAAAGATGATGGACTATAGACTATAGATGATGGATGATAGATGAAGGACTTTGGCTTTCGGCCGTTTGCATATGCTTTGGCCTCAGCCTTTGTCTTTGTTTTTGTCTTAGTCTTAGTCTTCGCTGTTAGCTATTTACCTACTCAAATACTTTTTTCAAGAGGTCTGTTACTCGTGCAGCAGGGTCTTGACGAATTTTTAATTCTTCTTTTGCAATTTGAATAAACAATCCATCAATGGCTTTAGTGGTAGCATATTCTACCAGGTCTGGATTTACTTTTTTTACGAAGGGTATTTTGTTGTAGTTCGTGAAAAGGGTATTCCAGTTTTTTGTAGCTCCTACTTTATCCAATGACTCTTCAACGATAGGTTTAAATTCACGGATCAAACTAGCTCTTGTGGCATTATCCAGAAATTGGGTGGCTGCATTTTTCTCTCCTCGAAGAATACTCATCGCATCATCGATGCTCATTCCTTTAATGGCTGTTACAAAAATCTCTTTCGCAGCAGTAGTGGCATCTTCCGCAGCTCTATTAATAGACTCAATAGTCTCGTCCACTAATTTATCTTGCCCCAGGCCACGTAATTTAGATTCCACCACGTTTGCTTCTTCCGGCAAGGGAATTTTTATAGAAAGGTCTTTGAAAAAGCCATCTGGTTGCGACAGTTGATTCACTCCTTTTTCTACTCCTAATATGAGCGCTTCTTTCAGTCCAGAACCTACCTCTTCTTCACTTAACCCTACAGAAGGTGCGGTGGATTCGATCTTTTTACCGAGGTCTTTTTTGAGTTTATCAAATTGAGCCAATGACGTGAATGTCGTGAACAGGATCATGCCGAAAGAGAGGTAAATTGCTTTTTTCATATTTTTTAGTTTTCTGCTGTGCAATAATTAGACCTTTAATCAATGATAACGGCTATTAAATCCCATTAGTTTTAGTTGACGATAATTAATTCATTGTATATCAATACATTAATATTATTGTGGTTATACTTACACTTGTTTCCTATTGGTTGGATAGCTTCATTACAGCACATTTTCTGATATTCTTTTTTTGTATGACCAAAAAAAGAATCAAAAAAAAGATACTTTTTGGAAGGTGGTTCTCAAGAGATCGTGGTTCAAACACTTACCATGCTCTGGTCGCAAAAGCGACCGCAATTCCAAGTGATGAACCACTACCACTGACCAAAAAGAACAACGCCAATAAAAAATTGGCGATTGATTGATTGATTGTATATCAATTGATTGCTCGATTTCATTCCACAAGAAAAACTAAATAGTTAGTGATTTCTTAGAAAGCTAATAGGAGAGCTTAATTGCAGCACTTTTTCTGATATTCTTTTTTTGTATGACCAAAAAAAGAATCAAAAAAAAGACACTTTTTGGAAGGTGGTTCTCAAGAGATCGTGGTTCAAACACTTACCATGCTCTGGTCGCAAAAGCGACCGCAATTC